>JAGBID010000214.1 GCA_017935165.1 Clostridia bacterium
ATAGACTATTCACGGTTAAGTTTTAAGCACAAAACAATGATGGGCTTGTTATATAGAAAAGCAGTCGGGTTGCCAGAAGAGAAAAAAACTGCAGAGGTAAAGGCTATGATTGAAACATATAATAAGAAAGTGGAATTCGTAGACTTTGATAGCTTAACTGCAATAGTTAATGACATCTAATCCGTCAAACTCCAATTTAACAAACAGCTTCTTTATAATACTTTTCGTTACTATTTCCTGCAAAAACATAACCTCCCTGTAATCTTTTTTGATTGCAGGGAGGTTTTTTATTTAAACTGTGTTACTCTTCAATTTTTAAAGCGTCTAAACAAAATTCCTTTTCTGCTTTAATATATAGCGTATGCATACCGCCGTATAAATTTTGAGTGCGGCAAAGAAGCGAAATTTTATCGCTATTTACTTTAGCTACCGGAATTCCGTCTATAAAAACTTCGGCTTCGCCTTTACCGTAAAGCTCCAAAAACGAGCCTTCAAAGGCAATAAAAGCAGTTGCGCCGCCTTGTACTGCGCGGTGAACGTCACACTCGAAAGCGCCTTTAATGTACTGAGTATGAGGATTTGGGTCAAGGTAATTATATTCCCACTCTTCGCTGTAACGAATGCGTTTATCGGTATTATTTATTAAGGTAGTTTTCTTCGGACTTTCAGCATTTTCACGCTCAAATGATATTATAGCCGCTACACCTTCAAAATCGCCTGCAACTGAAAGTGTCGTACCATCGAAGTTTTCTACCTTCACACCTTTTGTAAGAGAAACGGGGGAAAATAGTTTGGCGCCATCCTGACTTTCGGGCAAAGTGATAAGGCTTTGCATTTTTGTAAGGAACATATACTCCTTACTTTCATCCTTGGAAGTAAAGAAAAATCGGTGACATACATCTTCAAGTGTTTGGCCTGAAACAGTTGGATAACTTATGCTCGGTTTTGAATTTAAAGCATACTCACGGTAAGGCTCAAGTTTTTCTCCCAATGTTTTGTAAAATTCAAAATGACCCTTGGGCCATATATTTCCCTCGCAGTAGGGGCCTGTAGAATAGCACACACCTCCGCCAACAGTGCAGGAAGCATTGAAAAGCAGAAAGCGCAAAGCACCTTCATAGGTAACTTTCACGCGCTTGCATTCTGCAAGAGGTACTGTGGGCATCCAGCTTTCACCGAAAGGACTCATAGCCAATGCTTTTTGCGCTGCAGGCAAATTTAAAGCCCCTGTTAAAAGCGGCTCAACTTCTGCACCGAAATATCCTTCAGGCATAGCGTAATCGTTTGAAAACATATAACCGAAATAATTTTGAATCATTATCAATTTCGGGTTTCTCGATTTCATAATATCACGGAGCTTAAGGTAATTTACAATCTGGAAGTTCTTTTCCATATTGGGGTTTCTGCCATCCTGAGGACCCATTCCGTCGGTATAAAATCCGTAAATTTTCTTAGCATATCGGTCAGCAAGTTCTTCAAAGAGCTCAGTTACGTAAGAATTCCATAATTCATAATTAAAGGTATCGGGGTTTGCGCTATCAAGCGCAGTATTTTCGCGGTGACCTTTGCCCCAGCCCGTATTAGTGCGGTCAGGCTCAGTAAAATCGTGTCCGTCACGAGGATGAGTATAAAGTATTACTTTTATATCTTTTTCGTTTAATTCGTTTATAATTTCACCTAAAAGATCGCGCCTCGCAATAGGCAAATTCCTCCACTTAGCGTTAACTTCACTTGGGTACAAAGGAACTGTATTATAATGCCAGGAAGTGATAATAAGGTACTGCACTTTCATTTCAGCTATTTGCTCAGCAAAACCTTTTACGTCGAAGTTTTCCAGGGTTTCGTTAATATCTTCGGGTTTTCTGCCGTCGGAAAAGAAAGAGAGATTATGCACGTAATGCACGAAAAGGCCATATTTTAAAAATTCAAAATTCTGAGTGTTTTTATTCATAGCAGCATCCTCCCGATTTCATTATAACACCGTAACTGATAAATTCAAGAAACCAAATTTATTAAGTGAATTATTCATACAAAAGCAAAAAATTAAGTGTATTTTTAATACAATACTTTCTTCTTATAATTGAACTATAAGTTGCTTTGTGCTAAAATTTGATTACTATCAACAAAAAAGGTTAGCTATATGAAATTTTTGCTTTGCTCTTTAAATTCAAAATATATACACTCCTCCCTTGCGCCTTACTACCTGCTTTCGGGAATAAGGGAGTTTTCACGTACCAACGTTGAAGCTTTTATACTGGAAGGCACCATAAATGAAAAATTTGAGGAAATTCTCAGTAAAATACTTTCCTTTAATGCAGACCTTATAGGTTTTTCGGTATACATTTGGAACCTAAGAAGAGTAAAAGAGCTTACTTTAAAAATCAAGGAAATAAAACCTGAAACCAAAATAATTTTAGGCGGTCCGGAAGTAAGCTATAACGCAGGTACCATTCTTAAAGGAAATAAGAACGTAGATTATATATTGAGCGGTGAAGGCGAGTGGACTTTACCTATACTTCTTGATGCCATAAATCAAAATAGTGAAATTCCCGAAAACAAAGGCATTTGCTATAAAAATCAGGGAGAAATTATTTTAAGCGAGCCTTATATCGGTTTTTCCGACCCACCTACACCCTACATTCCCGAGTATTTCGAAAATTTAAAGGGAAGAATCAGTTATATTGAAACCAGCCGCGGCTGCCCCTTCCACTGCGCCTTCTGTTTATCGGGACGATGCGGCGGAGTGAGATTTTTTGATTTAAATAAAAGCCTTGAAAATATTCTTCTGCTTTCAAAAAGCGGCAGTAAAACCATTAAATTTATTGACCGCACCTTTAACGCAAATAAGGAAAGAGCCAAGAAAATAGTCCGTTTTATTTTAGAAAATTACGGCAGGGAAATTCCCGACGACGTTTGCTTTCACTTTGAAATTGCAGGGGATATTTTAGATGATGAGCTGATTTCCCTTTTCGGCAGCGCACCAAAAGGCTCTATACAGCTTGAAATAGGTCTTCAAAGCTTTAATGAGCAGACACTAAACTCTGTAAACCGAAAGACGAACACGCAAAAGCTTACGAAAAATATTCAAAAGCTTATTAAACCTCAGAACATTCATATACATATCGACCTGATTGCAGGACTCCCTTACGAAGGATATGAGAGCTTTAAGGAAAGCTTCAATAAGGCTTATATCTTAAAGCCCCATATGCTTCAGTTTGGCTTTCTTAAAATCTTACACGGCAGCGACCTTGAAAAGGAAAGCTACGGCGCCGATTACAGCAAAAATCCGCCTTATGAGGTTATTTCCACTCCATGGATAAAGGAAAGTGAGCTTAAGCTTTTACACACAGCTGAAAAAAGCCTGGATATCCTTTATAACTCGGGAAGATTTTTAAATACAGCAAACGTCCTTTTAAACAAGCTTAATATTACGCCCTATGATTTCTATTTTGAAACGGGACTTCTTTTAGAAAAGGTAAATACACCTATGGAAGCCTGTCAAGTGCTTCTTGAATACGGCATAAGCAAAGGCATAGACAAAGCCGTAATACGTGATATTTTGGTTACCGATTGGCTGAGCAAAAGTCCGAAACTGCCCTTATGCCTGCATATTCCTGATAAAAATCTTAAAAGGTTGGGAATCCTACTGGATGAAGACAGCTCCACTCAGAGAGAGAAAAATGTTAAGCGAAGCATTGCAATTCTATACACACAAGAAAGAGCTGTTTACTTCGACCACGTAAATCCCGACAGAATCACAGGCAGGTATAAGGAAAGGGAAATTCCTTTTTTCGGTGCAAATTCTTAAAATTTACTTAAATTTTTCTTTTTAGACAATAAAGTTATTTAACTATTCCCTCTTTTGATATATAATCTATATGTCGAAAGGGGGATTTTTATGTCGAAATGGCTTAAAATAACACTTATAACTTTATTGAGTTTAATAATACTCGCAGGCGGAGTCTTCTTAACACTTTACTTTACAAATGAATACACCTTAAATTTAACTTTAAACGGCGAGGAAAAGCTTGTAATAGAATACGGCGAAAAATATGAAGAGCAGGGCGCCGAGGCTATTTACTTCGGAAGTATATTCCTTAAGGAAGGCGTAAAGCCTGAAGTAATAATCGAGGGCAGCGTTGACGAAAGTAAGCTTGGTACTTACACCCTTACTTACACAGCAAGCTACGAGGATTTAAGTGAAAGCTTAACCCGTGAAATTACTGTAATTGACAGCGTTAAACCCGAAATAAAGCTTAATTTTTCACCTGAGAATTACACCTTACCCGGCCACAAATACGCTGAGGAGGGCTTTACCGCCACAGATAATTACGACGGTGACATTACCGATAAGGTAGTAAGGGAAGAAAATGAAAAAGGCGACGTTATCCGCTACAGGGTATCTGACTCCTCCGGCAACGAAACTACGGTTACAAGGTTTGTTTATTATAATGACCCCATACCTCCCGTGCTCACTTTACTTGGCGACAAGGAAATAAGCTTTACCGAGGGCAAGGAATATGAGGAGCCGGGCTTTGAAGCCAACGACAACTGTGACGGTGACATAAGCGAAAAAGTAAGCGTAACGGGTGAAGTTAAAAACGATACTCCCGGTACCTATACTTTAAAATATACTGTATCTGATTCCTGGGGCAACACAGTAAGCGACGAAAGAGTGATAACTGTTAAGGAAAGACCCAAGCCCGTGTACGTACCCGAGTTTTCAGGCTCAGTATCAGGCGGCACTTACGACCCTTCCGTTACTCCCAACGGCAGAACCATTTACCTGACTTTTGACGACGGTCCCGGTGCAAACACCCCTGAGCTTTTAAGAGTCCTGAGGAAATATAACGTAAAGGCTACCTTCTTTGTGGTAAACACGCCTTTTATAGATTATATAACCCAGATAGCGGCGGACGGACACTCCATAGGCATTCACTCAACAACCCACGTTTTCTCCTCCATTTATGCCAGCGAAGAAGCCTTCTTTGCGGATATTGAAAATATGGGCAACATAATCTACGCAAAAACCGGTATTAAAACTTCACTTTTAAGGTTCCCCGGCGGCAGCTCCAACACCGTAAGCAGGTTTAACCCCGGCATTATGACAAGGCTTACAAAGGCTGTTACCGAGCAGGGCTACCAGTACTTTGACTGGAACGTAGACAGCGGCGATGCAGGCGGTGCCTCCAACTCAAGCGAAGTTTTCTACAACGTAATTTCCGGAGTATCCTCACGAACAAACTCCATAGTTTTACAGCACGATATAAAATATTTCAGCATTCAGGCTGTTGAAGATATAATTATCTGGGGTTTAAATAACGGCTACACCTTCAG
>JAGBID010000215.1 GCA_017935165.1 Clostridia bacterium
CCTTGCTTTCAGGTATACACAAGTTTTATGAGGACGGCACTTACCTTTATTACAAACGTGAGTTCGCTTTGCCTGATGGCTTTTTAAAGGACAGACTTCTTTTAAACTTCGGTGCTGTGGACAGAGAAGCTTGGGTATATATAAACGGCAAGGAAGCCGGCTACCATATAGGCGGCTATGATGCTTTTTCCCTTGACATTACGGATTTAATTGAGAAAAAAGCCACAAATACTATTATTGTAAAGGTACTTGATAAGCTTTCCGACCCTACCTACCCTTACGGAAAACAAAAATATAACCGCGGCGGAATGTGGTACACACCCTGCAGCGGTATATGGCAAACCGTTTGGCTCGAAAGTGTAAGGGACGAATATATCCGCTCCTTTAAAATAGATACGGGACTTGATTTTGCTGAAATAAGCATCTTCTCAGGCGAAGTACCTTTAAAGGGTAAAATTAAAGTAAGGCTTATTACTGAGGAAAAGGAAGCCGAGATAACAGACGGCAAGGTAAGAATCGACATACCTGAGCCTAAGCTTTGGTCTCCTGAAAGTCCTTACCTTTATTACTTTGAAATTGAAACCGAGAAGGATAAAATCTGCTCCTACTTTGCCCTTCGCACCCTTGAAATCAAGGAAATAGACGGTACCGGGAGACTTTGCTTAAACGGCAAGCCCTACTTCTTTAACGGACTTCTTGACCAGGGCTACTATAGCGATGGACTTTTCACTCCCGCTGAGCCTGAGGAATACGAGAGAGACGTGCTTAAAATGAAAAGCTTAGGTTTTAATATGCTTCGAAAGCACATTAAGGTGGAGCCTGAAATTTTCTACTATGACTGTGACCGCTTCGGTATGGTCGTATTCCAGGATATGGTGAATAACGGAAAATATTCATTTATACGCGATACCGCCCTGCCTACCATCGGAATGAAATATTTCCCCGATAAAATACTTCACACCGATAAGGAAACAAGAAAGCAGTTCAGAAAAGCTATGAAAAAGGAAGTGGAGCAGCTTTATAACCACCCCTCCATTTGCCTTTGGACTGTATTTAACGAGGGCTGGGGACAGTTTGACTCCGATAATATGTACGACTATATGAGAAGCCTTGATAGTACCAGATTTATTGATACCACTTCAGGCTGGTTCAAAGCAAAGAAAAATGACGTAGAAAGCGAGCACGTTTACTTTAAAAAGGTAAATTTAAAGAAGCCAAAAAGCAAGAAACCTATTTTCCTTTCTGAATTCGGCGGCTACTCCTTTAAGCCTGAAAACCACGTGGCAAATACCGAGGCTACCTACGGCTACGGAAAGTTTGAAAACCGTGAGGATTTCGTAAAAGCCTTCCGTGATTTATACTTAAACGAGGTCATACCATTTATCGATATCGGTCTTTGCGCCGCAGTTTACACGCAGGTAAGTGACGTAGAGGATGAAACCAACGGAATTCTCACTTACGACAGAAAAGTAATGAAAATAAAGCCTGAAGAATTGAAGGATATTGCCGAAAAAGTTAAAATATAATCAAAAACCGCCTTCCGATTTGGAAAGCGGTTTAATATTTTAGCCGATATATTTCCTTAAGAAATCTGCAGCCTTAATAATGTCTGCCTTGGGGTCGGCGCCTACTTCACGCTCGATTGTAAGGTAGCCTTCAAAGCCTATGCCGTTTAAAGCCTTTAAGTAGTTTTCGAAAGGTACGTCGCCGTCACCTAAGGGAAGCTCAATAAATGCGGGGGAAGAAAGCATCTCGCTTTCTTCTAAGCCGTAAATAATCTCGGGGCTTAAGTCGTAAAGCTTTCTGCCATCCTTAGCGTGAGTATGAACGATATAATCCTTAAGATTTTCAACTGCCTTCACGGGGTCGTCGCCTGTTACCATAACTAAATTAGCGGGGTCAAGGTTAACGGAAACACCCTTGGAGCCTAAAGAATCAAGGAAGTTTTTAAGTGTTAAGGAAGTTTCGGGGCCTGTTTCAACTGCAAATTTAGCTTCCATTTTGTCTGCATACATAGCAAGCTCGTAGCAAGCTTCCTGCATAATCTTATATCTCTCGTGATTCTTATCATTCGGTACAACACCGATATGAGTTGTTACGATGTTTGTGCCAAGCTCTTTAGCTAAATCGATAATTCTCTTAGATTCCTCAATTAAAGAGGGGTTTAATTCCTTATTTCCAAATCCCTTACCTAAGTCACCGCAAAGTGCGCTTATCTCAAGGCCGTTAGCATTTAAGCGGTCCTTTAACTCCTGCTTTAATGCCTTGCTCATTACGGATGCCTTGAACTCACCATCGGTTGTTCTTATCTGTAAACCGTCGGCGCCAATTTTCTTAGCAACTTCAATTGCCTCTCTCCAGGGGAGAAGGAAGCTTTCCATCATTACACCAAGTTTAAAATTCATAATACTTATCCTTTCGGTTCTTTTTACGTTCAGTTTTCTTAATTATATATAAGGGAACTGCAATTAGTCAATCCTTTAATTATACTCTGTAAATATAATTTTCTTTTCTTTCTCTTGCCTTGGGAAGTTCGCCATCGCGGTAGCCTAAAATACAGTGACCTACACCTACGTACTCGCCTTCAATTCCCCATTTTTTAAGTAGAGCCTTGCCCTCCTCGCTTTCAAATTCCTCTCTTGCTCTATGGATCCAGCAGGAATCCACACCTAAAGCAAAAGCTGCATTCATAAGTGTGCCCATAACTAAGCTGCCGTCATAAATTCCGTTAGCGTACTCTTTACCGTAAAGTACTATAACGATAGTAGGAGCGCCGTAGAAGGGGTCAGCATCGGGATTACCCATTACGGATGCATTCATTTTGCGAAGGGTCTCTATCTCCTCCTTATCCTGCACGGCTACAATTATGGGAGACTGTAAATTTCTTGCTGTGGGAGTATAGGTAGCGGTTTCAAGAATGATTTTTAAAGCTTCCTCATCTACCTGCTTATCTAAAAAACTTCTTACACTTCTTCTTTCCTTAAGGGATTTAATAACAGCATTTTCCATAGTAATTCTCCTTTTCTTTTATTAATTTTATTTTACATTAAAACTTAAAAAATTCCAATAGTGTTTTAAAATAAATTTGGCCCTTACTTATGTAAGAGCCATTTAATTATTCTATTTCGAAATAAGTTTTGTATTTGGAACCATCAAAACCAAGATGGCAGAAATCTTTCAAAATTATGCCGTTTTTAAGCTTTACTTCCATCTCGCCTATATTATTGCTTATAATTTCCGCTTCATTTAACTCAAGTTTAGTGATTTTTGGTAATTCCTCAAAATCTATATTATGATTATCACCAAGTCCTAAACCTAAAAGTACAGGACCGCGGAAAATACTGCACTTACCTTCATAAGCACCGCCGCCAGCCTCAAAGCTATACGCAAAATCGAAATTAATTTTTATTTCTGTAGCTTTATCAAGATTTATACTGTAATAAGTTCCTGCCAAAGGCTTTATAACTTTATCCTCAATTATAATCTCTGTATTCTGTGAATAGGAAGGAATTCTTAAAGCAAGCTTAATTCCTTTTTCTTCAGGTTCTACTTTTAAAACTACCTGATTATTTACAGGGTAACCGCCTTTGATATTTATTTTTGTACCATCGTTTAGTACTGCTTCACAGTCTTCATAAAAATTAACGTAGAGTGTATCCTTATTTTCTGCAAACATCCAGGTTTCTACGTTTGCTACACCTCTTGGCGCATTTACAGAACAGCAGTTTAGCTCAGGTGAACCCGGTCTGCACTGAAAATTAATACTGTGTGCGCTGGCACACTTCTCACCTTCCATAGGAGTATTGTAGGTCGCCCATCTGCCTGATGGAGAATTATAACCTAATATAGCATTATAATGAGAACGCTCGAGAAAATCTATTATTCTTATATCACCTGTCACTTCATATAGCTCGATAGCAAGGGCGTTATAAGCTATTACACAGCAGGTTTCTATATTTCCGTTCTCATAAGGATTACCAATGGCGTGTTCTTCCGTTGAAAAAGCACCCGTATTGTGAACGTCTGTTTTTAATATACTGTAAAATATTTTATTAGCCGCATCTAAGTATCTAGTTTCGTTTGTATTCTTGTACATTTCCAATATACCCATGATGGTGTGCAAGCCCTCCCACCTTGGTTCACGGCTTTGGTAAAATTCATAACCCAGCAAAGCAGAATTTATGTAGTCACCTGCACGGTCGCTTGATAAATCCGTTTCTATCTCTTTTGCAAATTTCATATATCTGCTATCGCCGGTTCTTCTGAAAATAATACCAAAAATATGATAAAGGGAAAGATTTGTGCCGCTGCTGCCCATATCGATAACTCTGGCACCGCCTTTATAGAAAGTATTCATAAGAAATTCCGCCATTTTTTTGATGGCATTCATATATTCATCATTCAAAGTAATATCGTACCACAAAAGAAGGCCGTACATTATGTGGTAGTGTGCCCAGGCATCCCAATTGCGGTGCTCGCCTAAATCTACGTCTATGTTTCCCGCACATACGCCTGCCATACGGTGTTCTTTATCAAAACAGCCAAGGTAACCGTCACTATCCTGATATTTTAATAATTTACCGATAAAATCTACCGCATAATCGTAAAGCTCTTGGTTGGATGTAAGCTTATACATATACGCCATACCCGTAATATATTTTCCTGCAAATTCACCTGACCAGGGTAGCATATGGCGATATGGCTTTACATCTCTATCGCGAAACATATAAAGAATTGAAGGATTAGACTCATTAAGCCCGATTAAAAAGTTGTTAATTATTTTATTTGAAAGTTTACCTGTATAGCCGTAGAGTTTTCTTAATTTATATAAAGGTGTATTCATTTTTATTCCCCTTTACTTTTATTTTCAATTTTAGTATAAATCCCTCACTTGCCTTAAGCAAGACTTTATTATATAATGATACTGTCATAATTTTATTAATACTGTAAGGTAACTATAATGAATTCTCAGGATATATACAGATTCAGCCAAATTTATAAAGAAAACCGTGATCTTATTAATACTTTCTGCTCCTGTGCCAAGAAAACTTACTTAATAGCAGAAAACCCCATAAATAATGATCTTGCCGCTAACATCCCCGCTTTTGTTCCACTTATTTACAGTGGATATTTCACTGATAGCTTCAGCATGATGCCGGGAACAGATTCATTCAAAATCATTTTTGCAGATAGCGGTAGTTTAACACTTAGTGTAAATCAAAAATCTTATATTCTTAATACTGACTCTGTTACCTTTATCAGTGATAAACTTAAAGTAACCATAAGCCCTGATAAAGAAAACGGAGCTGATATCACCATTATTTGCCTTATCGGCACTCTTCCTCAATGCTATTTCAATATTCTCTCAAGCCACGGCAATCCTCTGTTGATCAATAATGCAGGCTCTTTATATGAGTTTGCCGACAAGCTTAAAATTTACATTGAAAATAAAAAGAGCAAGGATATTCTCCTTGCATCCAATGCCGTTTCGAATTTTTTTACGGAATTTTACTTCAGAGTTCAAGAAAATAATGATATAAGTTACGTGGAGGAAAAAGTTCCC
>JAGBID010000027.1 GCA_017935165.1 Clostridia bacterium
ATTTCAAGAAGCAGCAAGAACCATTGTTGAGTATATTGAGCTTTATTACAATTCCGAACGACTGCATTCAGGTATCAATTATGCCATTCCAAACCATTTTTTCACTCTTTTATCTGTCCACTAATCTTGACAAGTTTCGTCGCTTCGCGGATGATTTGAATCTTTGTGTAAGAGTTCGAATTCATACGCAAAAACAGCAAAAATATCTTTTTTATCCATTGCGAAAGCAATGGTATATCATCGCCGTAAGGCGTATATCATCACACGAAGCGTGCATATCATCAGCTAAACTTCTTTTTTCGTAACTCATAGGCAAGCTCTTAAATTCGACCGCGAGGTCAAGTTTAGGAGTTTTTGTTATTTACAGCGCTTTGTAAAAATGTTAAAATGATTCTATCTTAATTAAAAGGATGAGTTTTGATGGGTTTAAGGCCTGATTTTAATGAAATTAAATACCTTATTGACCGAAGCGCCAAAATTGACAGTATGCTGAGCTACATAAAAGACTGCGAGTGGCAGGAAATAAACGAGCTTAAATCTGCCGCTGAGGTTTTTTATAACGACAGACTCCGTGATTCTCTTGAAAAAATCGACGTAGATATTCTTGCCCAAAGCAAGCAGGGAATAAGAGTTTCTTATTTAAGGGATGTGGGCATCAATAATATGTATGAGCTTTCAAAGCTCTCATCTTTGCAGATAGAGTCCATTAACGGTATCGGTACTCAAGGTGCAAATAAAATATATAAGCTCACAAAGAAAATTGCTGAGAACACAGGCAAGAAGCTTTCGATGCGAATTAATATAGATGACCCCTCCCCTGCTGACGATATGCTGTTAAGGGCTTTATACGTGCTTATTAACCACGCTCCGCA
Organism: Clostridia bacterium; assembly: GCA_017935165.1. Lineage (GTDB taxonomy): Bacteria > Bacillota > Clostridia > Oscillospirales > Acutalibacteraceae > SIG603. The sequence goes on from JAGBID010000027.1 coordinate 873, forward strand.
AAGGGAGCTTTATGCAAGCCTTTACGAAACTCATCACAATGACGTTGAGACAGATATTATCTATGCAAGCAAAGCGACAAACGGTTTGAGCTGGTTTTTCACTCCAAAAAGGGTAAAGGAGCAGGCAATGTATGCCGCTGACTCCTTAAAGAACAGACTTCGCTCCGTTTTCGGTGACGATGATTTATTCTCCCCCTACTATGAAGTTTTAAATGCCACCCCATACGATTACAGAAGGTTCTTCAGCGAAAACTCCGCGGAATGCTACGCTGCACTTGAAAAGCATTGCAAATATTTAAATACTTCCGAAAAGCCAAACACAGGACTTTCCGCCGAGCTTTTGGAAAAAATTGAAGCTTATCCCCTTGATTTAAAATATATGAAGGCTACCCTTCGTTCTTACCAGACCTTCGGTGTAAAATACGCCGTTCACCAGAAGCGCACTTTGCTTGGCGACGAGATGGGCTTAGGTAAAACCATTCAGGCTTTGGCTGCTATGGCGGCATTAAAAGCTGAGGGTAAAACTCATTTTATGGTGGTCTGCCCTGCCAGCGTGCTTATCAACTGGTGCAGGGAAATAGAGAAGCATTCATACTTAACGCCAATCAAAATACACGGCGCGGACGAAAATGCCCTGAACAAATGGCTTGAGGAAGGGGACGTTGCCGTTACCACTTATGAATCCATAAGCCGTTTTGAGCTTCCCGACGGTTTTTCCTTCGATATGCTTGTGGTGGACGAAGCCCACTACGTTAAAAACCCCGAGGCTCAAAGAACAGAAGCCATGTTGAGACTTTTAAAGAAAACTGAGGGTGTGCTTTATATGTCGGGTACTCCCCTGATAAATAAGGTTGACGAGATGTGCTTCCTTGTTAATTGCTTACAGCCAAGAATTGCAAGCAAGCTTGAAAAGGTTAAAAGCTTTTCTACTGCTGACCAGTTCAGGGAGGAGCTTGCTCCGGTTTACTTAAGAAGAACAAGGGCGGATGTTTTAAAAGAACTTCCCGATTTGATTGAGAAGGAACAGTGGTGTGAGCTGAATAAAACGGAAAAGCTTGCTTACAGAAGTGCTGTGCTAAGCGGCAACTTTATGGCTATCAGACAGGTTTCCTGGCAGGTTCCCGACATCGGCAGCTCTACAAAGGCTAAAAGACTTCTCGAAATCTGTGAAAAAGCTGAGGATGAAGGCAGAAAAGTTATTGTGTTCTCCTTTTTCAGAAGCACACTTAATAAAGTTTGTGAGCTTTTAGGTGACAGATGCTCCGAAATAATTTCAGGCGACATACCTCCTGAAAGGCGTCAGGAAATTGTAGATGAATTTAACAAGGCTGAACCGGGCGCCATATTAGTTAGTCAGGTTCAGGCAGGCGGTACGGGACTTAACATTCAGGCTGCCAGTGTTATAGTGTTCTGCGAGCCACAGCTTACTCCTGCTATAGAAAATCAAGCTGTTTCCCGTGCATACAGAATGGGACAAACAAGGGACGTTTTGGTTCACAGACTTTTGGCTGACGATACCATTGACGAGAGAATGTTGCAGATTCTTTCAGGCAAGCAAAAGGAATTCGATAAATTTGCCGACGATTCCGTAATGGGCAGCGGTCAGCTTGAAATGGAGGAAATGGGTAAAAACTCATGGATCACCAAGATGGTTGAGGAAGAAAAGAAACGTCTTGAAGCCGAAACAGAAAAGGACACTGAATAAAAAAACAAGCCTGATTTTCATCAGGCTTTAATTTTTGGTATTTACGGCTTTTTAATACTGAAATTAAGGAATAGCGAAACCACAGATAAAGAAAGAAGCATTATAAACGGAACTGTAAAGCCGCCGCTTAATGTCATAAGTGTGCTGCTGAAGCTTGCAATAAAGGAAGCAAAAATCAGGTTGAAATTTACTATACTGAAATTTGTGGGGAAATATTTCTGTCCGTAGAAAGCCGAAACAAAAGCGGAACAAACTGTGGGACAAGAGCCGTAAGAAAGGCCTGTAAGGCAAAGACCTATAATGCAAACGGGTAAAGAATTTATTATAACTGCTAAAAGTGTTACTGCTGCAGCAACTATGGTAAGCAAATTAGAGAATATCATTGCTTTTTTTCTGCCAAAATTATCAAAAATCATTCCGGTTAATATTCTGCCTAAACCATTGCAAACCGCAAGAACTCCCACCAAGGTAGTTGCCAATGAATCTGCCGCACCGACAGAAACCACAAGATCCTTTGCAAAGCTTATTACCGAATTGCCTACAGCTGTAAGGAAAACCAAAAGAATGAAAGCACGCCAGAAGGTAAAGCGCTTAAGCATCTCTTTTGTGGTGTAATCCTTAAGAATAAAATCCTCCCCGGATTTTGCCTTTACAACCTTAACTTCGGGAAATTCAACATCGGCAGAAGGGGTTTTAATAATTAAAGCGGCAGCTGTTAAAACAAAAGCAATCAGCACACCAAAAATCATATAGGTCTTCTGATACCCGATATTTCCCATACTGAACAATATATCTATTACGTTTCCCAAAACTAAGGTGCTTGCACCAAAGCCCATCAACAAAACGCCTGAAGAAAAGCCTTTTTTATCAGGGAACCAGGAATTTACAACGGAAATTATTACGTTATAGGCAATACCTATACCAAGACCCGCGAAAAGTGCATAAAACACATAAAGCATAGCAATATGTAAAGGATTGATTAAACCGGTTAAAAAGAAACCGAGACCTGAAAGCAAGGATGCTGCAATCAGCGTACTTTTAAGTCCAATTTTTTTCAGCAGCTTACTGCCGATAAATGCACCTATACAGAAAAAGCACATTGTTAAGGTAAAGCATAAGGCTAAATCGGAATCGCTGAATGCAAGCTCCTTTTTAAACGGCACTTTCAAAATTGACCAGGCATAAATTACACCTGCAAAGAGCATAGCGATTACGCCGACAATCAAAAATAATTTTCGATTTGATAATTTTTTATTTGATATCATTTTATTTTTTACCTTTTTATCGAATAATGAGGTTTAAGTATACCTTATTTTCCGCATAAAGTCAAACAATATTGCTATATTCGGGTAAATTCATATTTCTTAATATATTTTAAGCTTCATTTCATTGCATTTTAAACTATTTAGGTGTATAATCTACAATTAACGGGGGTGTTTTGATGCTTAAAAGTCTTTTCAGGAAAAAAGAAACAGTGGATATGACCGAAGGTAACATACTCTCCCACCTTATTACCTTTGCCATTCCGCTTTTAATCGGAAATCTCTTCCAACAGCTTTACAATATGGTGGACACCTGGGTTGTTGGTAACTTTGCTTCTAACGAAGCCTTTGCCGCGGTTGGCTCCCTTGGACCTGCCCTTAATATGGTTATCGGTTTCTTTATAGGTCTTTCCAGCGGTGCAGGCATTGTTGTCAGCCAGTATTACGGTGCCGGTAAACACGACAAGGTTAAAGAAACTGTACACACAGCAGCGCTGCTTACCATAATCTGCTCCGTTATTATGACAGTAGCGGGACTTTTACTTATCCCCTATATTCGTTATATGATGAACATACCTGATGAAGTATGGCCTGAAGCTGAAGCTTATATGAGAGTTTATTTCTCAGGTGTAACGGGACTTGTTATTTACAATATCGGCGCAGGTATTTTAAGGGCTGTAGGCGATTCAAGAAGACCGCTTTACTTCCTTATTGTTACAACGTTACTTAATACGGTACTTGACCTTATATTAGTTAAGCCCTTCAGTGATATGGGCTATGCTTCAGCGGGCGTTGCTTTAGCTACAATTATTGCTCAGGGTGTTTCTGCTATATTGGTTGTTATTACATTGATGCGCACAAAGACAAGTATCCGCTTAATTCCCAAAGAGCTTAAATTAAACACAGAAATCCTGATTAAAATATTCAGGGTCGGTGTTCCTTCAGGCTTACAGATGCTTGTAACCTCCTTCTCTAACGTATTCGTTCAGTCCTACATCAACTACTTCAATGCTGACTATATGTCAGGCTGGACAGCTTACAATAAGCTGGATGCTATTTTGTTCCTGCCCATGCAGAGCTTCGGACTTTCCGCTACCACCTTCGTTGGTCAGAATCTTGGTAAAAACCAGATTAAAAGAGCTAAAAAGGGCAGCAACATTGCATTGCTTGCCGCCTTTGTTGTTACCGCCGTACTGATGATACCTATCCTATTGTTCCCCGGCCAGATGATAGCTTTCTTTAATGATAAGAAAGAGGTTGTTGAAATCGGTACAATGCTTTTAACCCACATAACACCTTTCTACATCCTTTGCGCTGTTAACCAGGTTTACTCGGCAGCACTCAGAGGTGCCGGCAACTCCAAGGTGCCGATGATAATAATGCTTTCAACCTTCGTTGCATTCAGACAGATTTACTTATTCTTTATGACAAAGTGGTTCCCTGATGACTTCCTTATAGTTGCACTCTCCTACCCTGCAGGCTGGCTTCTTTGCAGCTTACTTACCTTTATCTATTATAAGTTAACTCCTTTAAAGAGTACGCTTATGGATAGTGACGAAATGGGCAAGGGAAACGAAACTGAATAAAAAACAAGAAGGTAAAGTTAATTCTTTACCTTCTTTTAATTTATTATGAAGTTACTTTTGCTTCGTTTAACTGTTCCTCGGTTACGTGCATCGTGTCCTTTAAAAAGCTTTCCGCATTTTCCGTAAGCTCATCCTTCCAGCCGATTATATAGGCAGTGAAGTCATCTACCTTTCCGCCGTAGCAATCGTACATAATACTGCCGTTTAAATGTTCTTCGGCAATTTCCTCCACTTCCTTGGGGAAATAAAAGTCGCTGGCACCGAAAAGGTGGCATATTTCGTGGTAAATTGCAGGGGCGTCGTCAAAAATTATTGTGTACTCGGTGTTTTCGCTGTTGGCTGTAAAGCTTCTTCCTTCATAATTCAGGGCAAAAATTATAGCTGCTTCGTTGGTGCCGTATTCTCTTTCAAGGCTTAAATTTGCATCCGCATAAGCCGACATATCAAGGGAGGCAAAAACGCTGTCCGCCCAGTTTTCGTGCTCGGCATATATGAAGGGTACGTTTATTTTTGTACTTCTGTAGTCGCTTGTTATTTTTAAATCCTTATTATAAGCTTTAGCATCACTTTGGATTCTTAAAAAAGTGCTTTCACAGCTTTCTTTAAACTCCGCTTTATCGCTTTCACTCCAAGTGGATTTGCTGTCCTCAACAAATATCACCGTTACGTGGACCTTATTTAAGAGCTTATCGCAGGCACCTACACCTCTAAAACTTAAGTAGACGTTATTTTTATATTCATCAGGCACAGCAGAAAGCTCCGTTTCCTTCTGGGGGAAATTTACTTCTTCATAGCTTTCATCACCTGTACTGTCCCTTGCTACTGATATAAACGCGGCAATAAGAATAATTAAAGCCACTGCAACAGCAATTCCGATTAAATTTTTCTTAGGTATTTTCCTCATAGAGCTTTCACATCCTTTCAATTTAATGATAATATTTTTCAAGGAATTTGTCAATTGTTTGTACACGGTATTGACAAAGGTGGTATAATTGTAAAAGTAACTAATTAAAAGGGTGAACGTGTTGAAAGAGAAATATACAGGTACGCTTTTCAGTAATCAGGCACTTAAAAAGCTGATAATACCACTTATCATTGAGCAGACCCTTGCCATTACCGTTGGTATGGTGGACACAATGATGATTGCTTCCTTAGGCGAAGCCGATATGTCGGGTGTTTCACTTGTGGATATGATAAACGCCCTGCTTATAAATATATTTGCCGCTTTGGCAACGGGCGGTGCCGTGGTAGTTTCACAGTATATTGGTGCAAAAAACAAAAAAGACGCCAACGCCGCCACTTCGCAGCTTATTTTTACCGCAGGCGTGGTTTCATTGGTTATAACCGCCGTTTGCCTTCTTTTAAATAACCGGATTATCAGTCTGTTTTTCGGAAGTATTGAAACGGACGTTTTCAATGCCTGCGAAACTTATTTTTACGTAACAGCCCTCTCCTTCCCTTTCCTTGCTGTATATAATGCTTGCGCCGCTGTTTTCAGGTCTATAGGTCACTCCGGTGTTACAATGTACGCCTCCCTTTTAAGTAATATTTTAAACGTAATGGGTAATGCAATATTCATCTACGTTATACCCTGCGGTGTTGCAGGCGCGGCAGGCTCAACGGTTTTCGCAAGATTTGCCGCTATGGTAATGCTTTTAATTCTGCTTACAAATAAGCACAACGACGTTTATATTGACTTAAAAGCTAAGTTCAAAGTAAATTTCAACGTAATTAAAAAGATTCTTCACATAGGTATACCCAGTGGTATTGAAAACAGTCTTTTTGCTTTAGGCAGAGTGCTGGTTGTAAGCATTATCTCCCTTTTCGGCACGGTACAGATTGCCGCCAACGCCGTTGCAAATAACCTTGACGCAATGGGTTGTATTATCGGCGGTGCTATGAACCTTGCCATGATAACTGTGGCAGGACAATGCGTTGGTGCAGGTGACATAAGGGAAACAAAGTTCTACATTAAAAAGATACTTAAAATAACCTATATGCTTCACATAAGCTGGAACCTTTTGCTTTTCGCCCTTTGCCCCTTTATCCTGCCTTTCTACAACCTTTCAAGCGATACTTACACCCTTACATGGATACTTATAGCTATTCATAACGGCTGCGGTATGTTTATGTGGCCCTTAAGCTTTACTTTCCCCAACGCCTTAAGAGCCGCCAACGACGTGAAATTCACTATGATAATTTCCGTATTTTCTATGTTTGCCTTCAGGATAAGCCTGAGTTACCTTATAGGTTACTTAGGCGGTTTAGGCGCAATAGGCGTCTGGATAGCAATGGTTGTGGACTGGCTGTTCAGAATCACCTGCTTTATTATAAGGTACAGAAGCGGAAAATGGATGAAATACAAAGCTTAAAGGATTTTTAATATGAGTAACAGCTCCAATTTACCACCAAGAGCCATAATTTCGGCTATACTTTGCAATATACTTTTCGGTACCGCTTTCCCTATGATAAAAATAGGCTACGAGCTTTTCTCCGTTACCGATGACATTTTTATGAAAATGCTTTTTGCAGGCATACGCTTTACTATAGCGGGTTTACTGCTTTTGCTTTTCGGTACCGTGAAAAATAAAGCCGTGCCTAAATTCCCCGTTAATAAGCTTCCCCTTGTTATACTTGTGGCGGCGGTTTACACAAGCCTGCAGTACACCTTCTTTTACACGGGTCTGAGCAACACCTCAGGTGCTTCAGGCTCCGTTATAAATTCATCCTCGGTTTTTATGGCAGTTATACTTGCACACTTTATTTATAAGGATGATGAGCTTACTGTACTTAAATTCTTAGGTGCTATAGTAGGCTTTGGCGGTGTGCTTTTCGCCGTGCTTTCCAAAGAAAGCTTTGCTTCAAGCATCAGCTTTATGGGTGAAGGTCTAATGATGATAGCAGCATTCTCCTCCGTTATAGGTTCCGTTTTAAGCAAACACGCCACAAAAACTATTGAAAGCTCCACAATGGCTTCATATAACCTGCTTTTCGGCGGTGTTATGCTTACTTTAATTGGTGTTATTTTCACAAAGGATGCTTTCAGTATCTCTCTTCAGGGTGTTTTGGTGCTTTTATATTTAAGCTTTGTTTCCGCATTCGGTTACACGGTTCAAAGCAAGCTATTTAAGGAATACAGCATAAGCAAGGTAAGCGTTTATAATTTCGTAATACCCGTTTCAGGCGCATTTTTCTCGGGAATATTCCTGCAGGAAAATATATTAAGGTGGGAATATTTGCTGGCACTCTTACTTGTTTCCATTGGTATCGTGGCGGTAAACTACAAAAAAGCATAATAAAAAGGGCGGTGAAAATCGGTGTTGTTCTTATCGGAAAATTTGTAATCATACCTGTTTCTGTTAAGAACCGGCATCGCATTTGTAAGTAAAAATGCACTTGGGCAGTAGCCCAAACCCACAGAGCAACAGAAAAGAGAAGATTCGTATATTAACGAGTCTTCTCTTTCTTTTTGTCTGTTAAGTGATATGCTGACTATCGTCAGCGTGATATTTTCTTTTGAAAAAACCTCGCCTGTGGCGAGATATTTCTAAAAGAAAGTGATATTGAAGCCTTGCTGCTTCAGTGATATTCTATTCGCCTATAA
>JAGBID010000216.1 GCA_017935165.1 Clostridia bacterium
TACACCCACAGCATCCTTATGTTTATTGTTGGCAATGTGCTTTCACACCTTGTTTTACTGGCACTTGGCATAAACATAATGAAAAAAGGTAACAACTTCTTTGCTATGCTGGTTATGGCTGCATTTTTCTTCCTTGCTGTAGGTTACCCCTTCCTTATGTTTGTTGTGTCCGATGCTTTAGGCGACGAACTTTACTTTATAATTTTACTCATTTGTTACATTGTTGAGGCTGCTGCCTTTGCAGTAAGTGCCCTTCACGAAATTCAGGAAGGTTGATTAATATGAATAATGCAGGCAGTAAAACATCCTTTATAGGGTTTATGCTTTGCGCCCTTGTTTCAGGTGCAAGGGCGGCTGCTTACCTCGCTGAGATAATAACCCACAAGCATATTATATTTGCAACATCAGTCTATATGATGTACGCAGTGATATTTGGTCTTGCTCTGGTGATTGCAGGCTATGCTATTAAGTATTTCAATAATAAGGACATTTTCGATTTGATAACAATGTTTACCGTTATGGTAACTTTGGCAGTCAGTATGTTTCCCGCAATTATTTTCAGGGGAAAAATACTTGGCGATATAATAAACTTAGCGCTTAGTAACCTGTACTTTTTAGGCGTTGCAGTTAATTTTTTCAGAAAAGGCAAACAGGCACCGTGTATTATACTTACTTTGGTGTTTGTGTATTTTTCCGTTTTCTATCCCATAGCAATGTATTTGATTTTCGGCGGTGGTGTTGGCGGTGTAATGGCCTACGCTATAAGTATATTTAATAACGCGTTAACTGCAGTTACACTTGGTTTAGCTGCCGTAAGTGTAGTAAATGATGATTAAAAGGAGTAAGTTATGAGTACTGAGTCAGGCAAAAAAATCTCGGTTTTAGGTTTTGTCCTTATATTCGTTTCAACTGTAATACTTACCTTAATGTCAGCAATGCTGAACATAACAGGCTATATGGGTGAAGGTCCCCTTTCTTTTGATACAATATTTACGCTTTTCACAGTTGGCGACGTTATTGGTGTTTGCGGTTATCTTGGTGCGGCGGCAGGCTTCTTCTTCATTTATAATGAGGAAAGGGAAATTCAGTACCTCCTTGTAAGCGGCGGACTTTTAATTCCTGCTTTTTACAGCGTGTTACTTATTTTAGGCGTCAATATAAGCTTTGGCTCAACCCAGGTTGCTAACATGATAGGAAATATCATAATCAATATTTTCCTTGAGGCTTATTTAGTATTTATTGCTTTCAGCGCGCTCAAAAAGAGAAATATTATAGTAACGGGTCTTTTAGCACTGGCTTATGTCTATAAAACCGTTGGCGTAACAATTATTAATAATCTTATTTTTTCAAAAGTTAACGAAGGCATCATGTCTTTTGTTACAGTATTCTCGATGTCTTCAGTATTTTCTATGATAGTAAGCTTCGGCGTTTTAGTCGTATGCTCAATTCATGCTTTGAAAGACTTATAAAAAATCCGGAGGGTTTATATGTTTAGTTACGAATCAGGCAAAAAATTCGCTATTTTCGGCGTTATACTCAGCTTTCTTGTTGTTATAGGAGGTGTTGTTTTAAATATCATTTTACCAATGGTATATAGGGAAGCAATGGTGAACGATCCCCTTGAGACACTTAACAGCATAAACGGATTTATGAACGTATATTACGGCGCAGCAAATACCCTTGCGTTTGCTTTAATGGCATTGGGCTTTTTCTGTATGTTTAATGAGGAAAGGGATACCTCCCTGCTTATTACAACAGCAGCAATAGTTGTTGCGGCACTTCCCAACATTGTAAGAATTTTCGGTGGGGATATTTCTCCCACAGGCATAGCAAACAGTTTGAGGCTTGAAGGCGTTATGGGAACTATAGTAATTCTTTTAGGTTCTGTTATTTATTCAGCATATATCGCTTTATTTGCCGTTCACTCATTTAAAAACGGCAACGCATTTTTAGGTATACTGCTTGCTCTTACATTTATCTGGAGTGCTTTCGGCTTTATAGCTATTATGATGGTTCAGGCATCAGGAAATACTTACGGCAGAGAAGCTTCCGCTGTTGTTGCAGGCATTATGGGTATAGTAAGTTTTATAATAAACGTTGTTACAACAGTTATAAAGGTAATACATATCAGCAAGGATTATTAATATATAATTTATAGCTTAACTGAGGAGAATTAAAATGTCAGAAGAATTTGATAGTTACGAAACTCCAAACGCAGACCTTGACTATTCAGCAGACAGTACTCAGGATTATACTGAAAATTCTGATTATGAGTCCGATTTCGAAACTCAGGAATTTACCGAGGACAGCTCCTACGAAACAGAGGATACGGCTGATTACAGCGAAGAAAGCTACACTGATTTCCCCGAGGATAATGAATATTATGAGGAAGATGACAGCCCCAAGGTATTAACAAGGGACGAGCGAGAGCTTTTGGAATCAGGTTATAATAATGTTGAGCAGCAGCTTGACGTTTTAGCTGACGATTACCGTGATAAAGGTTTAAGCGAAACCGAAATTGCTGAAAGACTTGCCGATGACCGTTACCGCCTTGAACAGGACTTCTTAAATGATGCTTTTCCCGGTCAGGAGGTAACACCCCACGTGTTTAACGGCTTCCGTCCAAACGGTGCAAGAGATATGATGGAGGACATCGACGATTACGAAAACGTCCGTGACCGTCTGGCACCCGGCACAGAAAGTTCCGTTGGCGGCGGTGGTAATGATGAATTTGAAGAGGACATAGAGGACAGCTACCAGGACCTTTACGAAGAAAGCATTGACGGCGATATGGACGGCGACGAATTCCTTGAGGACGTAGGGAATGAAGAGGAGTTCGAAACTCTTGATGCTACCTTCGAAAATGAGGAGGATTTCCCTGAGGATACAGAAACCACAGAGGAAGTTGAGCCCGTAGCTCAGGAGGGTATGCCCGTTGGTGAAATGACCGAGGAAGGTACAACAGCGGTTGATCTTGATGACGAGAACTTCGAAGAAACTTCAGAGCCTGTACACAATGAAGCGGTTGACAATATGTCCGTAAATCCCGCGGATATTGACTACGATTCTATTTACGAGGAAATAAGCTCCGACGCATTGGCTGAAGGCTTTAAGGATGTTAATATAGACAGCGACAGCGAACGCCTTAATTCCTCACTTTCCAACTTCGAAAGCGATACCTGGGCGGATATGAGCCTTGATGAGCAAAAAGAATCAATGCAAAGCTTAGCAGATTATGTTTCTGACGTAACAGGTATTGAAAATCCGCCAAAAATAGAGTATTATAATAATGAGCAGGAGGGTGACTACGGCGGCTACAACCCCGAAACCAACACACTCCAGGTAAATGAGTATATGCTCTATAATTCCGATGAAGCGGCGGACACAATTGCCCACGAGTTGTGGCATTGTCACCAGCACGAAAGAGCAATGAACCCACAGTCTGCTCTTGATTACCAGTATCAGCACAACTTCGAAAACTACATCAGCCCTGATTTGGACCAGCAGGCTTATGAGGATCAGCTTGTTGAAGCTGAGGCAAGAGCCTTTGCAAACCAGTTCAAGGATAGATTAAGAGCGATGAAAGGGTAATTATTATGAAGGATAAAATTCTTAAATATTATATAGAGGAAAAAAAGGTTACTGCCGTTGTAGCAAACGTGCTTTCAAAAAAGCTTTTAAAGTATGAGGATATTGCAGCGGAGTTCAGCCTTTACCTTGACAGAAGAAATTTCGATTTTGAAAACCCGGTGGAAATTGAAGGCTACACAGCCAAAAAGTTAAGCGAAATTGCACCCTTGGATGCAGCAGGTGTTTATGCTTTTATGGTCACACTTCGTGACGATAAGGAGAAGGCACTTGACACAATTAAAAAAGGTTTTCCCCGTAAATAAGGCTACTTAATAAAAAATTAACTTATAAATAAAGTTCGAAAGGCGGAAAAAATTTATGGCACTCTTTGGTAAAAATCCCAACGAAGTTAACTATCAGGGCGGCAAAAAGCACTGGACCGACGTCATAAAGAACACAGGTTCACCTGACCTTCTTATCTGGCGCCAGCCTGAAGAGGACTTCAACACAAATTCAACACTTATCGTTATGCCCGGCGAGCAGGCAATCTTTGTAAATGGCGGTAACGTTGAGGAAGTATTCGACAACGGTACTTATAAATTAAGTACACAGAACTATCCCTTCATCAGCCGTTTAAGAAATGCATTCTCAGGCGGTATAAGCACCTTTAACTGCGTTGTTTACTTTGTTAAGCAGGCTCATTCAATTGAAATCAAGTGGGGCACAAGCTCTCCTATGGCTGTTCGTGATAAGCTTTTAGGAATCCAGACTAAGGTATTTGCAAGAGGTTCTTACAAGGTATCTATTGCTAACCCTGTTGTTTTCCTTTCCAAGCTTGTTGGCAACAACGTAGCCGGTGTTACTGAAACTTCTCTCAAGAGCTTCTTCGGTGAGCAGTTCCAGAGCAAGATCAAATCAGCACTTACAAAGCATTTAAATGAGCTCCAGACAGAGCTTTTGGGTATCGAAGCAAGAATCGATGAATTCTCCGAGCAGCTCCAGCCTACAATGCAGGAGATTATGAGCAGCTACGGTGTTAACTGTGAAGTATTTACAATCTCTGCTCTTGACCTTGACGACGGCGAGCTGCGTAAGAAGTACGACGAAATCGGTATGGATGCTATTGCTAAAATGCGTGAAATTCAGCTTCAGAAGGCAGCATTTGAAGTTCTTGGCGACGACTGGGCACGTCAGCAGTCCGCAGATATCCTTTCCAAGCTTGCTGAGAATCCCGGTGCAGGCGGTGTTGCTTCCGCAGGCGCAGGTCTTGGTATGGGCTTTGCAGCAGGCGGCGCATTCGGCTCTATGGCTCAGCAGATGTTCGCACCTATGAACCCTGCAGCAAACCAGGGTGCAATGCCCGGTCAGGCTCCTTCAGGCCGTTTCAGTCAGCAGGCTCCCGCTCAGCCTCAGGCTAACCCCTATCAGCAGACACCTGCTCAGGCTCCCGCAGCACCCGCTCCTGCAGCTAACGATCCTATGGCTAAGCTCCAGCAGCTCAAGCAGTTCTTTGATATGGGTCTTATTTCACAGGAAGAATATAATGCTAAGAAAATGGAAATTCTCAGTAATTTCTGATTTAATGCATTAAAAGAAAGGAATTAAAAAATGAAAAAGTCTATTCTTTACATAGCACTCGACCTGGTTTTCCTTGTAGTTTTCAACGTTATCTTTTTCCTTTTAAAGCCTGAAACCAACCCAGCATCCGTTTGGATCTCTTACGGCTTTATCCACTTTGCTTACATTATGGTTGTTGCCACACCCATACTTACAAAGAAAAGCAAGAGCAGTAATGTTTTCGGTCTTGCTCTTGCATCTGTAAGTGCTGTTTACTTCTTTATAGTATTCATTATCGGCATCATCTTTATCCTTGCCCGTCCCGAATCCTTTAAGGCTTGCCTTATTATCCAGATTCTTTTAGCAGCAGCTTATGCAATTATTCTTATCATCAATCTTCTTGCAAACGAAGTTACAGCTGAGCGTGAGGAAAAGCGCCAGAAGGAAATCCTCTTCGTTAAAACCTGCAGCGAAAAATTAAAGTCCGCTTTAGACCTTGCAACTGACAAGGAAGTTAAAAAGGCTATTGAAAAGGCTTATGACGAGGTTTACAACAGCCCCATAAAGACAAACGATGCATTAAGAGCAACCGAGATAAATATCTACGAGCAGTCCGGCAGACTTTATGACTCTGTAAACGATAAGGATTTAGCAATTACCCTTGCAAACGAAATTGTAAAGAACACAAAGGAAAGAAATGCAAAGCTAAAGGCTATGCGCTAAATTAAAGCTTAAACCTTCTAAGAGGTGCTTCACGGGAAGCGCCTCTCTTTTTATATCCAAAAATATACAAAAATAATGTATATATTCATTAAATTTTTCATAAAAGCTTTTATTTTTGCTTTGTATGTGTTATACTAAGCTGAAGAATAATTATTCACAGGAAGGAAAGGTTTATGCCAAACTTTTGTGATATCAGCGATTCCGTCAGAATCATAAATCTTACGGACAGTAAATTTAAAACATTCCGCATTGCTTTTAAGATGCTTCTGCCTCTTGATAAAGAAACAGCCTCAGAGCATGCCGTGCTTACTTCCATAGTGTGCCGCCTTACAAATGAATATCCCGAGTATACGGCTCTCAGCCGTAAACTTGCATCCCTTTACGGTGCAAGTATTTATTCGGACATAACAAAAATGGGTGACAACCAGGTTCTTAATGTTGCTCTCAGCGGTATTTCGGGTAAATATGCTTTCGGCGGTGAAAAAATGGAGCAGGAATTGCTTTCAATTCTTTTAAGCGCTGTGTTCACTCCCTTAAAGGATGAAAGAGGCTTATTTCCTGAGGAAAGCTTCGTACAGGAAAAGCGCCAGATAATTGAAGCTATTGAAGCTGACTTTAATGATAAACGCATCTATGCAATCGATAAATGCCTCAAGGAGCTTTACAGAAATGAAAAAGCAGGTCTTTCCAAATACGGTACTTTGGAAAGTGTTAAAAATATTGACGAAACAAAGCTTCCTAAGTTTTGGAATAATGTGCTGAAAAAAGCTCAGTTTGTAATTTTCGTGTCAGGCGACTGTGATTATAAATACATCGAAAATACAGTAAGGGAAAAGTTTAATTTCGAAAGAGCTCCGTATAAACTTACAAACGAAGCTAAAAAAGCAGGTCAGGAGCTTCACGTGGTTTCCGAGGAAATGAAGCTTGCCCAAAGTAAGCTTGTTTTAGGCTTTAAAACCGAGTGCGAAGACATAAATGCTATGAAGCTTATGTCAGTAATATTCGGCGGCTCACCAACCTCCAAGCTCTTTATGAATGTAAGGGAAAAGTTAAGCTTATGCTATTATTGTTCCTGCCGTCCTGCACTTCTCAAAAAGGCACTTTTGGTTGAAAGCGGCGTGGAAACAGATAAATTAGAAGCTGCTAAGGAAGCCATACTAAAAGAGCTTGAGGATATCAGACAAGGCAACATCACTGAGGAAGAGTTTACGGCAGCAAAGCTTGCTTTATATAACAGCTTAAACGGCATTGAGGATTCCTTGTATTCACTTGAAATCTTCTACCAAAATCAGATTTTTGACAGCGAGGTTTTAACGCCAATGGAACAGCTTAAGAAAATTGAAGCTGTAAGCCTCAGTGATGTTATCAACGCCGCAAAGCTTACAAAGCTGGATACCGTGTATACCTTAGTGGGTACAACCGTAAATAATTAAGAAGACTTTACTGAGTATAAATCTCAGAAAAGTTATGGTGATTGATATGGAAAATATAAATAAACTTTGGAAAAAGGTGGAAAGTGAAAGGACCGGCGATCATTATTTCACCCTTACCCATCCTACGGGACTTGAAATATTCGTCTATCCCAAGAAAAACTTTTCAACAACCTTTGCAATTTTCGGTACAAGGTACGGCTCCATTGATAATTGTTTTAAAAGAAGTGACGAGCTTGAAGCTTCGGTGGTGCCTGAAGGTATAGCTCACTTTTTGGAGCATAAGCTTTTTGAAAGTGAGGAGGGCGACACCTTCCTTAAATTCGCCGCAACGGGCGCTTCTGCCAATGCTTTTACTTCATTTGAGTCTACCTGTTACCTTTTCTCTGCAACACAGAATATTTACCCCTCCCTTGAAATTCTTCTTGATTTCGTGCAATCCCCTTACTTTACCGAGGAAACGGTTAAAAAGGAACAGGGGATTATAGGTCAGGAGATAAAAATGTATGAGGATGACCCGGGCTGGTGCTCTATGTTTAATATGCTTAAGGGTATGTACCATAAACATCCCATTAAGAACGATATTGCAGGCACGGTTGAAAGCATCAGCAAAATCACTCCCGAGTACCTTTACCGTTGCTACAATACCTTCTATAACCTTAGTAATATGGCTTTGGTGGTTGTGGGCAATGCAGAATGTGATAAAGTGCTTGACATTTGCGACAAGCTTTTAAAACGAACTGAGCCTATGCAGGTGGAAAGAATATACGAAGCAGAGCCCGAAACTGTGGTAGAACCCTATATAGAACAAAAGATGAGCGTTGCCCTTCCTTTATTCCAGTTGGGTTTTAAGGAATCGGTTAAAGGCAAGCATATTGATGAAAAAACAATTGCCGAAACGGAAATAATTCTGGATGCAATGGCGAGTGATGCTTCGCCCCTGTTTAAGCGCCTTTACGATATGCAGCTTATAAACGAAAGCTCATTTAGTTATGAATTCTTTGAGGGTGAGGGACACGCCGCAGTAATGTTCGGCGGTGAATCAAGGGATCCCCAAAAGGTAGCCGAGGAGATAAATAAGGAGATTAAAAAGCTTAAGGAAATAGGAATCGATAAAGAGACCTTTGAAATTTCCAAGCGCTCTATTTACGGCTCCAACATATCCGGGCTTAACTCAAGCTCAGCAATAGCAAATGCTATGATATCAATGAAATTCAACGGCCGTGAGCTTTATAAATATATTGATTCATTGGCTGTTATAACTCTTGAGGACGTTAACCGCCGCTTAAGAGAAATAATGATGGAGGATAAAGCGGTACTTTCCGTTATACTTCCTGAGGACTAATTTAAGAAAGAAGATAAAATTATGACACATCACGTAACATTCCCCGATCTGGGACTTTCATTCGACATTAACCCTACAGCTTTTGCTATAGGTGACTTCACCGTTCAGTGGTACGGTGTAATTATCGGTTTCGGTTTCCTCCTTGCAATCATCTACGCCATATTCAGCTGTAAGAAGATGCGAATCAAGGATGATGCGCTTTTCGACGCAGTAATAGTCGGTCTTATCTGCGGTGTTATAGGCGCAAGACTTTACTACGTTATTTTCTACCCCGGCGATTATTATTTAAAGAATCCCGCAGCAATATTTGCCATTAAGGATGGCGGCTTAGGTATTTACGGCGGTATTATCGGCGGACTTCTTGGCGGCGGAATTATGGCTAAGATAAGAAAGTTAAAGGTTCCTGCTGTGCTTGACTTAGCATCCCTCGGTTTCCTTATCGGTCAGGGTATTGGCAGATGGGGTAACTTTATGAATCAGGAAGCTTTCGGCGGACATACCGACCTTCCCTGGAGAATGATGAGTGCAAACACAGAAAAAGTAGCCGCCGGCGGTGTTCACCCCTGCTTCCTTTACGAATCTATTTTATGCCTTTTAGGTTTTGTTGCACTTCACTTCTTCACAAGAAAAATGCGCCGCTATGACGGTCAGACCTTCCTTCTCTACATAGCCTGGTACGGCTTTATCAGATTCTTTATTGAGGGTCTCAGAACTGACAGCCTTATGATTCCTTACATCAATCTTAAGGTTTCTCAGGTTGTTGCAGCTGCCTCAGTTATCGCTGCAGTTATAGCTCTTATTGTTTTAAGAAGAAGAACATCCCTTTCAGGCTGCGGTAACAAGGCTATAATGGAATTAAACGGTATAGATTTATCACTTCCCATGGAGGATGATAAAAAGGCAGAAAATAAAGAAAAGGAAACAGAAGAAACCTCCGACTCCGAAAATAAGGAAGAGGAAACTAAGGATGAAGAAAAAGCAGAAGAAAGCAAAGGTGAATAATATGGCAATTTTAATTGACGGTAAAAAGGTTTCCGCTGAAGTTAAAGCAGAGGTAGCAAAGGAAGTTAAACTTTTAAACGAAAAGGGTATTTCCGTTTGTCTTGCTGTTGTAATAGTAGGTGAGGACCCTGCATCCAAAATATACGTTAGAAACAAAAAGCGTGCCTGTGAGGAATGCGGCATTAAATCTCTTGAATTTGCCCTCCCCGAAGACACAAGTGAAAAAGAACTTTTAGAGCTTATTGACAAGCTTAATAAGGATAAGGACGTTAACGGCATATTAGTTCAGATGCCTCTTCCCAAGCATTTAAGCGAGAAAGCTGTAATTGACGCCATAAGTCCCTTAAAGGATGTGGATGCATTTACAGATGCCAACGTAGGAAAAATTATGATAGGCTCTTACAATTTCCTTCCCTGCACTCCTGCAGGCGTAATGGAGCTTTTAAAGAGTGAAAATATTGATATTGAAGGCAAAAACGCTGTAGTAATCGGCAGAAGCAATATTGTAGGCAAGCCAATGTCTATGCTTTTACTTCATAAAAACGCTACCGTTACAATCTGCCACTCAAGAACAAAGGACATCGCCTCAGTCTGCAGAAATGCCGACATTATAGTAGCCGCCGTAGGCAGAAGGAATTTCCTTACAGCGGATATGGTAAAGGAAGGCGCAGTTATTGTGGATGTTGGTATCAACCGTGACGAAAACGGTAAAGTTTGCGGTGACGTAGATTTTGCAAACGTAAAAGAAAAAGCATCCTATATTACTCCTGTGCCCGGCGGTGTAGGTCCTATGACTATTGCTGTGCTTATGAAAAACACCTTAAAAGCAGCAGCTATGCAGCGTGATATTCAAGAATAAGAAACTCAGGTGGAATAATGTCAAATATACTGAGCAGTTTAAAGTCTCCGGATATGATAAATAATTTATCGGAAAATGAAAAGGTGGAGCTTTGTACTGAACTGAGAAAAAGAATAATCGAAACAGTCTCCGAAACCGGCGGTCACCTTGCCTCCAACCTCGGTGTAATAGAGCTTACCGTGGCTTTGCTTTCTGCTTTCGACCCTTATAAGGATTCAATAATTTTCGATGTGGGACATCAGGTTTACGCCTATAAAATTTTAACGGGCAGAAACGAAAAGTTCAGCACATTAAGAACTTACGGCGGAATTTCAGGTTTCCCTTCAAGGGAGGAAAGCGACTGCGACCCATTTACAACCGGTCACAGCAGTACATCCATTTCCTCTGCCCTTGGCATAAGCGTTGCCAACACCATTAGAAATGATGATGCCTACACAGTTGCAGTTATCGGCGATGGTTCCCTTACGGGCGGACTTGCTTTCGAAGGCTTAAACAATGCAGGCAGACTTAAAAAGAATTTCATCGTTATCCTTAACGATAACGAAATGGCTATCTCCAAAAACGTTGGCTCTTTAGCTACTTACCTTGGTTATTTCAGAACAAGACCCGGTTATATAAAATTTAAAGAGAGTATCGAAAGCACAATGGAGAAAATCCCCCTTGTAGGTAAATTTTCCGCAAGTGTCATAAGAGGCATAAAAAACGGAATCAAGGAGGATATTTATTCCAAAAATATTTTCACGGATTTAGGCTTTGCCTACTACGGACCCTTCGACGGTCACGACGTGGAAAAGCTCTCCAGAACTCTTAAGAATGCAAAAGAAATAGATAAGCCTATCCTTATCCACGTTAGAACTGTTAAGGGAAAAGGCTTTGAATATGCTGAGGAAAATCCCAATATTTTCCACGGTGTAGGCAGGTTTGATATAAATTCCGGTGAAGTCAAAAAGGCAGGGGATAATTTCTCCGCCGTATTTGGCAGGGAGCTTACAAGGCTTGCCTTCGGTAATAAAAACGTATGTGCTGTTACAGCGGCTATGTGTGAGGGAACGGGTTTAACCGATTTCCAGAAAAAGCATAGCGACAGATTTTTCGATGTAGGTATTGCGGAGGAGCACGCCGTAACCTTCTCGGCAGGCTTAGCAAGGAAAGGTATGGTTCCTTTCTTTGCGGTTTACTCAACCTTTCTGCAGCGTGCTTACGATAATTTAATTCACGATATAGCCTTGCAGAATTTAAAGGCTGTAATTTGTGTGGACAGAGCAGGCGTAGTAGGTGAGGACGGCAGAACTCACCACGGAATGTTCGATGCCGCATACCTTAAGTCTATTCCCACTATAGCTATATATTCTCCTACGTCTTTTGATGAGCTTAAAACAGCCATGAGCAGAGCTTTAAACGAGGAAACTTCCTTAACCGCCATCCGTTACCCAAGGGGCAGTGAACTGTATAAGCCTGAAGACTTTGAAACAAGCGCCAAGGATTTCGACGTTTACGGTGAGGGCGACACAGCAATTATCACTTACGGAAGAATTTTCTCCAACTGTGCAATAGCATCCGGGGAGCTTAAAGAAGAAAATATAAAGGTAAAAGTAATTAAGCTTAATAAAATATACCCAATACCTTCAGGAGCTGTTACCGAAGCTTTAAACTGCAAAAAGCTTCTCTTTGTTGAGGAGGGCAGTAAAAACGGCGGTATTGCCGAAAGCTTTGCCTTAAAGCTAATTGAGGAAGGCTACAGCGGTAAAATGAAAATTACCGCAGCGGAAAAGGGCTTTGTTCCCCACGGCAATATGCAGCAGCTTTTAAAAGAGCTTAAAATGGATAAAGACAGCATCAAAGAAACCTTAAAAAGTTTATAAAGGATAATATAAATGGAAGAAAAAATCAGAGCTGACTTATTACTGTGTAAGCTT
This sequence comes from Clostridia bacterium, assembly GCA_017935165.1. GTDB lineage: Bacteria > Bacillota > Clostridia > Oscillospirales > Acutalibacteraceae > SIG603. Next base: position 12,403 of record JAGBID010000216.1, read on the forward strand.
AATCTGGCTGAAAGCCGCGAAAAAGCAAAGAATATGATTCAAAGCGGCGCTGTGTATAAAGGAAGCGAGAGAATAGATAAGCCAAGCTTATTGCTTCCTGCAGACACTGTTTTAGAAATTAAAGGCGAAACCTTAAAATACGTCAGCCGCGGCGGTTTAAAGCTGGAAAAAGCTGTTAAGGCATTTAATATCTCCCTTGAAGGTCTTATTTCAATGGATATAGGCGCATCCACAGGCGGATTTACAGATTGTATGCTGCAAAACGGCGCTGAAAAAGTCTACGCTGTGGACGTTGGCAGTAATCAGCTTCACGAAAAACTTAAAAACGACAGCCGTGTTGTTAACCTGGAAAAGACAAACGCGAGAAATATAACAAAGGAAATCGTTCCTGAGGATATCGATTTCATATCCTGTGACGTTTCCTTTATTTCCCTTAAAATTATGCTGCCTGTAATTTACAGTCTTCTTAAAAATGAAGGCGAGGCTTTATGCCTCATAAAACCTCAGTTTGAAGCAGGCAAGCAGAATATAGGCAAAAACGGTGTTGTTAAGGATAAAGCCGTTCACCGTGAAGTTGTAAAAAGTATTTACGATTTTTCTTTGGGCCTCGGCTTTAAAATAAAAGCCTTAAGCTTTTCACCCATAAAAGGACCTGAGGGAAACATAGAATATCTTATTTATTTAAAGAAAACGGAAAACAATGAAAGCATAAGCATAGATATTAAAAACGTGGTGGAGAATTCCCACAAGGAGCTTAAGTAAATGCTTTTAAATTCGCCTCTATAAAGGAGGGAGAAAATGCGAATTGCAATATTACCTAATCTTAAAAAAGATGGTGCCGAGGATGTAAGCCGTAAAATTATAGGTCTACTGAAAGAAAAGGCTTATAAAGCGGCGGTACATAAATCAATAGCAGAAATATTTCCCGAAGCGGAAGCTGAGCCTGACCACGATCAGTTGGCAAAAAATTGTGATATTATTATCACAGTCGGCGGCGACGGTACAATAATCCACGCTGCAAAGCACGCAGTTAAGTATAATATTCCTATTTTGGGCGTCAACCTTGGCAGGGTAGGTTATCTTGCAGGAATCGAGCCCGAGGACCTGCAGCTTATTCCTGAGGTAATAGATGGAAATAATGTGGAGGAGTACAGAATGCTTCTCTCCGTTAAAACCAAAGGCAAGGAGTATTTTGCCCTTAACGAGGGTGTTATTTCAGGCGAATTATCAAGAATTCTTGACTACGAAATATCTGTAAATAACACAAAAGGCTACCTCTACCGTGCGGACGGTCTTATTGTAGCAACTCCCACCGGAAGTACAGCCTATTCCCTTTCTGCAGGCGGTCCGGTTGTAGACCCTGATATGAAGTGCATCACCTTCACTCCAATATGTCCCTACTCGCTTTTTAACCGAAGTGTAGTTTGCGGCGGAAAAAGCGAAGTAACGGTAAAGATTCTTCCGGGTGAAAGCGGAAAGGTGCTTTTAACCCTGGATGGCGAAACAGTATTACCTTTAAATGAAAACGATGAGCTTAAGTTCTCCGTATCCGAAAAGTCAGTAAAGCTTTTAAGATACGGTGACAGCAGCTTTTTTGATACACTTAATAAAAAATTAATTTCCCTTAAATAAAAAACCTAACAAGGCGGTTAAAAAGATGAAAACAAGAAGACACGCAAAAATACTCGACCTCATAAGAGAGCAGGATATCGATACTCAGGAGGAGCTTTTAAAAAAGCTTCGTGACTGCGGCTTTGACGTAACTCAGGCTACAGTTTCCCGTGATATTAAGGAGTTAAGGTTAGTTAAAAACCTTACCAGCAAGGGTAAGTACCGTTACAGCACCGGTCAGGACAATGCAAGGGATATATCCCTTAAATTCTACTCACTTTTCTCCGATTCCGTACTAAGTGTGGAGGCTGCCCAGAATATAGTTGTAGTTAAGTGTATTACGGGTATGGCTCAGGCTGTCTGCGCTTCAATGGATACAATTAATTTTCAGGGTATAGTTGGTACCTTAGCAGGTGAGGATACTATTTTAGCAGTATGCAAAAGTAATGAAATAGCTTTGGAGCGTCAGGAAGAATTCAAAAAATTAATGAACAACTAAGAGGGAAAGATATGCTTTCTTCACTTTATATTGAGAATATTGCTGTTATTGAAAGGGCATCAATAGATTTCGATAAGGGTTATACCGTGTTAACCGGTGAAACAGGTGCAGGTAAATCCATTATCATTGATGCCATAAATGCAGTTCTGGGCGAAAGAACAAGCCGCGACCTTATAAGGACTGGTGCCGAAAAAGCCAACGTAACTGCTCTTTTCAGTTCTATAAATGAAAAGACAAAGGAAAAGCTTGCAGAGCTTAATATCCCTTATGAAAACGAGGAGCTTTTAATCACCCGTGACATAAGGCAGAACCGCAGTACGGCAAAAATTAACGGCGTACCCGTGAATGCAGGTATGCTTAAGGAAGTTGGCGCAAATTTAATAAGTATCCATGGTCAGCACGACAGCTATGAGCTTATGGATGAGGAAATTCACGGCAGATACATAGATTCTTTCGGCGGACTTAACCCTCTTTTAAAAAGCTACCAACAGGAATATAACCACTTAAGAGCTATCAAACGCGAGCTTGATAAGCTTTTAATGGATGAAAACCAGAAAAGCCGCAGGCTGGACCTTTTAAAATACCAGGTGGAAGAAATCGAAAAGGCTTCTGTAAAAATAGGGGAAAGGGATGCTCTTATAAGCCGCCGCGATACAATCAGGAACGGTGAAGCTATAATGAACGCCCTGAATTTTGTAAGGAATGCCTTGTCAGGCGACGGCGAAACAGAGGGTGCTGAAAATTTAACAGCAATGGCGGCGGACACAATGGAAACAGCTGCAAAAAATCTTCCTGCTTTGGAAAAAATAAGCGAGAAGTTAAACGACCTTCGCTATGAAATTGAGGACGTAGCCGAGGAAGTAAGAGACCTTGCCGAAAGCTTTGATTTCGACCCCAATGAGCTTGAAGAAATCGAAAACCGTCTGGACCTCCTTTACAGGCTGAGCCTGAAGTACGGTGAAACCGAGGAGGATATTTTAAAATATTACGAGGAATGTATCAACGAGCTTCGCTCCATAGAGCTCTCCGACGAAAAAATCGAGGAGCTTTCTGCTGAGTTTGAGGTGGTCAAGAAGAAGGCGGTGGACCTTGCAAGGGAGCTTTCCCACAAGCGTAAGGATGCAGGTGCCTTATTCGCTTCAAGGGTAAAGGAAGAGTTAAGCTTTTTGAATATGCCCGGTGTGGAGTTTGCCGTTAAGCAGGAAAGAGTGAGCCTTAATATAAACGGCTGTGACAAAATCGAGTTTTTAGTAAGCGCTAACCGCGGCGAGGAGCTTAAGTCTATGTCGAAAATCGCTTCAGGCGGTGAGCTTTCCAGAATTATGCTCAGCATCAAAACTGTCCTTTCAGGCGGTGATGAAATTGATACCCTTATTTTTGACGAAATCGACACGGGTATCAGCGGCGAGGCTGCAAACAAAGTGGGCTTAAAGCTTAAGGAAGCCGCAGGCGACAGGCAGGTTTTATGCATTACCCACCTTGCTCAGATTGCCGCAATGGCTAAAAACCAGCTGCTTATCAAAAAGGAAACCGAGAGCGAAAAGACCTTTACAAAGGTAAGAAAGCTTTCAAGGGACGAAAGAAAAACCGAGCTTGCCCGTATGATCGGCGGCGATGGTATTACCGAGCTTAAGCTTCAGATGGCAGACGAAATGCTTCAAAGCAGCGAAAATTAAGCCAAACTAAAATCTTGACAAAATTTAAAATTAGTATATAATATATTAGAAAGACTGTGACGGAAATTAAGTAGCTTTCTTTTCTTGCTTCAGAGAGTTCCCGGTTTGGTGTGAGGGAATGGGAAAATTAAGTGAAAATACCTTCCTGAGTTGCTGCCTGAACAAATTTAGTTTAATTAGGGTAAGCCGTTTAGCAAGCGTTATTTTGCGAAGGCATAAAAGTTTAACTTTAGTGCTTAAGGCTCATACATTGTATGGGTAAACTGAGGTGGTACCGCGATAATTCGCCCTCTGCATTTAGCAGGGGGCTTTTTTATTAAGTAAAAGTATTAAGTAATAGTGAAAAAGTAA
>JAGBID010000217.1 GCA_017935165.1 Clostridia bacterium
GATAATGACTGAGCAGAATAAAAAGGTTATACTTATTTCCAGCGCCATACCCGGCGAAGGAAAAACAACGGTATCCGTTAACCTTTCCCTTTCACTTGCTAAAAAAGGAAGCCGCGTGCTTCTTGTGGACTGCGATTTAAGGAATCCCTCCGTTACAAAAATGCTGCAGCTGAAGTGTGATTATTCTTTGGATAATTATCTTCAGGGCGAAACTGAAATGGAAAACGTTATAAATGAAACTAACGTTGAAAACCTCTTTGTGGTATCGGGCGGTCAAAGCGGCAGTTATTTTGAAAAATCCTCTATGATGCGTATGGCAAATCTTATTGAATACGCTAAAAAGAGCTTCGATGTTGTTATACTGGATACACCGCCCTGCTCACTTCTTGCTGATGCATCCGAAATCTCCTCTCTTGCTGAGTGCGGAATAATGGTCATCAGGCAGGATTTTGCCTCACAGGAACAGATTCTTGACGGAATTCAGCGCCTTGGCGATTCAGGACTTCCCATTGTGGGATGTGTGCTTAACGGTGTTAAGAAAAGCATCACCGCAGGTTACGGCTACGGATATGGTTACGGTTACGGCTATGGCTACGGAAGCTACGGCAATTACGGTGAGAAGAAATAATGAAACAAAACCGGGTTTAATTCCCGGTTTTTTCTTTTCCTAAGGTAGATTCTATAAGGTGTTTGTGGTATAATGTTAATTGTAAAAGTTTGTGCAAAGGGGATGAAGCTTTGAAATTAAATAAAAAATTGAAGCTTATCATATTATCCTCAGCACTATTTTTACTATTAATCCTTATTTTTACAAGCTTATATCTTTCAAATAATATCTTCACGGTAACTTATTATGAAGTTGAAAGCGATAAAATAAATAACAGCATAAGGGTTGTTCAGTTAAGCGACCTTCATAACAGCGAGTTCGGTGAAAATAACAAAGAGCTTACAGATGAAATCAAAAAGCTTGAGCCTGACCTTATTATAACTACAGGGGATATGCTCGATGGCTACGAGGATGAGTACCAAACTGTAAAAAATCTTCTTAGCGAGCTTAGTAAAATAGCACCCTTATATTCCTCAAACGGCAACCACGAAATAATGTACGATAATTTTGCCGCGGTGAAATCAGGTGATGTTTACAGCGAACACAGTACTCTGCTTGAAAAGGAATATGTAGAAATAGCAATAAAAGGTCAAAAGCTTCGTATAGGCGGTGTTTACGGTTATTGTTTGCCTGAAATTTACCTTAAGAACAACAAAGCTCATAGGGACGTTAGCTTATTTGTAAAAGAATTTCAGGACACAGAACTTTTTACCTTGCTTATGTGCCATATGCCCGTATGCTTTATCGAAAACAGCGGTCTTGATTTATGGGAGGTGGACCTTGTGTTTTCGGGTCACGCTCACGGCGGTCAGGTAAGACTTCCGTTTATAGGAGGCCTGTATGCTCCTGACCAGGGCTTATTCCCCGGTGAAGTCAGCGGACTTTACCGTTCAGGTGACGGAGAAAAAACAATGGTGCTGTCACGCGGGCTTGGCAGCAGTAAAAATATCCCCAGGTTTAATAATATCCCCGAGCTTACAGTAACCGATATCTTACCGAAAGAGGTGATATTGAATAATGAATAAAATCGACGTAGTTTTTTTGGAAATAATTAAAAATGCTGTTAATGGTAAAAAAACAGAAACAGTTCCCGAGCTTTCCAAAGATGAATGGCAGCAGCTTTTTATCCTTGCGGAAAAGCACAGCCTTTTACCTTTATTTTACGAATCTGTTTACAATTTGCAGCAGCTTAAAACTCTGGATGCACCATTTGTTTTTGCCGCAAAGAAAAAGGTTATGAATCAGGTTTTAATGCAAACAGTAAGAACAAGCGAGTTTTTATCCCTCTATAAAAAGCTCAGGCAGAATGATATCAAGGCTATCGTAATAAAGGGTATCACCTTAAGGAATCTGTATCCGAAGCCTGACCACCGCCCATCAAGTGATGAGGATGTGCTTATAGAAAAGGAAAAATATCCCGAGTGCCACAAAATTCTTGAAGAATTCGGTATGCAGACAGCTGAAAACGACGAGGTAAGGGAAAATTCTTACGAGGTTCCTTACCGTAAAAACGGCAGTCCTTTATATATTGAGCTTCACAAGTATCTTTTCCCGCCTGAAAGTGAAGCATACGGCGATTTAAACCGCTTCTTTGAAAATGCCTTTGCAAGAGCAAGTGAAGAAAAGGTGGACGGAAATATCATTTACACCCTTAATTATACCGATAACCTTTTCTACCTTATCTGCCACGCTTTCAAACATTTCTTGCACAGCGGTTTCGGTATCAGGCAGGTGTGCGATATTGTAACCTATGCAAATAAATACGGCAAAAATATCGACTGGCTCTGGGTCTATGATAACTGCAGCACCATAAACGCCCTTTATTTTGCCGCTTCTATATTTAAAATAGGCAGTAAATATTTGAATTTCGATATTGAAAAGTCCGCTTTCAGCGAGGAATGGCAAAATATTGAAGTGGATGAAGAAGCTATGCTCACGGATCTTATATCAGGGGGACTCTACGGAGCTTCCGATATGAGCCGAAAGCACAGCAGTAATATTACCTTGGATGCTGTGGTTGCAGGTAAAAAGGGTAAAAGAAAAGCAAACTCCGTTTTACTTTCTCTGTTTCCTGCGAAGGAAAAGCTTGAAAACAGATATCAGTATTTAAAAAACCGACCTTACCTTTTACCTCTTGCCTGGGCGGAGAGAATAGTGAAGTATTCAAAAGAAACTCGTATAATAAAAAACAATAAAGCCGCCGATTCTCTTAAAATCGGCAGCGAAAGGGTAGAACTTTTAAGAAAATATAAAATAATAAAATAAATTATAGCTGTGAGGTATGTGAGTATCTTACAGCGAATTTTTTTCTTGCTTTTTATGAAAACTGTGGTATACTGAAAATATAGATTTTGCAAAATTTAAATACACAAAAAAGGAGAGCCTTTATGAGGGTAAAGGCAAGTGAAGTTAAATGGATGTGTGTGTCGTGTGTAAGGTGAATGAAAGTTAAAATTAAATATGGCGCAAAAGTAAGTAAAATTATTTTGCGCAGCTTAAGAACCTAACCAATACTCTTTCTTGTGTATTGCGCTCGGTGAGCGTATTTTTTATACCCTTTTTTAAGTATAACCGCAGAAGGAGCCTGTAAGTTGGGCTTAGTCTGCGGTATTTTTGCGCCTTTTTTCAGAAAGGAGAGTGATTCAGTGTGAAAGTTTTCAATTTTAAATCAAAGCTTAATGTAAAAACAAATTTAAATTTTAAGGAGAATCACATTGAACATTTTAGTAAATTATGGATTAACAGAGGGTTATTTAAACTCAATAAATGAGAAAGAAAAAACTTCATATAAGCCTGAAAATATAGCAAGAGTCACAGCCGTCCATAAGGAACGTTACGAACTTATTACCGAGTTTGGTGAAGCTTTCGGCAGGCTTAAAACAAAGGAATATTATCTCGGGGGCGAAACCTTCCCCACAGTAGGGGATTTTGTGCTTATAAATTATATTCCCGGTAGTGACAGCCAGATAGTTAAAACCCTTGAAAGAAAAACTCTGTTTTCACGCCGTGACCCGGACGTTGGTAAAGGTGAGCAGGTTGTGGCAGCTAATTTTGACTGCGTGTTTATTGTTCAGTCCCTGAATCAGAATTTTAATTTAGGTAGGCTTGAGCGATATATAACCGTGGCGAAAGAGTCAAAAGCAGAAGTTACAATAATTCTTACAAAAGCAGACCTTGTCAGCGAAAGTTTAATCGGTGAGTATATTGACAGAGTAAAAACTGTAGCAGGAAATACTGCGGATATTTTAGCTGTCAGTGTGGTAAACGGCTATGGCACGGGAAAGCTTAATGAGCTTTTAAAATGCGGTAAAACCGCTGTGTTTTTAGGTTCCTCAGGCGTCGGAAAGTCGAGCCTTTTGAACTTTCTTGCTGAGAAAAATATTATGAAAGTAAATTCAATAAGAGAAGAGGATGGCAGAGGCAGGCACACCACAACCCACCGCGAGCTTATAAAACTTGAAAACGGAGCAATGATAATCGATACTCCCGGTATGCGTGAACTTGGTATGTGGGATATAAGTACAGGTATCAAAGAAGCGTTTTGGGACGTTACGAAATATTTTCCTTACTGCAAATTTAAGGATTGTAAGCATGAAAAAGAACCGGGTTGTGCTGTAAAAGCTGCCATAGAAAGCGGCGAGCTTAAAAAGGAGCGTTTCGAAAGCTACCTGCTTTTAAAGAAGGAAGCAAAGTATTCTGATTCAAAAGAAGGTTATATGAAGCTTAAAGAGGAAAAGTTTAAAAATATATCCAAAAAGAATAAAAATATACAAAAATACCGCAACAGGTATGATGATTTTTAAATCCTTAAAAATCCCCGAAATACTTGACAAAATGCGTATAAAATGCAATAATTATTTGTCATAGTATGAATTTTTATAATGGTGAAGAATGCAATTAAATCCTCTTTACCAATTACTTAAATATATGAAAGGAATGATTTTAATGAGCAAGGAGCTCGCTAAAACCTATGAGCCCAGAGAAGTTGAGGACAGAATTTATGAC
>JAGBID010000218.1 GCA_017935165.1 Clostridia bacterium
AAGCATAAAAGTCCTGCCGCAAGAATACATAAAGCAAAGCCTGCTATGGAAATTTTTTTACCTATGTTGCTCATAATAAATCTCCTTTAATAGCTTAAGCTTCCTGGTTTGCTGCTACAACGCTCAAGCCGAAAGCAACAAGCTTAACGCCTGCGTTGAATATAAGGAAAATTGTCCATAATTCATCACTTATATCAATATGGAAAATAACGGGAACGATAATAAGGAAATAGCAGAATACACCGATAAGAACGATGCCAAACATGGGGTTTAACTTCATTGTCTTAATACCTATAGCCGCAAGAACGCAAACACTTAAGCCGTTCATTAATGCCATCTGGAAGAAATCCCTATACCAGAGGTAGCCTTCCTCATTACCCATAGCTATGATATTAATAACAAGTGTAACAACTGCAGTAACTGTGATGATAAGGTCAAAGATATCCTTCTCGCTTATAAAGTTCATTACAGTACCTGCCGCAATAACAAGCATAGCCAAAACCATAACTATGTAGCCAAGGTTGTTAAGTCCGTAGTAAAAATCGTACTCAACAAAAATCATAAGTGCAGCTAAAGCACCTATACCTGCTGCCAAAGTGGCTCCTAAATAGCCGAACATTGTAATTTTCTTACCCATAATTATCTCCAACGTTAATATCTCAATATAAGCTCATAGCCTTTCCCCTGTTTTCAGGGAAAAGGCGTGAGTTTTGCTTATGTAATTTAATTATTCTTTAGTTTTCTCAAGTGTTCTCTTAGAAATTGTAAGAAGAGCAAAAGCAGGGCCTGCAGCCATAATGAGGTTGTTGAGGTTCTTTACAGCATAGAAAACGAACTCTAAGAAATCCCAGAAAGTATGTGCATAGAGGTTTAAAATTAAAACCTTAAGAACGGGACCAACGATAGCTGTGTAAACAAGTAATGCAGCGAAAATTAATGCATTTGTCTTTTCGTCCTTCATAAAGCAGCTGAGTGCAAAAGCTGCAAGGTAGGAATGAACTAAAAGGTTGCAGATAATGGAAAGGAACCAGTTGGAACCAAAGGGGAAAATGGAGAAGATAAGGCCAAGGAGACCTGTACCGCAAAGCACAATGTCACCGATTTCACGGGATTCGTTATACATAAGGAAGCCGCCAACCATAATAAGGAAGTAGCTGACCATTGTTACGATGCCGAAAATATCGTGTAAGAATGTCCAGCCAAGGAAGTCGAAGCCAAAGTAGCCGAAACCTGCAAGGGCCATAAGTGCGAATGCTGCAAGAGAAACTCTCTTACCGTTGTCAAATGTTAAATAATCGTTCTGAATAAGCATAATTAAATCTCCTGTATAATGAATTTTTATTTATAAAACTCTGTGAGTTTTACTGATGTGGTTATTTTTTCAGGGAATTTTCTATCTGGTCATCCCTGAGTTTAATTTTTGTACCGTATTTAATACGGCGGAAAAGCTGAACCTTAACACAGGATTTAAGCTCCGGTGTGAAGGGCTCGTCGTTAAGCTCGTTTTTAATAAGCAGGCTTATGCGCTCCAAAACCTTTCTGACTGCGTCCTGGCTTGCCATATCCCCTTTAAAGTTCTTAAGGAATATTCGCCTTGCTACTTCCTTTGCAAGGCTGCGCCTGTAGTAATCGCAGTTATGCTTGCAGTAAGGGGTTAAGGCACATTCGGGATAAGGGCGAAGCTTATCCGATTTATCCAGCCAATACTTTGAAAGGCTCTTGATACCTTCGTCGGAAAGACTGATGCTTATGTTGTTTTCAAGGCGGTAATCGGGTGTTACAACCTCCTCGGGTTCTTCCAGCTTATTGAAGAACAGGAAGGCTTCACCGGGCTTAAGGCGTGAAAGCCTTTGCTTCTGGTTGTCGGTCATATTGGTGGAGTTGGCTATAATATCCTTGTCCTGAGCTTCAACAATACGGAAGCTTACCTTCATATCCGTTAAAGCAACAACGTCCGTGGTTACTTTTCTGGGGGACTGGTCGGCTATAATCAAGCCAACGCCCAAGGAACGAATTTCCGCCAGCATTCTTTTCACAAGCTCCTGAGCTATTGCGGCGGGGTTTGCCTCGTTCTGTGAGGAGCCAGAGCCTCTGTCCAGAAGTACGTGAGCTTCCTCAAGAAGGATAATGTTTTTAAGTCCGCCCTCACCTACGTAGTTGGAGTTAACGTAAGCGAGAATTGAAAGCAGAATTAAAGCAATCAAAAGAGCTTTCTGGTCGCCGTTTTCTATGGCGGCAAGCTCTATTACCGTTGGCTTTTTCAGAATATCCTCAATGGGAATACTGAAATAGTTATCAAAAAGGTTCACAAGGCTTTGTAGTCTGACTACACCTGCCCTGCCTATGTTCTTAGCGTCACCTGTGTAGCCTATCTCCTCGAAGGTCTCCTGGAAGCACTTGATAAAGTCGGAGATATTGAAAATCTTACCCTTATCGTCGGAGGTATAGGTATCAAGCCATCTGTGGTCAGAGTAGCAGTTGTTTATGGTCTCCTCAAAAATTTTATCCAGAGGAGTGCTCATGGATACACCTGCCGCGAAGGCTGTTTTCAGGGTGGATTTATAGGTTTCAAGCCTTACGTTCTTTGGCGGAACAAAGGGGTTATACACAAAGGGTGAGATAAAATTCTTACCCGGCGTGAACACCTGCAAATCAGGTATACTTTGTACCATTGCTCTGTACTCGTTTTTGGCAGGTTCAATTACTAAGAAGGGTATGCCGTGGTCCTTCCACAGTCTGTCCAAAAGGCTTACCGAGAAGGTGGTTTTACCTGAACCCGGAGTACCTACAATAAGCATATGCTTTGCAAGGTCCTTTATGGAGAAGCCGATGGTGTCGCCCGTTGAGGATGACTTAAGCTTACCAACCGTAATATCGCCTGCGTTAATAAGGTTATCACTATAGGAACGGCTTTGCTTTGTGGATTCATTTACGTTAAGACCTGCGTGAATATTGCTGCTGCCTAAGGGTAAACGGAAAATTTCGGAAGCTTCAGCCGCCGTTATAACGTAGGGAAGTCTGTAAAGAGCACCCGAGAACTGACCGCTGTACCACATATTCTGGTTTCTGTCCCTGTTTATAAGCAATTCATTTATTGCCCAGGGCAGCGGATAGAAATTCAGGTTTTTATTAACTTCCTGTGTACCTAATTTAACAAGCTTCAGGTTTGCGCTTTGACCGCTTCCTGTAGAGAACTGACCGAATACTCTTGTAGAAATATTTGAGCAGGCAAAGCTGTCGCCGTAAATTATAATGTTGAAATTAAAGAGCGGGGCTTTTTTATTATCAGCGTAATATTTGTAATGCTCTGCGTGGTTACTTGCCAAAGCATAACTGAAATTACCGCTCATATCGTTAACGCCGCGGCTTAAGGTTTCAAGGACCTGAACGTAGCGGTCAATCTCCCCTGCCTCCTCGGGACTTAAATAGGTAGGCATTACGGAAATTGAAAGAGCACTGTCAGGATACTCGATAAGTGCGTTTATTATTTTACTTATGTCACCGTTCTGTATAGGGAATCTGTCATAAGCATAGCAGAAGGGCATAAGCTGGTTTTCAAGGTTTTCAGCTTTTTCTTCCTTTACAAGGGCGCGTATTTCGCTGTCGTTTACTTTGCTTATTACAGAGGAAATCTCCTTGTAATCAACCTCTGTAAACTCATATTTCTCCTGCCTTAAGGTGGCTTTTACTATATTTATAATACCGCCTGATAAAGCTATGGCGCCTTCCCTTGTAAAATCGATGGCTCTTGCCAAAATGAAAATGTTTATTTTAGCCTTATAAGGCTGATTTTTTACAGCCTCTGTTGTAAAAAGCAGCTCCAAAGAAATATCCTTATAGGCTGTGTTCTGAATCACACCGGATCTGTAAAGCTGATATATTTCATTTAAAAGGGTGTTGATATCACTCTTAAAGCCTTCAAGGGTTCTTTCCGGAGTGGTATCGTCGGGATTTACTATTCTATAATGAGGGATGGAGGTTATTTTCAAAGCCGCAAGAGAGACTACCTCGCCGCTTGTTAAAACAACATCGCTGATTTTATTTTCCTGCATAACTCAACTCTCCTTCTAAAGCTTTAAGTTACGGGTAATCAATACCGCCATTGGGAGCGTGGCACCTGAGTACTCGGTTTATACCTTTTAAGGTTCCCTTTAAAAATCCGTATTTATTAACTGACTTTATCATATACTCCGAACAGCTTGGCTCGAATCGGCACCTTAGCCTTGTATCGTCACTGGCTTTCGACTGGTAAAAGTGAACCAGCCAGATAACGGCTTTCTTACCGATTATAAGTATATAGAGAATGCAGAAACCCGGGATAATATAACCGCTGTACTGAGGGCAATAGGTATTGCTTAAAATAATTGTGGCGCTAAGCCCCAATGCAAAAATTATAAGGGCAATAAAGAAGTTTTTATAGTGAACTTCAGGTCTTCTTAAAGGATTATACGGTCTTACAAAACCTGAGGAATAAACAACGGGAGCACCCATTACGGTAATTTTTCCCGAGGTATCAAGCTCCTCGCCGTTTTTAAGTATATCTTCATCTACTTCCCACAGCTTTTTTTCTTCCTCTGTCATTACAAGTTTTTTTCTATGGGTTTCGTTATTTTCAAGGTTTGTTGCTTCGTTTTTGTTGAATTCAGAATCCATTGCTTTCTCCGATATCACTTATGTAAAAAAGGCGAGACAATTAAGAAACTGCCTCGCCTCGGCTTACATAAGACCGAATCTTACTTTTTAAAAATTAGATGGAATACTTCTTTTCTCTAACCATTGCCTTAGCAGCCTGAATGCTTCTCTCAACACCGCCTGTGTTTCTGAGAGAGAAGGAATATGTAGCACCGGGAACGATGATTTCGAGAGAGTCAACGATATAGTTGTTCTTCTCAGCATCTGTCTGTCCGGGGATGCAGCCGCAACCGTTTGAAAGGTCAATCTTTTCGCAGAGCTCATGCTGTGTTCTGAGGCATGTAACGTCTGTGTAGAAGAAATCATTTGTAAACTCAACAACGTCATCACTGATCATAGAGAATGTGAGAGAATATGTGTACATCTGAACGTCACTGAAGAAAATCCATGTTACGCAGTAGTGTGTGGAAACAGCCTCGCCGTCCTGAACCTTGATCTCAACGCCTTCGCCTCTATACTTGAAGTCGCTGAATACGATGGGAGCGATTTCGGAAATCTGGCTCTCGTCAAGACCGATCATAGCCATAGCTCTTCTCTTGTGGTCAAAAGAATCAGCCTTAGCAGCTACCATACCTCTGTACTCATCCATCTTAATGGGTGAACCCTTAATGAGACCGCAGCAAGCGTCCTCTTTGTAGAAGAAGTCGATAATCTTCTTCTGTTCCTTTGTCTTACCTTTCTTCATAAGAGCTAATGCTGCTCTTTTTGCTGCATTAGAAGCAACAGCGCCAAATAATGTGTCTGCCATTTTATGTTCCTCCTCGGATATTTATAAGTTATATAATAATATTTCTATTATGGCCAAAAATTAAAGAACGGGCTTGGGTAAATTGCAAGCGGAGAATACCATATCGATGTCAATATCGGAAACACCTAAAGCCTGTGCTTCTGCTAACTCTGCTTTGTAGTTAGGAGTGATATTAAGGAACTTTCTTGCGTGGTAATCCTGCTTGATATATGCTAAGAAATAGTAATAAATGCCTCTGGGTTCAATCATATTAGCTGCGTTTACGTAATCAACTATCTTGTTGATTGTAGGTCTTAAATGGAGGAAAGGCTTCTTTCCTGCAAGTAAGCAAACAGCAGCGTAGAAATATGTTTCGCTGTTATCAAAATCATCCTCACTAGCCTTCTCAAAAGCTTCCAGAGCTTTATCGTAAAGCTTGAGCTTTAAGTAAATCATACCGATGGATGAGTTAAGCTCAGGATTATCGGGATTGTTTCTTAAATCCTCCTGATAGCTTCTTGTATACTGACGAAGCTTAGGTCCGGGAATGTCCATAACGCTGTTGAAAGTAGAAATAACAACAGGAG
>JAGBID010000219.1 GCA_017935165.1 Clostridia bacterium
AAGCTTCAGCCCTGGGTATCTGCTAAGGATATTATTTTAAAGGTTCTTGAAATTATGAGCGTTAAGGGCGGCGTAGGCAAAATTATCGAGTATGGCGGCGAAGCTGTAAAGACTCTTACAGTTCCCGAGAGAGCTACAATTACAAATATGGGTGCTGAGCTTGGTGCTTCCACCTCCATATTCCCTTCTGATGAGATTACAAGAGAATTCTTGAAGGCTCAGGGACGTGAAGAAGATTGGGTTGAGGTTAAAGCTGACGATGACGCAGTTTACGACGAAGTTATCAATATCAATTTAAACGAGCTTAAGCCTTTGGCTGCTTGTCCCCACAGTCCTGATGCTGTTAAGGCTGTTGAAGATTTAGCAGACATTAAAGTTGACCAGGTATGTATCGGTTCCTGCACAAACTCTTCCTATATGGATTTAATGAAGGTTGCTGCTATTTTAAAGGGTAAGACAGTTGCTCCCGGTGTAAGCCTTTCTATAGCTCCCGGTTCAAAGCAGGTTTTCAATATGCTTGCTAAGAACGGCGCACTTTCCGATATTATCGACAGCGGCGCAAGAATTCTTGAGTGTGCCTGCGGTCCCTGCATCGGTATGGGTCAGTCCCCCAACAGCGCAGGTGTTTCCTTAAGAACATTTAACAGAAACTTCGAAGGCAGAAGCGGTACAGCTGACGGTAAGGTTTATTTAGTAAGCCCCGAAACAGCTGCAGCATCAGCTTTAACAGGTGTGTTTACAGACCCCAGAACTTTAGGTGAAGCTGTTAAGATTGATATGCCTGAGAAATTTATTATAAACGATAATATGATTGTTCCTCCTGTGGCTGAGTACCTTTCTGAAACTGTTGACGTTTTAAGAGGTCCCAACATCAAGCCCTTCCCCAAGTGTGATGCTATGGGAGATAAGATTGAATGTGAAACAGTCCTTAAGGTTGGCGACAACATTACAACTGACCACATTATGCCTGCAGGTGCTAAAATTCTTCCCTACAGAAGCAACATTCCCTATCTTTCCAATTTCTGCTTTGCTGTTTGCGATAAGGAATTCCCCGAAAGATGTAAGAAAGCTGGCAGCGGTATTGTTGTAGGCGGCTCTAACTACGGTCAGGGTTCTTCCCGTGAGCACGCTGCTTTAGTTCCTCTTTACTTAGGTGTTAAGGCTGTTCTTGCCAAGAGCTACGCAAGAATCCACTGCGCTAACCTTGCAAATGCAGGTATTGTTCCCCTTGAGTTTGTAAATGAAAATGACTACGAACTTATTGAGCTTGGTGACAAGATTGTATTTGAAAACATAAAGGAAGAGTTAAAGAACGGTTTCTCTGTTACACTTACAAACGTAACAAAGAACATAAAGATTATGACAAAGGCAGTTCTTACTGAAAGACAGCGCGATATGGTGCTTTGCGGCGGTCTTCTTAACTATACAAAGCTTAGCAACTGATAAGAAAGAAGGTAACATAATGAGCTTACTTAAAAATAAGATTCCCATGACCACTCCTCTTGTTGAGATGGATGGTGATGAGATGACAAGAATTATCTGGCAGATGATAAAGGATATTCTTATCCTCCCCTATGTTGATTTAAAGACAGAATACTATGACTTAGGCCTTGTAAACCGTGAGAATACAAAGGACCAGGTTACAATTGATTCTGCTGAAGCTACAAAAAAATACGGTGTAGCTGTAAAGTGTGCCACCATTACACCCAATGCACAGCGTGTAAAGGAATATAACCTTACAGAAATGTGGAAATCTCCCAACGGTACAATAAGAGCAATTCTTGACGGTACAGTTTTCAGAAAGCCTATTCTTGTTAAAGGTATTGTTCCCTACATTCCTACCTGGACAAAGCCGATTACAATAGCAAGACATGCTTACGGTGATATCTATAAGAATACTGAGCTTAAGGTTCAGGCAGGCAGCAAGGCTGAAATTGTTGTAACCGATAAGGACGGCAACGAGACAAGAGCTTTAATTCACGATTTTAAAACATCCGACGGTATCGTTCAGGGTGTTCACAATACGGATGCTTCTATTGCTTCCTTTGCAAGAGCCTGCTTCAATTACGCTCTTGATGCAAAAGAGAACCTCTGGTTTGCTTCAAAGGATACCATCTCCAAGACTTATGACCACCGCTTCAAGGATATATTTGCTGAGATATATGAAAATGAATACAAAGCAAAGTTTGAAGCATTGGGTATTGAATACTTCTATACACTTATTGACGACGTTGTTGCCAGAGTTATAAGAAGTGAAGGCGGCTATATTTGGGCTTGCAAGAACTACGACGGCGACGTTATGAGTGATATGCTTGCAACAGCCTTCGGTTCCTTAGGTCTTATGACAAGCGTGCTTGTTTCACCTGACGGCGTTTATGAATACGAAGCAGCCCACGGCACAGTTACACGCCATTACTACAATCACCTTAAGGGCGAAAAGACATCCACCAACCCCATTGCAACAATATTTGCATGGACAGGCGGTTTAAGAAAGCGCGGCGAGCTTGATAACATCCCCGAGCTTATGGAATTTGCTGATAAGCTTGAAAAGGCTTCCATAATGACTATGGAACAGGGTATTATGGATAAGAACCTTGCCGCAATCTCAGTTCTTGAAAATAAAAAAGCAGTTACTACAGAAGAATTCCTTCTTGCAATTAATGAAAATCTAAAGAAATTGGACTAAGAGACAATGGGAAAAGAAAACATATCTATGTCGGTTATCAGAAGATTACCGAGATATTACAGATATTTATGTGAGCTTGAAAACAACGGTATACTAAGGGTTTCCTCCAAGGAACTGTCAAGCCGTATGGGCTTTACAGCATCACAGATCCGTCAGGATTTTAATTGCTTCGGCGGATTTGGTCAGCAAGGTTACGGCTACCCTGTTTCTCAGTTAAAGCAGGAAATAAGCGATATTTTAGGCCTTGGCTCCAAAAGAAAGGCTATACTTTTAGGTGTTGGTAACTTAGGTAGAGCACTTCTTTCCATTTCCTTTGAGAAGATGGGCTTTGACCTTGTGGGTTTATTCGATGTAAATAACCGTGTTGTCGGCACTGAAATAAAAGGTTATACCGTTATGCATTACAGCGCTTTAAAAGAGTTCTGTGAAAAGGAAAAGCCGGAGATGGCAATTATATGTATCCCCTCTTCCGCTGTTAACAAGGTTAGTGATGACCTTATTAGCTACGGTGTGAAGGCTTTCTGGAACTTCAGCCACACTGATATCTCAATGCGTCATCCTGAAGTTTCTGTTGAAGGTGTTCATCTTAATGATAGCTTAATGACAATGAGCTATATGTTAAATTTTGATAGTGAGAAATAATGAAAGACCCGTAACCTTGAGGTTACGGGTCTTCTTCTATTACTATAATATAATCTTTTATTCTGTTATAAAGGTTTTTTGAAACACCCTTTACGTCCTGAAGGTCCTCAATGAAATTAAAACCGCCATTTTCTTCACGGTATTCAATTATCCTTTCGGCAATAACTTCACCGATACCGTCAAACTTCATAAAATCCTCTTTTGTGGCTTTGTTTATATCAAGCTTTTCCGAATCGGGAACATAGTTATACACGTTTTTGTAGGTGGTTATCTGATATATATTAACGTCGGCTGTATCTTTAAATACAACGTAAGCCATAATATATATCAGGGTTATAAAAGCAATAGAGCATATTATGCCCCTTTGAATAATTTCATGAAGCTCTTTCTTATCCATAACAATTTAATTACACTTTTTTAAAAAGTCGGTAAAATATTCAGGCAGTTCACTTCTTACCTCTATAAGCTTACCGCTGACGGGATGTATGAAGCCTAAAAGGCAGGCATGAAGGCATTGACCCTGAAGCTCAGTAATAACCTTCTTAGGCCCGTAAACAGGGTCACCTGCAACGGGATGGCCGATGTAAGCCATATGAACTCTTATCTGGTGGGTTCTGCCAGTTTCAAGGCGGAACTTCATATGGGTAAAACCCTTGCTGAGTCTTTCGATAACTTCGTAATGGGTAATAGCCTCACGGGTGTGGGAAACAGCATGTGTGACGGACATCTTTTTTCTGTCAAGAATATCTCTGCCTATTGGCGCATTGACGGTTCCTGCATCGTCTTTTACATTTCCATATACAATAGACTGATATTCCCTTAAACAGCTGTGCTCCTTAATTTGTTCTGATAATTTTACGTGAGCGTTATCATTTTTGGCTACAACCAAAAGTCCGCTTGTGTCCTTATCTATTCGGTGGACTATACCGGGACGGATAACACCGTTAATTCCTGATAATGAATCCTTACAGTGGTACATAAGGGCATTTACAAGAGTTCCGGTATAATTGCCCGGCGCAGGATGAACAACCATTCCTTTTGGTTTGTTTACTATTAAAAGGTCACTGTCCTCGTACCTTATATCAAGAGGTATGTTCTCCGGCAAAATATCAATATCAGTAGGAGCCGGAATTTCGATCTCTATTATATCCCCTATTTTCGGCTTGAAATTCTTGCTTACAGCTTTACCGCCGCAAGTAACAAGACCTTCGCTCATAAGATTTTGCAGAGCTGAACGGGAAAGTAAATCGCTTTTAAACTGTTTATCAAGGCGTTCTGTGGTTTCGGCTTTAAAAATTATAACTTCGTTTTCAAGCATCTGTGTCATTTTTTTCAGCTTCTTCTTTTTTCTCAGGGTTCTTCATAATAAATAAGGTATAGATTATGTAAAGGCATACGCCAACCACTACAAGACAGTCGGCAAAATTAAAGATATAATCAAAGAACATTACGTGGATGAAATCCACAACAAAGCCAAGGAACAGTCTGTCGATAAGGTTACCGAATCCGCCTGCAATAATCATAATTGCGCTTGTTCTGACTAGTGGGTGCACGGGCTTGTTTTTATAGAGATAAACTGAAATTACAACCGTAATAATAACAGTAGCAACCGAGAAGAACCAAGTCATATTCTGAAAAATGCCGAAAGCGGCGCCGCTGTTTTCCAGGTACCTGAATTCAAGAAGGTACGGAATGACAGTTACGCTTTCGATGGGTTTAAGGTAGGTAACAACCAAATATTTTATAAGTTGATCAAGTAGTGTTAAAAGGGGTATTAATATTATATAGAGTAATTTGACCATAATAATCCTTAATAACAAATCGGTGCAAACATAAATTTGCACCGGTTATGTTTATTTCTTATTTTTTAATGTTGATGCCTTCACCAAATTCGAGAGTGCTGTAAAGGGATTCCTTTTCCTTCTTTAAAGACTCGGGAATGTTTGTGTAAGCGTTTAAATCGATATCATCAAATGTATCGATGAACTTTGTGTCGCTGTCAAGCTCTTTTACGGGTTCATCATCAAAAGTAATTTCGATTTTTTCAACAGGCTTTTCCTCTATAACAGGAGTGGCTTCCACAACGGGCTCTTCCTTTACAGGAGCCTTTGCTTTAAGTTCATCTGTATAATCAGGGATAGCTTCTATAGCTGTGATATGATTTCTGTAGATTTCGTAAAGGGAAGAACGGAAGTTTGTTACTTCTTCCTTAATTGCATCGTATTCCTTTTCTTTCTCTTCAATCTTAGACTTATAATTTTCAACTATGTAAGCGGATTTCTTGTTGGCTTCATTTAAGATCTCATCAGCTTTAGCGTTTGCTTCAGCAATAATGAGCTCAGCCTGCTTCTTAGCATCCTTGATGGAAGCGTTAGCAAGCTTCTGTGCACTTAAGAGAGCGTTCTTGATGCCATCCTCGTCAGCTTTGTAGTTTTCAACCTTTTCGGCAAGAGCTACAAGCTTTTCACGCATATCTACATTTTTTGCAGCAAGCTCAGCAGCTTTTGCTTTGTAGGACTGGTTTTCTTTTAAGAGTGCAGCAAAGGATTCGCTGACCTCGTCGATAAAATCGTCAACATCCTCGGGCTTGTAGCCGGAGAAACCTGATTTTCTGAAGCTTATTTCGTTAATCTTTTTTAAAGTAAGCATTTTATACCTCCGTTAATCCATTCACCATTATGTAAACTAAATTAGAAATAAATTCCGTTGTTTTCAAACTCATCAAAGATATCCTCGCCGCTGATATCAACGTTATGAGGAGTGATGATAAATGTGCCTGTAGCAATTTTTTGAAGCTTGCCTTCCTGAGCGAAGGTAACGCCGCTTAAGAAATCGAGAATTCTTGCGCTTTCCTCATCCTTGGTTTTTTCAAGGTTGAGAACGATTGCATTGCCGTTAATAAGGGAAACAGCTATTTCCTTTGTATCCTCTCTAAAGGAAACGGGTCTGAACACTACAACCTGAAGCTGTGACTTATTCTGCATATTTATAACCTTGGGTGAACGCTTGAAAAGAGAAGGAGCGGATGAAGAAGAATCCCTATAGGAGCTTACAGGCTGGGATTCAACCTTTTCTGCTTTTTCTTCGTACTGTTCTTCCTCATAGTCCTCATCATATTCATCCTCGGGTGGGTTCCACATTTTCTTGATTTTTTCAACTACACTTGCCATTTTAATCCTCCGTAATTTAATTAATAATATTTATCAAAATGATAGTGGGAATTCTAAAAATATATATATTTATTATCCAATTTTTGAAGGCAATTGTCAACAGGTATTTACATATTCTCAAAAATTTACAATATAAACACAAAATATTGGGTGTGATTTAGAGAATTTTGCCATCATAAAGATCATCACCATTTACAATTACTTCATCATATTGGGTTATGGTGCTTCCCGTTACCAGTGATGCTTTCTCCTCTTCGCTAAGTTCGGTTTTACATATAGCGTAACCGTTAACCGTAATATCGGAAAATACCTGAACGAAGTTTACTCGGCTTCCGTATTTTATGAATACGCCCTTAACGTTTTCGTGGACTATTTCGGTTACCTCACCGTTTTCGTCCTCTACCCTTTCTATTACATCTTCGAAATATATGGAACGCTCATTAACAAGCACGCCGCTGTAGGTATCCACAATTATCTGAACGGTTTCGTTTCTTACAGACGCGATGTTTGCATTCATATAGTTACATTTTAAAACGAGAGAGTAACGCTGGCTGCCTTCCTCGTCAGTTTCCGTATTGATTTTAATTATATAAGCAGGAATGGTTTCCGATGAAATAAGGGGAAGTTTTACGTAAACCTTTGACTGCGTTTCAAGCTTTATTTTCTGAGCTTGGTCTATCTCGCAAACAAAGTACCAGGCAAAGTCAGTTGTTATTTTACCTATTGCGGAGTCTGATTTGCTGCTTTTGATATTTTCGATTTCGCTGGCTTTGATTTCTTCAATATTTTCAAAGTCAAAAGCATACTCGTAACCGTCAACGTGGGATGAAAAATAACCTGCCTGAGGCGACCTTATGGTACCGATTCTTGAGGTGGCTTTTGACTGAAGCTCGTTAATTTCCTCGTAAATGGAGTCAAGCTTATTCTGAAAGCTGTTTTCAGGGCTGCTGCCTTTTAGGATATTTTTCTGATTTAAAAGGTAATTAAGCCTTGAGTAGGTTTTTGAAAGGTCGGATACACCGTTGCCGTTAGAGTTACGTATAATAGAAACAATGGAATCGTTTATCTGTTCGTTTACAATATCGGGATTACTGTGATAGAAGCTGCCGGAGTTGTTGAGAGCTTCCATATACTCAGCCTCGGCGGTTAGCTTTTCAATTTGCGCCATAATGGTGGCACTGTTTTCATTTGAATAAATGTCAGCTATTACTGAGTTTTTTGAAACACGGTCGCCGTCATTTAAGTTATAGCTAAGTACACCGCTTGAAGCGTTATTTATAATTTTCTCGTCCCTTACAGCCCATGCAGAAACCTGAATTGTATCGCCTAACTCTGCATACATTGCCGTTTCGGTGGTTATTGACTTAGCGTTTACCGCATATATTTGATATCCGATATATGCAAGCAGCAAAACTGCCATTACGGTAGAGAATATTTTTCTTATAACAGGATTATTTATTTTCATTATTACTTAGCACCTTTAACTTTGTAAAAGCTTAGCTTTTAATAAATTCATCTATAAGTGAAAAACAGTGGCTGAGCATTTCGCTTTCATCTTTAAAGCTGTCTGCAAATACCCAGTTTGCATCCTTTTCACGCCTGAACCAGGTGTTCTGCCTTTTGGCATAGTGGCGGGAATTTTTCTTTACGTTTTCAACTGCTTCAGCTAAACTGATTTCATTATTGAAATATGGCAAAAATTCCTTGTAGCCAATTGCCTGTGAGGCGGTATTTCCGTATAAGGGACTATAGAGGATTTCTTTGGCTTCTTCTAAAAGCCCTGCTTCCATCATAATATCCACACGGCGGTTGATTCTATCATATAAAACGGAGGTATCCTTATAAGAGAGAACCAGCAAAAGAATATCATAGCGTTTTTCACATTTTTCTTCAAGGGATTGTTCCGAAAATTTTTTTCCGGTAGTTTCCATATATTCAAGAGCTCGCAGAACTCGTTTTGTATTATTTTTATGAATTTTTAAGGCGGCTTCCGGGTCCTTTTCACATAAAGCTGCGTAAAGCTCTTCAATACCGTTTTTTTCAAATTCATCAAAAAGACGTGTTCTGACTGTTTCGTCCCTTGAATCGTTATCAAAATCTATACCGTATACAAGAGAATGCATATAAAGGCCTGTACCGCCTGCAAGAATGGGGAGCTTTTTCTGTGAAGCGATAGTATCGATTTCTTTTGATGCAAGGTCGATATAATCCACCACGCTGAACTCTTTATCGGTATCCACTACACCTATAAGATGGTGGGGCACCTTTGAAAGCTCCTCGTTAGTAGGTTTGGCTGTACCTATGTCCATGCCTTTATATATCTGCATGGAATCGCAGGAAACTATCTCTCCCCCAAATTTTTCTGCAATCTTTATGGCAAGGGAGGTTTTGCCTGAGGCGGTGGGACCGCACACAGCTACTATTTTATTTCGCATAAAGCATTGTTCCTTACTGAATTCTTCCGAATTCCTTTTCAATGTTTTTCTTTTCTATCTGCATATAAATAGGTCTGCCGTGAGGACAGTAGCGAAGCTCGGGGTTTTCTGAAAGCATAACAGAGAGAGCTACAAGCTCATCAATATTGGACTTATCCCCTGCCTTCATAGCTGCACGGCAAGCAATGTTGTGGTATATCCAGTCCATATACTCTGTCATAAGGCTTTGATTATCTTCACTGTTTATGGTTCTTGTTGTAAGGTAATCAGCAATTTCGTTTAATGCGTAGGAAATATCCTGACCGCAAAGGATGGAAGGTGCACTTCTTATTATGATGCTGCCTTCACCGAAATCGTCAATATCAAAGCCTGTTTTTATGATAACATCAAGATGCCTCAAAACGGCATCATATTCAGTTTTCTCAAGCTTTAAGGTAATTGGAATTAAAAGCTGTTGTGAGAAGAATTCGCCCTCCGCTATTTTAAGCTTTTCGTAAAGGAGTCGTTCGTGAGCTGCATGCTTGTCGATTAAGAGGAGTGAATTATCCTTTTCGCAGATTATATAGGTGGAAAAAGCTTCGCCCAGTATTTTTACACCAAGGTTTTTGGTGCTTAAATTTTTAAATGGTGAAATTTCTTTTTCGGTTATAACTTATTCTTGTATTTCTTCCGTTATAATTTCAGGTGATTCTGTAATTACTTCGGGTTTAATATCAATCGGATTTTCTTCTTTAAGGTTTAAAGCTTTATTTTCGATTTTTGCCGAAGGTGAATCTGAAATATCGATAAAATAATCAAGCTCACGCTTAGTTATTTCTTTTTTAGCTTCTTCAGGTTCAGGTGTTTTACTTAAAATATTCTCAATACCTGAAGGTGCTATTGATTTTGTAAAAGGTGATTCTTCCCCGGTATCACTGAAAAACGAGTTTCTTACAGAGCTGATAAGGCTGTTTCTGTAAGCTTTTTTTGTTATGTCGGTATTATCTTTTTTATTTTCGCTTGTTATACTTGGTTTAAATTCGGTGGGTTTAAGCTTTTCTGCCTGAAGCTTTTGCTGCATTGGTTTTTCGCCATCGGAAAAAGGTGAGACGGCGTATTTATTTACGTTAAAGGTTTTAGGGGTATCGCCTTCAGCTAAAGCTGATTTAACAGCTGCGTAAATAAGGTCAAACACCGGTCTTTCGTTAACAAACCTTACTTCAAGCTTTGCAGGATGAACGTTAACGTCAAGCAAAGCAAAATGCATTTTGATATGAAGTACGGCACCGGGAAATTTTCCCACCATTAAAGTACCTTTGAAGGCTTCCTCCAAAGCTGCCATTGCGGTTTTACTTCTGATATATCTGCCGTTAATAAAGAAATTCTGCATTGAACGGCTGGCTCTTGAAGAAGTTGGTTTTGTAATAAAGCCCTGAACGGACATATTGTTAAGGCTGTAATTAACGGGAATAAGTGAGTTTGTAAAATCCTTGTCAAATACAGCGTAAACTGCGGATTTAAGCTTATTATCCCCGGGGGTATGTAAGGTTTCTTTGCCGTCACGAATCAAACGGAAGGATATTTCAGGATGAGAAAGTGCGATTTTATCTATAATACCTGAAATTGTGTTAGCTTCGGTAACATCCTTTTTAAGAAACTTCATTCTTGCAGGGACATTATAGAAAATATCCCTTACTATTATTGTGGTACCTTTGGGACAGCCTGAATCCTCAACTGATAAAATATCGCCGCCTTCTGCTACGATTCTTGTGCCAAGCTTCTCGCTTTCTGTTTTAGTGAGCATTTCCACGTGGGAAACCGCGGAAATGGAGGCTAAAGCTTCACCGCGGAATCCTAAGGTTGCGATGCTGTTTAAATCGTCCGGTACAGATATTTTGCTTGTAGCGTGGCGGATAAAGGCAGTAGCGGTATACTCCCTTTCAATTCCGCAGCCGTTATCCGTTACTCGCATATAGCTTATACCGCCGTTTTTAATTTCAACGGTAATAACTGTGGAGCCTGCGTCTATTGAGTTTTCAACCAGCTCCTTTATAACGGAAGCGGGTCTTTCAATAACTTCGCCTGCCGCAATAAGCTCAGCGGTATATTTATCAAGAACTTTAATTTCTGCCACGGAATTCGCCTGCCTTTACTTTGAATTAATCTTTAAGCATATTTGCAAGCTCAAAGAGAATGTTCATACTCTCGATTGGAGTTAAGGTATTTACGTCTATATTTTTAAGTTTGGAGATAACGTCATTATGTGGGGAATCGAAGGTAAACTGAATAGCTTCTTCCGTTTCCTGTTTTTTGGCTTTGGGATTTTTAAGCTCGGTACCTTCTTCAATACTTTGAAGCACAGCCTTTGCCCTTGTTATAACCTTTTCGGGAATGCCTGCAAGCTTTGCAACCTGAATACCGAAGCTGTCATCAGCACCGCCGCGGATAATTCTTCTGAGGAAGGTGATGTCGTCTCCCCTCTTTTTAACGGCAACATTGAAGTTTTTAACGCCGTCATAAAGCTCTTCAAGCTCTGTAAGCTCGTGGTAATGGGTAGCGAATAAGGTTTTGGCGCCAAGCTGTTTTTTATCCTGGATATATTCAAGCACAGCTCTTGCTATACTCATACCGTCGAATGTGGAGGTGCCTCGGCCGATTTCGTCAAGGATTATTAAGCTATCCTTGGTGGCGTGCTTTAAGATATAGCTTACTTCGCTCATTTCAAGCATAAAGGTACTTTGACCTGCGGCAAGGTCATCGGATGCGCCGACTCTTGTGAAAATGCTGTCCACAATGCCTATTTCGGCAGCAGATGCAGGAACAAAGGAGCCGATTTGCGCTAAGATAACTATTAAAGCAACCTGACGCATATAGGTGGATTTACCTGCCATATTGGGACCTGTGATTACAGACACACGGTTATCGCTCATATCCATATCTGTATCGTTAGGAACAAAGAAGCTGTCCTTAAGGAATTTTTCAATAACGGGATGACGGCCATCTTTGATATATATTCTGCCGTTTGCTGTGATTCTGGGGCGGGTATAATCGTTGGTTCTTGCTACGTTTGCAAGGGAAGTAACAGCATCCAGCTCGGCTATGGCTTTGGCTGTTTTTTGTATTCTTGAAAGCTCACCTGCGATTGTTTTTCTGATTTCTTCGAATAAATGGGATTCGATGATAACAGATTTATCGTGAGCTCCTAATATTCTGTTTTCTAAGTTTTTAAGGTCCTCGGTTATGTATCGCTCAGCATTGGTTAAGGTCTGCTTTCTTACATAATCACCGGGAACCATAGATTTAAAGGAATTGGTTATTTCAATATAATAACCGAAGACTCTGTTATACCCTACTTTTAATTTAGGTATACCCGTTCTTTCTTTTTCCTTGGCTTCAATTTCGGCTATAAGACCTTTACCGCCGTCCTCGTCAAGACGTACGGAGTCAAGCTCCTCGTTAAAGCCTTTTTTAATAATACCGCCCTCACGTATTGTAAAGGGAGGTTCCTCCACTATTGAAGAATCAATAAGCTCAGCTACGTCCTCCAATGTGTCAAGGTCATCATAAATACGTTTAATAAGTGTGGATTTGCAGTCTTTAATACTGTTTGAAAGGGCAGGAATTTTTGAAAGAGCCTGATAGAGAGAACGAAGCTCCCTGCCGTTGGCAGAACCGTAGACGATTCTTGTCATTATTCTTTCAAGGTCATAAATACCTGTAAGATTTTCTGTTATTTCATCTGAGAGCTCTAAATTTTCAAAAAGCTCCTCGATTGCATTTTGTCTTAAAATAATGGCAGCGGGACTGACAAGAGGTTTTTCTACCCAGGAGTTTAAAAGCCTTTTGCCCATAGCGGTTTTGGTTTTGTCCAGAACCCAAAGAAGCGTACCTCTTCTTTCGCGGTTACGCATTGTTTCGGTAAGCTCTAAGTTACGCCTTGTGTTCACGTCAAGGCGCATAATTTTACTGCCGGTGTAGAAATTGATTTCGCACATTCTGTCAAGACCTGTTATCTGGGTCTTTGAAAGGTATGCGAAAAGTCCTGCAAGGGCGTTTAATATAGGTGAATTTTTCTCGATGCCTAAAAATTCAAGAGAATTCTTTTTAAACTGTGTAAGAACCTTGATTTCAGCATCCGAATAATCTTCATCATCTAAAACTTCGGCAGAGGCGTTAAGCTTATTTTTAGCATAATCAGCAGCCGTTTTAAGGTCAAGGGCATTCTGATTTACAAGTATTTCACTTGGGTGGAAGGAAGAAAATTCGTTTACAATAGCTAAATCAAGCTCAGCAACCGATAAAGCTTCGGATTCTGTTGCCTGGATTTCACCCGTTGAAATATCTGCAAAAACTATGCCTGCACGGTTTTCGCTAAGGAAAACTGAAGAAATATAGTTATTCTTGCTTTCGTCCAGCATATTGCTTTCAAGCACGGTACCGGGGGTAATAACACGGATAACCTCACGCTTAACGATGCCTTTAGCAAGGGCGGGGTCCTCTACCTGCTCACAGATGGCGACTTTGTAGCCTTTTTCCACCAGCTTGGCAATATAAGAATCTGCAGAATGAAAGGGAACGCCGCACATAGGTGCGCGCTCTTCCTGACCGCAGTCTCTTCCTGTTAAAGTGAGCTCCAACTCAGCGGATGCGGTTTTTGCATCGTTGAAGAACATCTCGTAAAAATCGCCGAGACGAAAGAATAACAATGTATTGGGATACTGTTCTTTTATCTCAAAATATTGTTTCATCATCGGGGAGTAATCAGCCATAAGTCACCATTCCGTAAAGAAGTAATTTAAAAGTTAATATTAGTGGCAGCCGCCGCAGGTTGCGCAGTTACCGCTGCAAGCAGCCTCAACGTCACAAGTTTCGGGGTCCTCACCCTCTGCTGCCATAGAGATGATTGTTGTAACGCGCTGAACAAGGTTATCAACCTCTGTTTTAGCTTCGTTATACTTTGTCATATTTTCGTTCATCATGATCTGAGCGTAAGTGTGGCGGAGGCTGTCGTTTAATTCCTTAAGCTTCTCCTCACTTCTGTCATCCTTCTGAACTTCGTTATTGATAGCCATTCTCTTTAAATTGAATTCGCCGATAAGCTCCTGTAAAGCTGCATCGTTATCGCTTGTCTCTCTTGCTTTCTGTAAAGCAAGGTACTTTTCGTCCTGCTGAAGTGCTTTGTCTATTTCTCTTGCAAGTGCAATAATATCCATTTTTATTTCTCCTTGAAATTAATTTTAATTATATGAAAAAGCTTAATGCTTAATCGGTAAGTTTACCCCTGAGGATCCAGTTTCTTGCCTCAGTTACTTTAACGTTTTTAAAGCTGCCGATGTATTCATCGGGACCTTCAAATTCGATAATTATACTTGAATCGGTTCTGCCTGAAAGAAGTCCTGTTTTTTCATTTTTCTCCTCAATTAAGACTCTTTCGGTTTTTCCTACCATGGAAGCGCAGCGCTTGGCGGCAATTGCTTCCTGAGTTTTTAAAAGCTCATTAAACCACTTATTTTTCTCTTCATAAGTAATTGGGTCATCCATCTTTTCTGCCTTTGTACCGACTCTTGGAGAGAATATAAAGGTAAAAAGCGAAGTGAAGCCGACTTCCTCAATAAGCGTAAGAGTGTCCTTAAATTCCTCGTAAGTTTCACCGGGGAAACCAACTATAACGTCGGAAGTAAGGGAAAGGTCGGGAATTACGGACTTAGCGTAATTAATAAGGTTTAAATACTTTTCCCTGTTATAGATGCGGTTCATTTCCTTTAACACTCTGTCGTTGCCTGACTGGAAAGGCAGATGAATGTGGTGGGAAATGTGTTTACTGTTTGCGATAACGTCGAACATTTCGTGTGTGGCATCTTTAGGGTGGGAAGTCATAAAGCGGATGCGGTAGTCGCCTTCGAAGGAATCGAGTATTTTAAGAAGCTTCGGGAAGTTTATATCCTCCTCAAGGCCTTTTCCGTAAGAGTTAACATTCTGGCCAAGTAAGGTGATTTCCTTGTAGCCTGCATCCACAAGCTCTTTAAACTCCTTTATTATATCCGCGGATTTACGGCTTTTTTCCCTGCCTCTGACGTAAGGAACAATGCAGTAAGAGCAGAAGTTGTTGCAGCCGTACATAACTGTAAGCCAGGCGTGGCTTTTACTGTCACGCTTAATCGGCAGACCTTCGAATACTTCGTCACCGTCTTTTCCGTGAAGGAAAACTCGCTGAGAATCAACAATGGCTGTATATATCATTTCGGGAAGCCTGTGAATTACGTGGGTACCGAAAACGATATTTACAAACGGGAAGCTCTTTTTAATTCTTTCAGCCACGTGGCGCTGCTCCATCATACAGCCGCAAACGGCTATAATAACGGAGGAATTTTTACGCTTGATATTTTTAAGAGCACCAACGTTGCCGAAAACTCTGTCCTCGGCGTGCTCCCTGACTGCGCAGGTATTGAAAATAATAAAGTCAGCCTCCTCCTCATTTTCCGTGAAGATGAAGCCCATTTTATTAAGCATACCTTTTATTTTTTCGCTGTCAGCTACGTTTTGCTGGCAACCGTAAGTTCTGACTAATGCTACAGGTTTTTCTCCTTTACACCTGACCTTCATAATTTCGGCAACATCGGCGTAATATCTTTCCTGCAAATTCAAATCTAATTTATTATCGGACAATATTATATCCCCTTTTTTCGTAATCATCTAATAATAACATTTTTTTCGGATTTAATCAATATTGTTTATGAAAAACAAAATATTTTTTACTTATCACCCATTAAATCCCAGGGCGTTAAAAGGCCTAAAATTCTTTCGTTTTTTCTGCCGTTTTCAGTAATGAAGATAATTGATATACGTTTGTTTTTGCCCTGCACCTGCTCAAAGATTTTTCTTGCCTCTATTGATGATAAGCTTCTTGGTGCGAAGTAATAATTTTCACTTTGCTTTGAAATATCAAGGAGCCTGTCAAGGTCACGTATTGTTGTTTTATAATTAATTGGATTTTCAGGGTTTTTAAGTACGTATTCAAAAACTGTTGACATACTGAAAATACCGGTGAAATA
This sequence comes from Clostridia bacterium, assembly GCA_017935165.1. Lineage (GTDB taxonomy): Bacteria > Bacillota > Clostridia > Oscillospirales > Acutalibacteraceae > SIG603. Next base: position 15,965 of record JAGBID010000219.1, read on the forward strand.
GCTGTTTTCAAGAACGGGAACGTGTGAAAAACCGTTTTTGTACATCTTACTCATTGTTTTTAATACGTTTGCCGAAAAGCTTGCCTTCATAATCATATCGGAAGGAGTAGCGAAATTTAAAGCAAGAGGCGGCTTTTTTATAAAGTCGATACATTCCTTAAGGTTATTAAGTACGGTCTGACTGGGTTCAACCACACTTTCGCCGCCAAGCTTTGAATTGTGGGTAAGTACGTTTCTTATTTCACGGCAAAGGTCAAGCTTCTCCCTTATTGGTGCACTGTCCTCGCTGTTTAAAAATTCAAAAACAACACTTGAATAATGAAGCTTTTTACCTGAATATTTCTGTTCAAGTAAATCTTCAAGCTCACGGTAAATTTCAAGGAAAATATCAGCTCTCATAATTTCTCCCAAAACAAAAATTTATACAAATACATTATAACCCCAAAGCTTATTTATTACAAGAAAAAACCGACTTTTAAAAGCCGGTTTTGGTTTATTAATTTTTAGAATGGATGATTTTACTAAGCTCTTCCATAAAGGTGTTTATGTCCTTGAACTGACGGTAAACGGAAGCGAAACGAACGTAAGCAACTTCGTCAACTGACTTAAGTTTTTCCATTGCGTAAGTACCTATCATATGGGAAGGAACTTCACGGTCAAGGGAATTCTGAAGGAGGTTTTCAATTTCATCAACGATTTTTTCAAGTGTATCGATGGATACAGGTCTCTTTTCACAGGCACGGAGCAAACCGTTCATAAGCTTATTTCTGTCGAAGGTTTCACGGGATTTATCCTTCTTAATAACTACAACGGGAACAGTTTCAATTACTTCGTAAGTAGTGAAACGCTTGGTGCACTTTAAACATTCACGGCGGCGGCGAATTCTTTCGCCTTCGTCAGTAGGACGTGAATCGATAACTTTGCTTTCTTCATAACCGCAATAGGGACATTTCATAAAAATCACCGTGCCATAATGGCTACCCTTTTTAAAGATTCGAAGTATATGTTCTAAAAAAGGACAAATATACCCCCACATATTGTGTTTATTATAAACCAATTTTTAAATAAAATCAAGTATTATTCAATAATTTGCAGTATACATATTTAATAAAAAGTAACGTAAAGTTTACAATAAGTTTATTTTAAGGCGATATAATATTTTTTGAGGTGGATTTATGTTTAATATATTGATTGCAGATGACGATAAACACACAAGAATTTTGTTCTCGGCTGTACTTAGAAAAGCAGGTTACAAGGTTTTTACTGCGGAAAACGGCAAGGATGCTTTAATGATGCTTGATAAGACTCACATTGACCTTGTACTTCTTGATATTATGATGCCCGAAATGGATGGCTTTGAATTTACCGAGATAATAAGAAAATCAGGAAACAGCATTCCGATTTTAATGGTGACGGCAAAGCAGCTTAAAAGCGATAAACACAGAGGTTTTCTTGTAGGAACCGATGACTATATAACCAAACCTGTTGACGAAGAAGAAATGCTTTTAAGAATAAAAGCACTTTTAAGGCGCGCAAAAATTGTAAATGAGAAAAAGATAATTATAGGCGAGGTTGTTATCGATTATGAAAGCTTTACCGTAAAGAAGGGCGATAAGCTTGAAACCTTACCACAGAAGGAGTTCCTGCTTTTATATAAGCTTCTCTCCTACCCCGGTAAAATATTTACAAAAATAGAGCTTATGGATGAAATATGGGGAAGCGAATGTGAGAC
>JAGBID010000220.1 GCA_017935165.1 Clostridia bacterium
CGAATTATTTTTTGTGCATTTTACACAATAACCAAAAATAGCCTCTCATTTTTGTGCACTTTGTCAGTTGAATATATTGTTTATTTCAACTTCTGTCAATAATCTGCTCTCTCCCAAGGCTAAACCTTCGTCAAGATGTAAAGAACCTATAGAAAGACGCTTAAGTTTCACAACTTCCTTACCGCAAAAAGCAAACATTCTTTTTACCTGATGGAATTTACCTTCGCATATTCTTACCCTTGCCACAAAAGGATTTTCGCTGTCGGGTATTTTTAACTCAGCAGGTAAAAACTTAGCTGTTTTTGTTTCAATACCTGAAGCAAAGGTCCTTATATCCTCGGTTGTAACAGCTTTATCAAGCAAAGCCTCGTACTCCTTATAAATACCGCTTTTGGGCGAAAGCATACGGTGGGTAAAATCACCGTCGTCCGTGATTATTAAAAGGCCGGTTGTGTTTTTGTCAAGCCTTCCTGCGGGCGCTATATCCTTCCTTTTGTATTCCTCGGGCAGAATATCAATTACGGTTTTATCGCCGTCCTCCCTGGCGCTTACCACGCCTTCGGGTTTATTGAGCATAATATAAATATATTTTTGGTAATTTATCTCCTTGTTTTTTACGCTTACTTTTGCGTTTAAAGGGTCAATTTTAATGTCCGCGGCTTTTACAAGCTCGCCGTTTACTTTAATTTCCCCTTTTCTTGCAAGAATGCCTGCTTCTTTTCGGGAGCAGATATTCTGGCTTACAAGGAATTTATCAAGTCTCATTAATTCCATAATTAATCCGTGGGATATATATCCTCACTAACCTCGTTTAATATTTCAGCAGTCTCTTTAGTTTCATCCAAACTGCTCTCTGTTTCCGTTATTTCGCTTTTTTCGTTATCAAGGACATCTTTCTCAGTTTCAACTTTTGCTTCGTATTTGCCCTCTGAGCCAAAATGAGCACTATCCTTACCGAAGCCGTGCATAAAACCGTTTATTTCAGCAGATGAAACGTCACCGCCGATTATTATATTCTGATAAACAAGCATTGTGGCGTGAACCTCCGCCTCTACCCCGCTGTAATTGGTAATAAGGTAAACGTACTGCTTTACCTCCTTACCTCTGTAGGGTAAAAGATCAAAGCCCTGAGCCTTTTGCATTTTATTGTACTCGGTATAAATCTCGCTGAACTCCTTGGGAATTGTTACCGTTCGCACGTCCACAGGATCCTCGGAAACGGTGTAGCCGAAGCTTTCAAGGAAGCTTATCCTTTCACTTGCGGTACCGCCTTCGTACTTAACAGGTTCCTCTGTTATTTTGGGAAGCACGGTAATACCGACGATAACCAAAGCTATAAGAATAATGACTGCAAGTATCCTTTTTTTATTTGCCTTTAAAGATAAAACCATAAGTTCTCCTCCTTTGTTTGCTTATAGATATGAGGAAAATTTACGGTTTATGCCTTTTATAATCTTACGGGAATATCCTTTTCTTTTAAATATTCCTTAAGTTCGGGTATTGTAATTTCTTTGAAGTGGAAAAGCGAAGCCGCCAAAACAGCATCTGCCTTGCCTAAGGTGAATGCATCGTAGAAATGGGATAAATTACCTGCACCGCCCGATGCAATAACGGGAATGCCTACTGCCTCGGAGATGGTTTTGGTAAGCTCAAGGTCGTAGCCGTTTTTAACACCGTCACAATCCATACTTGTTAAAAGTATTTCGCCTGCACCAAGCTTTTCGGCCTTTACAGCCCACTGGAGAGCGTCAATACCGGTGTCCACTCTGCCGCCGTTTAAGTAAAGGTTCCAGCCGCTGCCGTCAGTCCTTCTTTTTGCGTCCATAGCACACACAACGCACTGACTGCCGAATTTATAAGCCGCCTGACTTATAAGCTGAGGATTTTTGAGGGCTGCTGAGTTAACTGAAACCTTGTCCGCACCTGCCCTTAATATTTCGGTAAAGTCGTCAACTGTTCTTATACCGCCGCCAACCGTAAAAGGAATAAAGATATTGCTTGCAACCTTGGAG
>JAGBID010000221.1 GCA_017935165.1 Clostridia bacterium
ATACTTGCTTTCGGCCAGACCTGTAAGATTCTTTAAGAAGGTGTTGGCTGCTAAGCTTACATCCTTTTCACTTTCCGATAAAAAGCCAACCAACACTAAATCCGCATAAGGCGGATAAAGCATAGCTTTTCGGTAGCATATTTCCATATCGAAAAAGCTTAAGTAATTCTGCTCCGCCGAAAGCTTCAGATACGGGTTTTCAGGAATTTCTGTTTGTATTATTGCCTTACCGGGATATTTACCTCTGCCTGCCCTGCCTATAACCTGGGTTAAAAGGTCGAATGTATTTTCACTGCTTCTGAAATCATCACCAAAAAGGCTTTGGTCTGCCGAAAGCACACCGACCAAAGTAACGTTTTCAAAATCAAGACCCTTAGCAACCATTTGAGTTCCCACAAGAATATCATATTCTCCCCTCGAAAAAGCATCAAGCTTTTCTTTAAGGGAATCCTTGGCGGCTGTTGTATCCGCATCTATTCGCAGTATTCTTGCTTCAGGCATTACGGTTTCAAGGTATTCCTCAACAAGCTGAGTGCCGCTGCCTGAAAGCTTTATTTTACTTTCACCGCAGCTTGGGCACACCTCACTGAAAGGTACGGAATAACCGCAGTAATGGCACATAAGCCTTTTATTTGCCTGGTGGTAAGTAAGCGAAATGCTGCAGTTAGGACAAGTAACTACCTCGCGGCAATTTGAACATTTAACAAAGGTGTTATAACCCCTTCTGTTTCTCAGTAAAATCGACTGGTGCTTACTTTCAACGTTATTTTTAAGCTCCTTTAAAAGTACTGCGCTTACACCGGTTGTATTACCTGCTACGCTTTCCTCATTCATATCAACAAGCATTACGTCAGGTATGTTTGCTTCACCGTATCTTTTTGTAAGCATATTGAATCCGTACTTATTGTTCTTCGCCATAAAGTAGGATTCAACCGAAGGGGTTGCTGAACTTAAAAGCAGAAGCGCATTGTTGTAATGAGCCCTGACCCTTGCAATATCCCTTGCGTGGTACCTTGGGGAGTTTTCTGATTTATAGGTGTGTTCCTGCTCCTCGTCCATTACGATTAAGCCTAAATTACTGCATGGAGCAAAAACTGCAGAGCGTGTACCTATTATAAGCTTTGCTTCCTTTCGTTCTATCCTTTTCCATTCGTCAAGACGTTCGCCTAAAGAAAGACTACTATGAAGCACCGCTATTTTATTCTTGAATTTTGCCCTGAATATATCAATCGTCTGAGGCGTAAGTGATATTTCAGGAACCATTAATATAACTTCTTTGCCTTTATTGATAACGTGCTCTATAAGCTTTAGAAAAACCTGAGTTTTTCCGCTGCCCGTAACACCGTAAAGAAGACTTACGTTTCCTTTACCGCTTTCGTATTCGCTTAAAAGCTTATTAAACACCTTTTCCTGCTCTTCTGAAAGGAAATTATCAGCTCTGCTTTTTTCCTCCCATTCTGTGTAGGACGGTTTTCTGTAAACCTCTTTTATAAAGGTTTCGGCAACACCTTTTTTAACAATCGAATTTATAACCGACACAGTAACACCCGTATAGTATATAAGCTCTTTTACGGATATTGCACCTGCATTCTTCAAAAATGTATAAACTTCACTTTGCTTTTCTGTAAGTTTTACGCCTTCACAGTCTAAGGCCTTTATCATTTTGTCAGATGCATCTTTGAGCTTTCTAACAGCAGTTTCATCCTCTTTTATAAAGCCTTTTTCCTTGAGCTTTAAAATAAGCTTCTTAAGGTTTTTACAGGAAAACTCTTTTTCAAGCTCACTTTCGCTTGCTTTATAGTTTTTCGCCTGAAAATAAACAAGCAACGCTTTTTCATCATCAGGGAGATTTTCTATATCAGAAGCGCTGAACGCCACGGCTTCATAGCTTTTATTTATGCTGTAAGAAAGTCCTGCCGGCAGCATAAGACGTACGGCATCGAAATAAGTACAGAAATACTTATCCCTTATATATGAAACAAGCTGAAGCATCTCCTCACTTATAAGAGGCTTTGAATCAAGAACACTTTGTACGCTCTTTAATTTTCCCGGGTCCTCTGTCGTGAACCCCATTACAAGAGCAAGGCGGGTTTTATTTCCCGTACCAAAAGGCACGAGCACCCTCATTCCCTTTTCGCAGTATTCAAGCTCCTCAGGAAGTTTATAGGTGAACAGTTTGTCGAAATCATAAGTCGTGCCTTCTACGGCTGCTAAAATGTTCAAAAGGAACTCCTTTTAAATTATTATTATTCCTTAACGGATTCTTCGTTTATTTTATATTTGCCGGAAACAAAATCGCGTACAGCTAAATCAACGGGCTTCTCAATAATAATCTTGCCTGTATCCTCACATTCCTGTGTGATTTCTCTTGCTCTTTTTGCAACTGCAATTACAACAGCGTACTGGCTTGTGTTCTTTGTTTTAATAATATTGTCTGAAGGTTTAAGCATAATATATATCGCCTTTCTTAAATGAATTAATTATTTATTTTTAAATTTGATCATATTCCAAGGGAAGGATCAAAATTTTCTTTATTCCTTAAATAACGAAGCTTTTCTGCCTTAATGATGGCTTTAACGTCCTCAACAGCATCCTCAAGCTTATCGTTAACAACTACATAGTCGTAGTTATGTGCTTCTTTAAGTTCACCCTTTGCTGTAGCAAGGCGCTTTAAAATATCCTCTTCTTTTTCTGTTGCGCGGTTTCTAAGGCGCTTTTCAAGGACTTCCAAAGAAGGAGGTGTGATGAAAATACTTACGCAGTCAGGCATAAGCTTCTTTATCTGAGCACCGCCCTGAACCTCAATTTCAAGAACTACGTCATATCCCTTTTCGGTAAGCTCCATAACGGGGCCCTTGGGTGTGCCGTAGTAATTGCCGCAGAATTCAGCGTGTTCGAGAATTTCGCCATTTTCAAGCATTTCCATAAATTTCTCTTTTGTAACAAAATGGTAATTAACGCCGTTAACATCCTTATCTCTTGGCGCTCTTGTAGTAGCGGAAATACTTACCTTGAGATTCTCGTTCTGTTTCTTAAGTTCATCTAAAATGGTTCCTTTACCTCCACCTGAAGGTGCGGAAAAAACAATAACAAGACCTTTACTCATTTATATTCAGCTCCTCAAAATCATCATCTTTATCGTTTAATCTGTTTGCAATGGTTTCAGGCTGTAATGCAGAAAGCACCACGTGGTCACTGTCGGTTATTATTATTGCTCTGGTTCTTCTGCCCTGAGACGCATCGATAACGGTTCCTTTATCCTTGGCTTCCTGAACTATTCTTTTGGAGGGTGCGGAATCGGGACTTACAATTGCAACTATTTTCGATGAAGAAAGCATATTACCAAAACCGATATTTATAAGTTTCATTTTATGTTCCCTTCCCTTTGCTTATTCGATGTTCTGAATCTGCTCGCGGATCTTTTCAATCTCAGCTTTGATATCAACAACCATATAAGCTATTTCGGAATCGCCTGCTTTTGAGCCGATTGTATTTGTTTCTCTGTTCATTTCCTGAACAAGGAAGTCCATCTTTCTGCCGATAGCTTCACTTGACTCAGCAAACTTTCTGAACTGGTTTATGTGGCTGCGAAGGCGTACTGTTTCCTCGTCTACAGCTACTTTATCGGCAAATATTGCAGCTTCTGTAAGAATTCTTGCATCGTCTATACTTCTGTCCTGAAGAATTTCCTTAAGCCTGTTTTCAAGCTTCTCCCTATATTCCTTAACAGTTGCAGGTGAACGCACTTCGATCTTTTCAACTATGGATAAAATCTTATCAAGGCGTCCCATAACATCACTAAATAAGCGTTGACCTTCCAGCGCTCTCATATTTATGAAGCTTTCAATTGCTTTATCAGCCGCCTGTGAAACCACGTTCCAAACCTTTTCCTCGTCCTCAGGTGCTTTATGAACGGAAAGAACATCGGGATAGTGGGCAATTGAATCAAATGAAATATTACCACCGATACCGTTTGTTTCGCCAAGCTCCTTTAAAGCTGCTATATAGCCTTTTGCTAAAGAATGGTTAACAACAACCTGAACGTCGCCTTCCTCGTAATTATCAATGGATACGTACATATCAACCTTACCGCGGCTTATTCTTCTCTGGGTAAAGCTCATAAGCTTTTCTTCCAAAAAGCCGTAGCCTCTTGTAATTCTTGAAGAGAATTCAAAATATTTGTGATTGACGGATTTAATTTCTACTATAACGTGATAGCCATCTACTATGCCGTCAAATCGACCGAAACCGGTCATACTTTTTAACATATGAAGTTTATGCCCTTGCCCTCACAAAGGCTCTCCTTGCTTTCTTTAATATGATATAAGCGTTTTTTACTGCACGCACTTCTGCTTTTATCATATTATATAATTATACCACCATAAAGTAAAAGAGGCAACAAAAAGTTACAATTTTGTAACTTTTTGTTGCCCTGAAATTTTATTCATAATGAACTATAAGAGACATAGGAGCAAAAGCGTGAGAAAAGTCGGTTTTAAAGCCTTTTTTCTTAAGGAAATCATTGTACTGATTACCTAAGGTTTCAATGGAATCCGCGCCGTGGTTTTCGCCGTAGGAAGCTCCTGCGCGCATTAATATGTCCATATAGATATCCTTTTCAAAGGGCATCATATTTTCGCTGCCGTAAATCTCAAACTTAAGGTAAACAAGAGTACTGCCTATAAGCTTAACCGCAACGAAACCTATATCCTCGCCGCCATCCTGCATAAAAAGGATTCTTGCAGTATCGGGAGTTTCGTTTAAAGGTAAAAGCAGTTCTGCTTCCTTTTCCTTATTTTCAACAGGTAATATTTCAAGCATATCAGTTTTCCTTTCCGCTGTTTTGCTTTAAGCTTTCATTTCTTTCTCTGGCTTTCTGAGAAGCAGTTTTAAGTCTTTTAACTTCTTCGGCTGTTAAATCGCGGTACTGACCCGGCTGAAGCATACCAAGCTTAACACCGCCTACCGAAATACGCTTAAGTCTTGCAACTTCCAGTCCGAAATACTCACACATTCTTCTTATCTGTCTGTTTTTGCCTTCGTTCAATACGATTTCAAGTACAACTCTGCCCTTTTCCTGTGTAAGAACTTTAACTGAGGAACAGCTTAAAAATTCACCGTCCACTGTTATACCAACTGCAAATGAAGTTAATATATCCTCGGTAACTGCCGGTTTTACAGTAACTCTATAAACCTTTGAAACATGGCCGGAGGGATGTGATATCATATTGGCAAAAGCGCCGTCATTTGTTAAAAGCAACAAGCCTTCCGAATCCTTATCAAGTCTGCCTATAGGAAAAAGGCGGGTTTCTAAATCACTGATAAGGTCAGCGACACATTTTCTGTCCTTTTCATCACTCATTGTTGTGATAAAACCACGGGGTTTATGGAGCATTATATAGCTCTTCTTGCTTTTTACAGCTCTGAGTCTCTCGCCGTCAACAATAACAACGTCCTTTTCAGGGTCAACCTTGTCACCAATCGCGGCTATTTTTCCGTTAACCTTTACTCTGCCGTCAGTTATCATTTCCTCTGCTTTTCTTCTGGACGCCACACCGCAATCTGCCATCATTTTTTGTAATCTTGTATCTCTTGCCATAAAATCCTTTCAAATTAAAGACCTAAGTAGTCTGTTCCGATTATTTTTCCGTTTAAAATATAATAAATCTTTCCGCATTTTTCTATATTTTCATAATAGATAACTCGCGGCAAGTAAATTTTCACTTGAATTTTGCCTTCACCGAAAAAGCTGAGCGGCATTTTATTTTTTAATTTTATCTTTATTCTTTCTCTCGATGCAGTATAGATATTTACATTTATATCATCGGGTGTATACTTTTTTAACCTTTCATAAGCTGATAAATAAAGCTGTGTATGGTCACGCCAATCGTCAGGTGCGTTTAATGTTACAGCTATAAGCCTTCTTCCGTCTCTTTCAACAGCAGAAACAAGGCACCTGCCGGATTTCTTGGTGTAGCCTGTTTTTATGCCTATACAGCCTTCAAGATTCACAAGCAGCTTATTGTGATTTTTGAGGTTAACTTTTATCCTCTTTTCTTTTTGTGCTGAATAATACTCAATAGTCAAGCTCTTGCTTTTAACTATTTCTCTAAAGCTGTTATTTTCAAGGGCAACAGCCGAAAGCAAAGCAAGGTCCTTGGCTGATGAATAGTGATTTTCGCCATCTAATCCCGAAGGTGTTTCAAAGGAAGTGCTGTAGAGCTTATACTCCTTTGCTTTATTATTCATAAGCTTAACAAAACCCTCGGTGCTGCCTGATATAAATATAGCAGATGTGTTGGCTGCGTCATTTCCTGAAGCTAAAAGCATCCCTTTAACTAAGGATGAAAGGTTTATTTTGTCCCCTTCGTTAAGTCCTAAGGCAGAGCCTTCTACTGTACACATCTCGTGGGTAACCGATACAAGCTTGTCGCCGTATTTTTCGATATATTCCAATACTATCAGAGCTGTCATTATTTTGGTCGTACTTGCCATGGGGAGCCTTTTTTCAGAATCCTTTTCAAGTACCACCTCGTCTGTATCAGGTGAATATACGATATATGAAAGAGCGGATATATTACTGCCATTTGCTTTAAAAGGAACAGCTAATATAACAAAGCACAAAAGAAATGCAAAATATCTTTTCAGGATAAATCCCCCTTTTAATTCATATAACAAAATCTATGAAGAAAAGGAGGATTATATTAATGTTCTTATGCTTTTTCTTCAGGCTTTTCGGGCTTGAGGCTTGTAACAAGGTTTCCGATTTTATCAACAACATCGGGAACTGTCTGGATGACTCTGTCCACAGAGCTTGTGAAGGGTTCGATCTGAAGAACTCTTACACTGCCGTTAGCAACAACTAAAAATGCAATGGGAGTAATTGTGATGCCTGCACCGGAACCGCCTGCGAAAAGTCCGCCCTGCGGAGCGTGGGATGAAGGAATGTCGGAACCGCCTGAAGCGAAACCGCAGTTAACTGTGCAAATCGGGATAACAGTTGTGCCGTCGGGTGTTGTTACGGGCTTGCCGAGGACTGTGTTAACATCTACCATTTCCTTAATTTTTTCCATTGATACACCAATAATGTTGTTTACGTTGTTTGCGCTCATAATTTACTTCCTTTCTGAAAATCAATTATATATTTTATTACAGTTTTAACTAACGGGAAAGCTGCGCCCAGAACAAATATGGGGCGGATATAAACTTCTGCTGTGCATATAACCTTGGATTCACCAAGTGAATAATCGGCATCCACTGTTACTTTAGGTTTTTTGGGAGATTTACATATTTTTTTAATAAGAGTAACCGCAGGATAAATAACGCTGCAGGCTTTACCGTATTCAATGGCTATGTCGCTTGCGTTACTGCCGCCTACAACAGCATAAAGGTCAAGCTCTTTTATTCTTATCTTTTTAAGTATATTCCAGACCATTTTAGAGGTGGTTTTTAATATATCACCAAGAATTGCCATTATACCCTTAAAGCCTTTGTATTTTAAGTAGGCTTTAAGCTTTAAAACCATTTTGTTCGGTTTCTTTTCTTTAGGCTCTTCTTCCTCTTTTTTAGGTTCCTCTTTTGGCTTTTCTTCCTCAGGCTTTTCCTCTTTAGGCTTCATTTTTCTTGAATCGATAAAAAGGAACCTGAAGTTTATCTTAACCTCGTCCGAATATTCCACCGAAAAATAAAGTGGCATACACAAAATTAATACTATCAGTGCAATTATACCACATAAAACGTATAAAGCAATCACTTAATTTTACACCTCTTGATTTTCTTCAGGTTTTTCTTTATTTTCTTCATCATTTTCAGGCAGCACAGGAAGGAAAGAAAGGTCGCTTATGTTAAAGCACCTTAAAAAATTCTCTGTTACTCCGTAAAGCAGAGGTCTTCCGGGAAGCTCCAGCCTTCCCCTCTCCTCTATTAATTCCCTTTGGATTAAAGTGCTTATAACTCCTGAACAGTCAACACCTCTTACCTGCTCAACATAAGCTTTTGTAACAGGCTCATTATAAGCTACCAATGCCAAAACCTCCATAGCTGCAGGCGATAATGGAGTATTCTTTTTTAAATTAAGCACCCTTTGAACACTTTTTATGTACTCGGGATTGGAACAAAACTGAAGTCCGTTACCGATTTTCAAAAGGTGAATACCGCTTGTAGGCTTATTATATTTTTCCATCAAGAGCTTTTCTGCTTCAAGGTAAAGCTCCTCGCTTATATCAAATGCTTCGATAATTTTATCTGCGGGAACTATTTCGCCTGAAGCAAATACCACAGCTTCAATTTCACCTATAATCTCTTCTGATCTCATCTTTTATCCTTTATGTAAGTTTAAGAACTATATTCTTACTTTCATCTTCTATTCTTATTCTTTTTTCTTTCACAAGCTCTAATACAGCTAAAAATGCAGCCACACGCTCTGAACTGTCCGCTTTGTTTTTAAAAAAGGCTTCAAGCTCTATTTCACCATTTCCTTCAAGAGCTTCCATAATTACATTAACCTGAGAAGCAACTGACACAAACCTTCTTACAACCAGTTCTTTGAACCTTTCTTCTTTTACGGGAATAAAACGTTTACCTTTTCCTGCTGCATTTAAATATGCCTTTAAAAGAAGCTCAGGCGCATGGTTTAAAGTATAACGCATATCAACAGGAATATTTTCCGGTTCCTTTACGAGCCTGTTAAAATTCATCATCTGTGAAAGCATAGCTGCTATTTCTTTACACTGCTTATACTCAATCAGCTGACCTGTAAGTTCGCGCTTTAATTCCTTTTCCTCTTCCTCATGCTTTGGTAAAAGGGATACGGTTTTTATATGAACAAGCCTTGCCGCCATTTCAAGAAACTCGCTTGCCACATCCATATCAAACTGCTGCATTAAGTTTATCTGTTCCATATACTGCTCTAAAAGCAGACTTATCTCAATATCATAGATATTCATTTTATTCTTTGAAATAAGTGTAAGCAGTACGTCAAGAGGACCTTCAAAATTTTGTACTTTGTATGATAACACTTCCATTAAAATGCTCCCAACAGCTTATAAGGCAGGCTTGCTAAATCGAACATACCGTTGTAAATAAAGTTTTCTACAATTGTTAAAGGCCTGGAGAGTATACCGGTAAAAAGAACAGCAAACAGTACCATTGTGATTATCTGCTGATACTGATAGTAAAAGCTTAAGAATCTGTCGTTTAAAAAAGCCATTAAAATTTTAGATCCGTCAAGTGGCGGTATAGGAATAAGGTTAAATACCGCAAGTCCGATATTTACAATAATATAATACTCTAAAAAGTAGTAAATGAAAAGTACAAATCCGTTATAAGGTGCAAAAATTAATATAGGCATTAAAATGCACATACCAAGGAAGGCTGCTAAAAGATTTGAAACGGGACCTGCTAAAGCTACTATAGCCATACCTGTTTTTGGGTTTTTGAAATTACGGGGATTTACCTGCACAGGCTTTGCCCAACCGAAGCCGAATAATAAAAGAGCAAGGGCACCGATAGGGTCAAGACTTGCAATAGGATTTAAGGTTAATCGCTTATCCCACTTAGGTGTATTATCACCAAGCTTCACTGCGATGAGGCCGTGAGCAAATTCGTGAAGGGGTAAAATACAAATTATAACAAACAATACGGACAAAACCTGAGCGACCAAGGACGTAAAATCCACCGAACCGCCCGAAATTATTTGGCGAATTGCACTAAAAATCATCTAATCCTCTCCTTTTTATAAAAAGTATAATACAAATCAAGAAAAAACACAATTACTTTCAAAAAAAACTTGCATTTATTGAAAGAATCTGTTACAATATTGAGCGTTGCAAATGCATTTGAACCCTAAGGAGGTGCAGTAAAATGGCAAAATGTGAAATTTGCGGTAAGGATGTTTCCTTCGGTATTAAGGTTTCTCACTCACACAGACGTTCTAACAGAACATGGAAGCCCAACATCAGAAGAGTAAAGGCTATTGTAAACGGTACACCCACTCGTGTATACGCCTGCACACGCTGCTTACGTTCCGGTAAAGTTACAAGAGCAATCTGATTTTAGAAATTTCGGGAGCCGAATTCGGTTCCCTTTTTTCTATTTTTACGCTATTTATTTTAAGCTGCCTTAATAAGGCAGCTTATTTTTATTCTATTTTATTTTTAAAAGCTGAAATAAAATCAACAGGAAACTGACTTACGACCTTTTTCTCAAAGCTTAATGCTTTATTTTCAATCTTGCAGGTACCGCAGTGAAGTGCCTGACGGTTTATAAGCTCCTGCTTTCCGCCATATAAGTCATCGCCCAATAAAGGATGGCCTATGAAAGAGAAATGAACGCGAATCTGGTGAGTCCTGCCTGTGTGAAGAATCATTTTAACGAAGCTGTTTTCACCGTCAAAATCAATTCTTTCATACTCTGTAACAGCCGAAAGTCCGCCGTAGCCGCAGCGTCTTTTTATAACGCTGTTTTCCTCCAGAGAAATAGCTTCGTTTATTATTCCTTTTTCAGGAACCATGCCATGGCATAGAGCAAAATACACCTTATTTACCTCTGTACCCTGCATTACAAGGCCGTTCTTTGCAAGGAGCAAAGTACCGCTTGTGTTTTTATCAAGCCTGTAAAAAGGTCTGAAGGCAAAGGTCGGGTACTTTGATGTTAAAATATCATTTACGTTCTTTTCCTCCTTGCCGCTTTTATAAACAGTTGTGAAGGGAGGTTTATCCAAAACGATATAGTTTTCATCCTGAAATAAAACTTTAAAAGGAATCTTACCTTCATCAATAAATTCGGGGTCATCTACAAGCACACTCAGCAGGTCTCCCCTTTTCATCATATCTACAGTACGGGCTTTTAGTCCGTTTAATGTAATTCCGTTTTCAATGCCCTTTAACCCGATAATACTGCGGCTTGATATGTTAAGATGCCTTTTTAAATAATCCTTAACACTAATGCTTTCACTTTCGACCGTAAACTGAAGCTTCCTCATTTTTCGCGGTTGATAAGCTTAAGGGCATAATTCTTAAGCTCTAAAGTGGAATTTTCAAAAGCATCCAAAGCTTTTATCGCTTCATCTGTAAACTGCTCAACCAAAATCTGAGCACCTGCAAGTCCGTAAAGTGAAACATAGTTAAACCTATCGTTCTTTTCATCGATACCAACGTTCTTGCCGAGAGTTGTGGGGTCACCTGTAATATCAAGAATATCATCACGAATCTGGAACGCCATACCAAGACCCTGAGCATAATCCTCAGCTGCTTTTACCTGTTTTTCATTTCCGCCTGCTGCAATAACACCCATTATAGATGCAGCTTTTAAGAGCGCAACGGTTTTGCCGCTTACCATTTCAAAAAGTTCGTTTTCTCTTGTTATTTTGCCTGCAGACATAACATCTATACACTGTCCGCCAACCATTCCTCTTACACCTGCGTATTTTGATAAAACAAGTGCAGCCTTTGCAGCCTTTTCATAACCTACAGCGCTTATTGCCTTTTCACAAAGACAAGCTTCAAATGCAAGAGTTAAAAGACCGTCTCCTGCTAAAAGTGCAATATCCTCACCGTAAACAATATGGTTTGAAGGCTTACCCCTTCTCATATCATCATCATCCATTAACGGAAGGTCATCGTGAATAAGCGAATAGGTATGTATCATTTCAACAGCTAAAGCAAAAGGCATAGCGTTTTCAATACTTCCGCCGGCAGCTTCTGCAAAAAGCAAAGTAAGCATCGGTCTTACTCTTTTACCTGCATCAAGAAGACTGTAGCGCATCGCTTCAAATACCTTGTCCATATAATGTGAATGAGGTATTGAAGTATATTCATCAAGAGCTTTTTCAATTTTATTAAGCAGATCGTTCATAATAATTTTCGCCTTTTCGGCTCTCCTCTTTATTTATTCATCAAAGGTTTTTACTGTGTCTGTAATTTCAGTAACCTTCTGCTCAGCTTTTTTTAGGTAATCGTAGCATTTAGCAGATATAGCTGCGCCTTCCTCAAAAAGCTTGAGACTATCGTCAAGAGAAAGGTCACCGCCGCCTAATTTATCAACTATCTCTTTAAGTCTTTTAAGTGATTCTTCTATTTTCATTTTACTCTATTACCTCCATATTAAGCTTACCGTCTTTAAAATGAGCCGTTACTTTGTCACCGTATTTTAAATTTGATACAGAGTTAACTACCTCTTTATCCTTTTCAATGAAGGCATAACCTCTTGATAAGGTTTTTAAGGGACTTAACTCATCAAGCTTACCTGATGAATGTTTAAGCTCGTTGATTTTTTCGGTAAGCTTATTTTTCATAATCAGATTCATTCTTTCATATAAAAGCTCCAGTTCTTTTTTCTTATCCTTAAATAAGCTTTCGGGATTAAAGAAACGGCCTTCACTTGTAAGTGAATCAAGATATAAGCTTACACGCTCTATTTTATTTTCAACAGCTTCTTTCATATAAACGAAGCTGTCAATTACGGAATCCATAATCTCATAAATATCGGGACTTACAAGCTCAGCTGCGGCTGAAGGCGTTGGTGCTCGTAAATCTGCCGCAAAATCACAAATGGTGAAATCGGTTTCATGTCCTACGGCAGAAACAACAACACTTTCACAAGCGTATATTGCCCTTGCCAAAGCTTCGTTATTAAAAGCAGAAAGATCTTCCTTGGCTCCGCCGCCCCTACCGATTATTATGACATCTGCCTGTTTATCGGCTTTTTTAACTGCATTTGTTAATTCGTTTGCGGCAAGCTCGCCCTGAACGGAAGCCGGAAAAAGTAATATTTCCGCAACAGGCCACCTTCTTGCAAGGATACTTAATATATCCTGAAGTGCTGCTCCGTTTCTTGAGGTTACAACGGCAATTTTTGAGGGAAATAAAGGTAAAGGCCTTTGCTTACTGAAAACGCCTTCTTTATTAAGCTTTTCTTTAAGCTGTTCAAAAGCCAAAGCTTCACTGCCTAAACCGTCGGGCTGCATACTCCTTACGTAAAGCTGGTACTGGCCCGCTGCATCGTAAACAGATATTTTACCTGAAACAATAACTTTTAAGCCATCCTCAGGTTTAAATTTAAGGCGTGCAGCACTATCCTGAAACATAACGGCTTTTATAAGACTCTTTCCGTCGGTTAAAGAGAAATATATATGTCCTGATTTATAGTGGCGGGTACAGTTGGTTATCTCTCCTGTGATAAACACAGATTTCAATACATTGTCGCCATCTAAAAGAGTTTTGATATAGGTGTTAAGCTGACTTACTGTCAGAACCATTTTATTTACCGTGCTTTCTTTTGATTTTAAATAAGCTCACCGCTCTTTATGGCTGTAAGCACTGCTGTTCCGTAGGCATTATCGGATGCATACTGAGGCTGTGTAAAAATAGCGCCGTACTTTGAAACCATATACTCTCTCATAAGTGAATTGGAGGAAACACCACCTGAAAATACTATGGGAAGATTTTTACCGTAATCGGAAAGAAGCTTTTCAAGGCAAGCGTCTATGGAAGTAATAACGCTCATCAAAACAAACTTGGCGATATCCTCATGGGGTACGCCTGCTTCAAACATAGCTTCACACCTGTTCTGTACGCCTGAAAGGGAGAAATTGTTGCTTATCATTGATGGTCTTATTTTAAAATCCTGAGTGGACTTTTTTGAAAGTTCATCAACGTATTTTCCTGCAGGGAAAGGCAGTCCAAGCATTACACCTATTCTGTCAATTGCCTGACCGGCTTTAAGATCCAAAGTAGATGCTACAGCCGTGCACTGGGGCAACTTTTCCTCATCCGGTGCTACCATTAAAGCCTCGGTTGTGCCGCCTGAAATATGGAAGGCAATAAAATTATCCTTGATAATATCTATGTTACCGGTTGAATGAAGTGCCGCGGCAATATGGCCCTGCTGATGTGAAAACTTATATAAGGGTACATTTAAAGCAGCCGCAAGCATTGTAGCCGCTCCGTCACCTGCCAAAAAGCAAGGCATATATGATTCTTTGTTTGAACGGGGACGGTCACTTACACCTATTGCAGATATCTTCTCGCTGCCTAACTTGGCAAAGGCATCCTCCACTAAAGAAGGAAGCTGTTTCACGTGATGAAAAACAGCTTCGCTTTGGCGAAGACCAACCTTACCCTCTTCCACAGGAAGGAGCATCTTGCCGTTAAAAGTTATTTTACCGCATAATGCTGCGGAGGTTGTATAGTTACTTGTATCAATACCGAGATATGTTTTTTCCATATTTTTCACCGCTTTTTAATTATTTCTTTTCGGCTAACTCTTCGCTCTTTGCTACACTGGAAAGCACTCCGTTAATGTAGGGTGCATCGTCCTTACCGCCATAAGTTTTAGCAAGCTCAACAGCTTCATTTATCGAAACGCCTACGGGAATACTCTCGTCATAAAGCATTTCCCACACAGCAAGTCTCAATAAAGCCACACTTACCTTAGAAAGGCGGGAAAAAGTCCATCTCTTAAGATTCCTCTTAATAACTTCGTCGATTTTCTCCTCATTTTCAAAAACACCGTTTACATGGTTTTTAATAAAATCATTTAGCTCCAGGCCTCTTGATTCTGCTGCGTTTTCAAGTATCTCTTCAATTGTTTCATTTGTTACTGCTCTTTCGAAGAGTATTGCAAAAGTAAGCTCTCTTGATTCTTTTCTTGTCATAATATCACCAATCCAATATAAAAAATAAAGGTTCACCCTATTGCCGGTGAACCTAAAATTATAAAACAGTCAATGCAATTTTCAAGTATCACTATCGGCTTTATAATTATACACACATTTTCGCCGATAGTCAACCTTAGCCTAATTCAGTTACAGTAATTTTATCGGGGGTAAGGCCTGTTTCTTTTACTATTATCTCCTGAATAAGCAATATATTATCCTTAACATTGTCAGCAACAACACTGCAGGAATCCTCTGTTAAATATACAACTATATCCTTTACCCCTTTTGATTTAATAAGAGTTTCTATATTTGACTCTTTTACCATATTCTGTGCTATCAGTGATGCTTCATCAATTGCTTGTTTTTTTGCATCGCTGTCACTTTCCACATTACTTAAAACTTCATCGAGAAGCTCAAGCGCACTGTCCCTTGAATTCTGCCTGTCGAGTCTGGCTTTTGAAAGCTTTGCGCTAACTTCGTAAGCATCAATTTCTGATTCTTCTATAATTTCATCATTAACTGTTTCCACCTCAACGTAAGAACTGTTTACAAGCTCCGCTATACCTAATTGACCGTAGGTATTTTCTTTTTCATTGTCCGATTTATTTTCTTTTACAGTTTCGCTCCCGGCTGAAACGGGCTGTGCTTCGGGGGTTGTGAATTGCCAATTGATATATACCGTTGCACCTAATGCAAGAATAAGTGCCGCCAGCGTTATTTGCTTTTTACCTAATTTTTCAAACTTTTTCATAATTTCTACTTGCCCCCGCCCTCGCAAGGGTCCTCCTAAATATTTGATTTCGATTTTTAATATATATTTATTCCTAAGCTTTTTATTTATTACTTATAATTTGAGTATAAAGGAACTACGGATACCTTGGAGGCACTTATTCCTAATACGGTTTTAACCGCCTCTATGATCTGTTCTTTTATAAGAAAATTTTCGGCTTTGTTTGTAACCACAGCAACACCCTTTATTTCCGGCTCAATTTCTTTAAGTATTAATGCACTTTGGCTTTGTGAAGAGTTTTTTACTATTACGTAGGCTTCACCTTTCTTTTCACCGTTTTCCTCAGTTTCTTTGGCGTATACTTTCTCATATGAATTTTCAGCTGTTATCATTATTTTAACGCTGTCTTCGCCGGTTATAGCACAGATTATATCGCTTAACGACTCTTCAAGGTTCTTTATATATTTTTCTGTTTCGGTTATATTTCCTGTGTTTTCTTCGTTTTTTACGGTTACTTCCGTATTTTTGTTTTCCTTTGTTAAAATGAGA
This sequence comes from Clostridia bacterium, assembly GCA_017935165.1. Classification (GTDB taxonomy): domain Bacteria; phylum Bacillota; class Clostridia; order Oscillospirales; family Acutalibacteraceae; genus SIG603. Next base: position 15,936 of record JAGBID010000221.1, read on the forward strand.
AAAGCAAGAGCTGTTAATGCTATTAAGATTACAATTCTTTGTTTTTTATTAAGCTTTTCGTTTAAAAAGTTTTTAATTTCTTTTAATTTATCCAACCGCAATCACCTCTATTTCAAACTCCTTACTGTATTCAAAAACATTTCTTATCACAGCCCTTGCTCTCTCAATATCACTTTTATATTTAAGTCTTACACACAAGCTTTTTAAGGCTACTGTTCCTTCCTCGTTTATTTCCAAGACAGGTTCAACATCATCCACTTCTATGTAAACTGACTCCAAAACACCTTTCATATTTTTCGATAAAGCTTTCTCGCTTTCGCTTAAGTAAAGGTTATCTATGCTTTCTTCTGTTCTTATATCCTCAAGCTTATATTCGAAATTAAAATCAATGCTGCCCATATTAATTAACAGCGAAAGAATAATGTAAACTGTCACAATGTTTATGCACCATTTAAGCGCCTTTTCTTCAGGAATAAGCGAACACAGTAGCTCTGTTATAAGGAAAGTCTGACATAAATTTAAGATTACAGGGTAAAGATTTTCCATAATATTCCTTTATTTTATAAGCGTTATAAGTATTGCCGCACTTATAACAGCTACCGACACCATTGTAAATACGGATGCTATCATCAGTTTATAAAGTGACATCGAGCTGTTTATAAGTACGATTAATTTGTTCATCCCGAACAGCTCACAAATAAGCGACAAAAAGAAAAGCGAAAGCATATTGAGAGTTATATTTATTACCACCGGTGCAAATATAAATATAACTGCAAGAATACCAAATGCACCTGCCCCTGACCTTATAACAGCCAGGCTGCCGTTAACTGCGTTTAATGCATCACCAAGGGCAGAGCCTACTATTGGAACAGCGGTGGAAACCATAAGCCTTGCACCTTTCATGGCAAGAGCATCTGTATTGCTTGTTACAACTGTTTGCAATGAAGTTACAGCTGAAAAAATGGTAACAGTTATTACAAGCACCCATTTTATAAGCTTTTCAATTTTCTCGTTAATTTTATCAAAGCTTTTTCCCGTAAAAGCAGCAGTTAAGCTTAAAGAAAGCATTAACGGTATTAAAGGAAGAGCCAATGAGGTTACAATAAAATCTGCAGCTTCGGCTGAAAACAAAGTTAGTGCAGCATATGCACTTCCTGTTGAAGCTTTACCGTGGAAGGTGATAATACCTGCATACACAGGAATTGCTGATTTTATAAACACAGAAAGGCTTGCAGCAGCATTTTTGACCGTTTCACTTAAACTTAACACTTTCGGATATATCATAAGGGCAGATATGACAGTTATTGCTACATCTGAAACATTTTTATCTGTTTCGAAGCTTGATAAAAGGGATGCGACTATCAGCAGCGAACAAAGCAATGAGAATTCAGAAAATATATTTGGTATTACTCCCGAAGATATATATTTAAACGTTTCTGCTATTTTACCAAAATCAAAATAATTTACGGAGCTTTCCTCAATGCCTGACATATCAAGATAATTTTGCGTTTCTTCATCCAAAGCTTCTGACAAAACTTCAGTATTAAGTTTTTCTTTTATTTCTGCTTCAACTGTACTTTCTTCATTGGCACTGACACTTAAAGCAAAAAGCAAACTGAGACCTATAAAAATTATGCTTATCCTTTTTATTTTCATATCATTTTATATTGCGGTATTAAGAATCGTAAGTATCTCCTCAATAAGCGGAAGTGATATAATCAAAACAGAAAGCTTCGACGTAAATGACGCTGTAAAGCTTAATAGCTTGTCACCCGCTTCATCGCAGAGTGCTATACAAATTTGAGATATTATAGTGATTCCAAGAGCTTTTAGTGGGATTTTGAAGAATTCACTGTATTCTGTAAAGCTATTCAGCTTTACATTTATATCGTTAAAACTTTTTAATCCTTCAGCTATTATAATTACTCCTGCAACAACTGATATTAAAAGACCTAAGCTCTGTTCGTACTTCTTAACAAGTAAAGACGCAATCACACCGGCTATAATAATCATAAATATACTTAATTGATTCATAGATCGAAAAGATTCTTTATAGTGTCAAACAGCACGCTGATTTCATTTATTATCATCATTAGAACAACAATAAGCCCTGCTATAGTCGTCATCATCGCTTGATCATCCCTGCCGCTTCGTGCAAGAAGCTGATTTAACACAGCCACAATAATACCGATTGCAGCTATTTTAAATATAAGATCCACATCCATATTTATTTTCCTTTCTTTTTACTTCATAAAAATATCAATCCTAAAGAAAACGAAATAAAAAATGAGAATATAAAACCTGTTTTGCCTTTTAAAGCAAGCTCTTTTTCTGCTTCCTGACATTTTTCCTCGGTTTTAGTAATGTATTTTTGTATATTGGAAAGCTGACTGTTTAAATCGCTCCTGCCAAAATCCTTTATAAACCTAAGGAAAAATTCTCTGTCCTTATTTAAAGGAAACAATAGCTTACCCGCATTATCAAAAGCGGTGTAAATATCCTCACTTTCCATATAGGAGCCTATTTTTTCTGCTACTTTATTTTTTGAATTTCTTATAATCGTGGTTATATCATCCGAGTAAAAACTCAGGTTGATTTCTATTTCATAAAGAAATAAAACAAATTCTCCTAAATTTACAATTCTTTTTTTAAGCATTGAATAGTTTTCATATCCTACTAAAACGCCGCTGCTGACCACAAGAATAAAGCTCAAAAATCTCATTTAATTCCTCTATACTGTATATTCTTCTGATTTTTCCGGGGCATTCCCTTGAAGAAAGCTGAATAACTGTATTGAATGCTCCGGTTTCCAATAAATCTTTTAATGTCGGTCGAATAAATTTAGCATTTAAATCACCGTGTGCAGAAGCAATTACACATACGCCTGAGGAGACAGCACATTCAATAGCACTTGTATCACCGCTATCCAATTCATCACATACAATTATTTCCGGAGACATTGTTCTCATAAGGCGGCTTATTCCCTCTTTTTTATTTATGCCGGATATTACATCACACTTCTGACCGCAATAAAGCTCGTTTCTTTCATCAAGCAAAGCAACTCTGTAATTTCCAAGCTGAGCTACAAGGTCCTTAAGTACCGTAGTTTTTCCTGAGGATGGCTCGCCGACTAAAAGCACACCGTAAAGCAGTTTAGCTTTACAGCTTTTTACAACTTCATCTGCTGCTCCTTTTACGCTTCTTGGCACCCTTATATTTATTGAACTTATATTTTTAATTGTAACAAGTTCATTATTTTTATATACAGCAGTGCCGCATATTCCGCAGCGATACTTTCCGTTTAAAATTATATATCCGTTTTTTATGTTGGTTGATTGCTTATAAAGTGAATAATTATTAATTCTTAAAAATAAATCGTTTATTTCCTTTGAATTAAAGTTTTTATTAGTTTCGTATTTATCGTTATATGTATATAAAGTAACAGGTTTATTTACCGATATATGTATGTCTGTCACCCTGTTTTCGATTTCAGCCGGGATTCTTATTCCTGACAAACCGCATTTTTCAAAAATTTCATAA
>JAGBID010000222.1 GCA_017935165.1 Clostridia bacterium
AAAAACCGTTTATGTATCCGCCATTAATTTTTGTAGCTTCATTTCGCTGTAAATCGAGTGTAAAATTCATGGCATCTGCGCAAAATTTCATCAGCCCTTCAAGCTCTTCAGGATTATCGTATATATCGTAAAAGAGCTCGTTACCTCTTATTACATTGGCTATATCGCTTGGACCATCGGCTCCGCGAAGTCTTACCGGAATGTATTCGCCCCATTTTTCTTTTAGATATTTTATACCTCCGGAAACAAGCTTTATCCACATATTTTCTTTATTCAGATTTATACTTTTATATTCCTCGATACTATCATTACATATCTGGTGATTATAGCTTGTATCAGATGAAAAATCAACGCCGCCACCTAAAAAAGCTGTGTGCTCAGCAATACCGTACCAGGGGCATGTTGATACTATTAAATCATCGTCGAATCTTTCATGAAATCTTGCAGAAAGATAATCGTTTTCCGCTCTCAAATCGAGATAATGCTCCATATCTTCGGGAAATCTGTATGTATTAAGCGGATTAATTTTATTGTAAATTATTCCGTTTTCACCGCAAGATCTTATATGAATCAGAGCTTTTCCTTTATCCCCTTGATAAAAAGCCTCTGTTCTTTTTGCTATTTGTTCCGCTTTCTCATAATTGAAAGGAATTAATTCTTTAATCATATTTAATCGCTCCTATATTTATTAACAAATTCGATAGCTCTCTTGGCATCGTCCTCGTTTTCAGCATAGTACCATACGATTATACGATTCTCGCTTAGAATATCCTCCATATTTATAAGCTCATCGAAGGTAGGTGCTATTTCAACAACCTTATCCCTGAAATACTTTTTGTACTTGCGGAAGGTTTCAACTGCTCTTGGTGCATTTGGGTCACTTGACAGCTCAAAAAGCTTTATTTTATCCACACTTGTAAACAAAGGAATAAGCTGTTCGCCTACTGAGTGGACGTGCATCATAGCCATTGATGAATCCTTGACAGTCTTTTCAAGAGCGTGTAAGAAGTGCTTTTCATATACGGAAGGTGAAACCATTGTTGAAAAATCTTCTGAAAGCTGACCTACGCATTTACCCGGCATCCAGGTTTTAAAGCCTGCTAAATATCCGCCCTTAACCTCTGTTGCTTCAGCCCTTTGTAAATCGAGGGTAAAGTTAACTGCCTTTGCGCAGAAATCCATAAGCTCGGGAAGCTCGTCGGGGTAATCGTAAACATCATAAAATAAATCGTTACCCCTTATCACATTGGCTACGTCGCCGGGACCGTCGGCACCGTCGAAAGCTATTGGGATATATTTACCCCACTTCTCCCTCATATACTTAACTCCGCCCGATACAAGCTCAACCCATGGGTTATTTTCCTTATTAAGGGATAATTTTCTGAAATCCGCGAAGTTTTCACATATCTGGTGATGGTATGAGGTATCCGCAGTGAAATCCACCTTACCGCCTAAAAATCCCGTTAAATCAGCAATTCCGTACCAAGGGGAAGCTGAAACTATATGATCGTCATCAAATCTTTCGTGGAAGCGGGAATACATATAGCTGTTTTCAGCCAAAGCATCAAGATAAATATCCCTGTCCTCAGGAAATTTGTATGCATTTAAAGGCTTTACTTCTTTGTTAATAATGCCGTTATTTTTGCAGGAGCGAATTTGTATTAAAGCCCTTGGAGAATTTTCTGTGTAAATTTTCTCATATCGTTTGGTTATCTCCACCATTTTCTCCATATTAAAGGGCACTAATTCTCTATTCATATTAAGTTCCTTATATTATTACGTCGGCAAATACGGGGTTGTGGTCAGTTGCATCCAAGGCATCCTGATCCTCAACTACGATATAATTACTTACTTTAATTTCTCCGCCATAGACTAAAATATGGTCGAAAGCAAATTCCCTGCCTCTATCACTCATTGTGCTGTGGTAGAAACCATCCTCTCCCCTTTGAGGATAGCCGTGGTAGGTGGTTTTATTTTCTTTAACTATTGCAATATCATAAAGCGGTGTTAAGCCATTATCAAGAAACGTCTTGTAGGCTTCGCTTGTTATGAAACAATTAAGGTCACCGAACATAAATGAAGGGCAGTTATATTTATCTGAAAGATATTTCATTCTTGATATAATCTGCTTTGCATTTGTAACTCTTATTAAATCGTGTTCAGCGCCGCCCTTAAACCAGAAATGTGTATTTAAGACTGCGAATTTCTTATTATTCTCTTCATCAAAAAGGACCGCATAGGTAATACCCTTTGTAAGGTCGGGAGTATCAAGAAGATATTCAAAACCGCTTTCTATAAGCTTATATTTTTTCTTGTAGAACAAGGGCTCATGGTTAACAGGTTCATAATCACTTACACCAATGACAGCATATTCCTCACCAAGCTTTTTAAAGAGCTTACTTTTTTGGAAAGACATCCTTGCTTCCTGCACACCTAAAATATCAGGATTATACTTTTTAAAAACATTAAAAAGCTGGTCCTCGCGAAGCTCAACAGGGTTACCGAAATAATCACCCCAAATATTACTTGTCATTATACGCATAATACCACCTCAATTAAACTCAAAAACTTTTTCTAAAAGCGGCTGAGCACCTGTAATGGGATCCATTTCCATTACCATTACGTCCTTCATGTACTCATTCCATTTATCTACTATTTCACTCTCAGCTTGAACCTTTGCGGCGTACTCTGCACCTTTGGTACATTCATAGTAACCGAAAAGTTCGTTGCCAACGTTCCAGATAGTATAGTTAACTATGCCGGCTTCGTTTAATACATCTTTCATTTCCTGCCATATCTCGTTATGACGACGGCAATATTCCTGAAGGCACCCTTCTTTAACAGTAGCTTTCCAAGCGTATTTCTCCACAAGATCCCAACTTTCTGTAAAAAAATTCATAAAACAATTATATAATTTAAATTCCGCAGAGTCAACATTGATTAAATTTAAATTCTGTGATATAATTAATATATTATAGAAATGCACGAAAGGAATAACACAATGAATATAGCAGTTGCACAATCCGGCGGTCCCACCTGTGCTATAAACGCTTCACTTTTAGGTGTATACAGACAAGCATTAAAAGAAAAAGACATTTCTCACGTTTTCGGTTCTATAAATGGAATTGAAGGCATTATTAAGGATGAACTTGTTAATTTAAACGCTGTAGTAAGAACTAATGATGATATGGATCTTTTAAGACAGACACCTTCCACTGTTCTTGGTTCCTGCCGTTATAAGCTTCCTGATTTCCACGAGGACAGCGAGGTTTATGAAAAGATACTTAAGTGTTTTGAAAAACACGGTATTGGAGCTTTCTTCTATATAGGCGGCAATGACTCTATGGATACTGTTAATAAGCTTTCACGTTTTATGGCTGAAAGAAAAAAAGACATAAGAATAATCGGTATCCCTAAGACAATTGATAATGACCTTGAATGTACTGACCATACTCCCGGTTTTGGTTCAGCTGCTAAATACGTAGCTGCTACTGTTCAGGAAATCATCAGAGACAGTTCTGTTTACAGTATTGATTCCATAACCATTATAGAAATAATGGGCAGACACGCAGGTTGGCTCACAGCTTCTACTTGTGTTCTAAGAGCAAACGGTGAGTATGCACCCCACCTTATCTATTTACCTGAAAATGAATTCTCCGTTGAACGTTTCCTTGAGGATATCAGAAAGGTAAGGCACGTTCATAAAGCTGTTATTGTAGCTGTTTCTGAAGGTGTTAAAATTAAAGAAGGTGAAAATGACTTTGACCCCAAGAAGGGTATTGTGGACGTTTTTGGCCATGAACAGCTTAGCGGTATAGGTAAAACCCTTGAAAATATAGTATTCAGAGAAGTCGGCTGCAAGGTACGCTCAATTGAACTTAACGTTATGCAGCGCTGCTCCTCTCACATCAGCTCCAACACAGATATACTTGAAGCTGAAAAAATTGCCGAAGATGCTGTTAAAGCTGCTATGCAAGGCTTAACAGGTAAAATGATGGCCTTTAAACGCCTTTATAACACCCCCTATACGGTTATTACCGAGCCTGTAGACGTTAATGAAGTTGCTAATAAGGAAAAGAAATTCCCCTTAAAATGGATAAATGCAGATAAAAACAATGTAACAAACGAAGCTGTAGATTATTTCCTGCCTTTAATCCAGGGTGAACAGATAATAAGAATGAAAAACGGAATTCCGATTCATTACCATATTTAAAAAAACTTGCCGTAAACTTTATGGTTTACGGCATTTTTATGACCATATCAAATTTTCTTCCTCTTCTTCCTCGGCAAGGTCTATAACAAAACTCAGTTTATTTTCAAGCTCTTTTATATATTCATTCTTTTCATTAATAATTTTTATAAGTTCCTTATTATTTAATTTTTCAAGCTCCATTTTACCACATCCTTTATTTAATTATATTATAATTATTTTACAGATTTGATAAATTTATGTCGCAGTAAAATTGTTGTTTATAATATAAAAATGTGCTATTATATAAAAAACGCAGTTTTGAGGTTATTATGAAAAAAGAAGATATTTTTATTTTTAAGGATAAAGCAGAAAAGCTTATTGAAAAAAGCCTTTGTTTCAGCGTAATAGGTCTTGCACACGGACATATCTACTCTATGGTAAAAGGACTTTTAAATGCAGGAAAAAGTATTAAACTTAAATATGTTTATGATGAGGACACCAGGCTTGTTGATAGCTTCTTAAAGGAATTTCCTGAGGCTGTTTTTGAAAAGGACACCGATAAAATATTTACCGACCCTGAAACTAAACTGATTGTAAGTGCTGATATCCCTTCAAGGCGAGCTGAAATTGGTATTAAGGCTATGAAAAACGGTAAGGATTTCTTTGTTGACAAAGCTCCAATGACAAGCTTGAAACAGATAACCGAAGTAAAAAAAGTTATGGCTGAAACAAAGCGTAAATATTTCGTTTATTACTGCGAAAGCATTGATAATGATGCTGCTATATATGCAAGGGATTTAATAAAACGTGGAGTTATCGGTAAAGTTTTCCACGTTTCCGGTGCAGCACCTCACAGACTTAATATTGAAACAAGACCATGGAATTTC
>JAGBID010000223.1 GCA_017935165.1 Clostridia bacterium
ATTGAAAATAAAAAGAGCAAGGATATTCTCCTTGCATCCCATACTGTTTCGAATTTTTTTACGGAATTTTATTTCAGAGCTCAAGAAAATATTGATATAAATGATACTCACGAAAAAGCTCCTGAGTGGTTTAATTCAGTGCTAAACGAAATACAAAAGCACCCGGAGATTCCTACGGATGCAAAAATAATATCCCAAAAATACGGTATAAGCGAATCAAGCGTTTACCGTACTTTTTTAAAATTCACAAAGCTTTCTCCCGTAGCATACCTTGATAAACACAGAATACAGAAAGCCTCGCTGCTGCTTACTTCCACAAACTTACAAATTAAATATATTGCATCGTCATTAGGTTTTAATTCAGCAAGTAACTTTTCGCAAAAATTCAAAGAATTAACAGGCAAAACACCACGCAGTTACCGAAATAAAAATATTTCTTAATTTGTTAATATCAAGTACATTTTCTGCAATAATAATATAAGTAAAGTAAAAACAAAAAAGGTGAAAACATGTGTACCGCTGTTACTTATAAGACAAAAGATTTTTATTTCGGAAGAACGCTTGATCTGGAATATTCATACAACGAGGAGGTTATTGTGAGCCCAAGGGAGTACGTATTTAAATTCAGACACTTACCGCCTCTTGAAACTCACCACGCAATAATCGGTATGGCTTTCACCGTGGAAAACTACCCTCTTTATTATGATGCCATGAACGAGCTTGGTCTCGGTATGGCAGGGCTCAGCTTCCCTGAAAGCTGCAAATATCGGGAATATAAGGAGGATTCTTTAAATATTGCTCCCTTCGAGCTTATTCCATTTATTTTAGGCAAATGCGCAAGCACAGACGAAGCTCTTTCACTTTTATCGGAAATCAACTTAGTAAATACAAGCTTCAGCGAAAGCTTACCCCTCTCCCCTTTGCATTGGATAATCAGCGATAAGGAAAAAAGTATCACCTTAGAATGTACTAAAGAGGGGCTTAAAATATACGAAAACCAAATTGGCGTACTTACCAACGAACCTGAGTTTAGCTTCCATACCACTAACCTGAAAAACTATATGACTCTCTCAAAAGAGCATGCAGAAAATAATTTTACAGATAAAATTAAACTTAAAGCCCACAGTAAAGGTATGGGCGCTTTCGGTTTGCCGGGCGATTTAAGCTCAGCTTCAAGATTTATAAGGGCGGCTTTCACTAAGCTTAATTCAGTATCGGGAGAGGAAGAAAGCGAAAGCGTCAGCCAGTTTTTCCATATTTTAGGAAATGTTTCCCACCCAAAAGGCTTGGTGCATTTAGACGATAACAAATATGAGATTACCGTTTACACCTCCTGTATGAACTTAAACCGCGGAATTTACTACTATACCACCTACGGTAACAGCGCTATATCCGCCGTTGATATAAAGAACGAAAACCTCAACAGCGCAGAGCTTATCAGCTTTAAACTTAATAAAGAGCTTTATATAAACAAACAGAATTAAAAACGGCACCCACGTTTTAGGAAGGTGCCTCAGTTATATTAGTCTTACGGCGAGTATTATTGCTTCGCCGTTATATGATGTTTTGCATCGTTATATTGTCCTTGAGACAGTTTTTGTGACGAATACAATAACACTGAACTGTAAGTAAGGCAAAATATCGCTGTGAAATCTGTCTCACAATATTACTCATAACATTTACCTTTGAAATAGGTATTATTCCAAAGTATGTAACCCACTAAGACACTTTCGATCCGAAAGTGTCTTTTATTATAAAAAGAAATTGGTAGAAACTTCTTTACAAAGCTTCTACCAATGATGGTGCCAATTTTATTTTGTTATCTTAAACAGCTGTACCAACCGATGCCCTGGTACTCCCAGCCTGCATTAATAAGGATGTCGCGTTCTTCCTTACTGCCTGTGAAGTGGTACGCGCCGCAGGTTGCGTTGGGGTTGTGGAGACGGTACTGAGCGACTTCGTCCTCGCCCGCTGAGTTGAAGGCAACGCCCTCGTAGTTCCAGCCCTCGGAAAGAAGCTTTGCTTTCTCGGCTTCGTCCATTGTGTAAAGATGCTCGCCTGTCTTTTCTTCGTAAAGTCTGTATACGGGAGCGCCGACAACGGGGAAGTTAAAGGCTACGCCCTCGTAATGCCAGCCTGCATTAACGAGGATATCCCTCTCCTCCGTACTGCCCGTGTAGAAATGCTCACCTGAGTTGGGGTTATACATTCTATACATGGGAGTTGTCTTAGCTGCTACCACCCTTGTGTAACCGCATACATTACAAGTAATATCGCTGCTGTTAGAGTAAGTATGATTACCCGTTGCATTTACGTAATCTGCAACATAGGTATCACCGCAGCTGCAGGTGTAAGTTGTATATCCCTGAACCATACAGGTAGGCGATGTTACCACAGCAGAGTAGCTGTGACCTTTCGCATCTACATAATCAGAAATATAATTATTTCCGCAAACTGAACAGATATAAACCGTAAAGCCCTCTTCTGTACAGGTTGGTTCAGCTACAGATGTTACGTAACTATGCTCTTTAGCGTTAACGTAGTCAGAAATATAGTAGTCTCCGCAAGCGCAAGCATAAACTGTATAACCCATACTTGTGCAGGTAGGCTCAGTTACAGTAGGCTGATAGGAATGTGTGTGGGAAATATCTTCGTCAATGTCAAAGAAATCAACTTTATAGCTAAGGCTGGTTTCTGTACCGTCCCTTAAATAAATGCCGTTTACAGTTACCTCGTAAACGCCCTTATAACTGCTTACGTTACTTGCGCCGGGGTTAAATATAATACAGTTGGCAACACCATAGCCCATATTATTAACTGCCATATAGGCGTAGGTATTATAAGTAGGTGCGCCTGTGGTTGAATCGAAGCTCCATGTCTTGCCGCTTGAAACTTCCTTTATTGTTACGCTTACTTTATTTATGTCAGGAATCTGATATTTCTGAGGGTTAAGGGTTACTGACCAAGGTACGTCGTTATCAAATACGTTTGTAGGCATATTTCCTGAAGCAGGCCAGGAAACAAAATCGTAATTTATATCTGCACCGCTGCGGTCAAAAACCTTGGTTACAATATACTGACAATAGGACTCAGCCTCTGCCTGACCAAAACCAACGTTTAAAAGCCTTGGGTTTAAAAGCCATCTTCTGTGACCTAAAGCATCAAGGTTATTGGTGCCGTTGTCATCCATACAGCCTTGAATTGAACTTATCAGACACTCGTAGTCAAGGTAACCGCCGCGCATAGAAATATTGCTGGAGGTGGTTGCGTTGTAGCCCTGCTGATAAAATTCATCGCTCATATCACTTGGTTGTGATGGATAATGAGTTAAGGTATCTATAGCCGCAAGAAGCACCGCACCGTACTGAGCGTTTTCATTTAATGCTGCAGCAAGCTGAATATCAGGAAGCTTTGCAATATAACGAATATAGTTTAAGTAAGTTTCGCCTGATTCCAGATATTCATCACTGAGAGCGCCTGCATCATAAGGAGCGTTCACGGAAGGAGTCTCACTATAAATATCGGTTGTATAAAAAATTTCCTGCCACTTTGCCTTTATCTGCTCTTTTGTGGGATTTGAAACAGCTAAGTTTCCGCTTTGGCTATAAGTAACTTCCTCCGCCAAAACACCTATGCTGAATATTGAAGTAAATAAAAGCACTGTGCACATAAGCACTGAAAGAATTCGGTATCTTTTCATGTTTCTACCAGAACTTTGCTTTTGCAAAGCTTCCCTTTCTTACCGTTTATTTATGTTTATTATAAACCCTAAAAACTATACCGTCAATAAATTAAACCCGAAAGAAAATTTTCTCTCGGGTTAACTTAATTAGCTTTAACGTAAACAACTGTAGAAACCTATACCCTGGTATTCCCAGCCTGCATTGATCAAGATATCGCGCTCCTCTTCACTGCCTGTAAAATGGTAGGCGCCGCGGCTTGCATTGGGGTTATGGAGGCGGTACTGAGGAATTTCATCTTCATTCGCAGAGTTAAACGCAACACCTTCATAATTCCAGCCTTCGTTTAAAAGCTTTTCCTTTTCCTCTTCATCCATTGTGTAAAGATGTTCGCCTGTTGAAGGCTCGTAAAGTCTGTGGACGGGCAAACCCACAACAGGGAAGTTAAAGCCCACACCCTCGTATTGCCAACCTGCATTTATAAGAAAATCCCTTTCCTCCTCACTGCCCGTGTAAAAATGCTCGCCGCCGTTAGGGTCGTACATTCTGTACATAGGCACGGACCTTATCTCAGCTTCCCTTACAAAGCCACAGTTCTCGCAGGTTGCGTCATACTTATCTCTATACTCGTGAATGCCCGTAGCATCAATGTATTCCAATTTAAAGCTATCTTCACAGTTTATACAGCTGTATTCTGTGTAGCCTTCATCCACACAGGTGGCAGGAACAAAATTCGCTTCATAATAATCAATTGTATGTCCGCAGGAATGTTTCATTTCCCAGTAAACAGGGCTTGTTTCATTTTTTACTGTATCAAAATCTGCAGTATCAATTCCTATTAGGGCGCCCTGAGGCTCGGTTAATTCATCGCTGTTAACTGTCAGGTAACCCGTGCTTACAAAATCACCCTTATTTTTAATCTCCAGACTTCCGCCTAAATCATAAAAAATATCAAGATAACCGTTATTGATAAAAAGTCCTTCTACAATTAACGGAACGTAAACGTCCATATAACAGTTAAGCTGAAAAATGCAACCCTCAGCTATAGTAAAGGAAAGCTCCTTATCGTAATAGTCTGCAGTTAAAAGACAGTTGTGAGGGATTGTGATATCCTCGCTTATCAGTATGTTGTCAGCCATTGAATATATAAAGTAATTCCATGCTTCATTGGGAGCCTTATTCGCATCGTTTACTGCGTTTTTGATATCTTCAAAAGTCTCTACGTAATAATAACAGTAAATATCCGCAAACTCAGTCGCAGGGTAAATATTCTCAGCGCCTATGACTTTTACGGAAACGCCCTCGGCGCTTTCAAGGTAAATAACGTTATTGTTATAAACAGCACCGGTAACAAGAACTTCCTCACTGATTACAAGGAAATCACACACAAGTGTGCCGTTAACGGTAATCCTGTCCGCAAATATGAAGTTTGAATATTCTGAAGACGTGGACGTAAGGGTTATACCTGCACTGATAACTATCTCGTTTCCCAGTGCATCAATACAAAGATTGTCGGGAAGAGTGATATTATCCGTTATGTAAAGGGGTGCCTCACCAACGTAAGCAGCTCTTGTTAAATCGCTGTAGCTGCCATCAGCCAAAGTCTTGAGATCATCAAGGTTTTCAAAAGTAATATCGCCATCGGTATTTTCTGTAATGGCATAGCCTGAAATTTCAGCCGCAGCTGTATTAACTACCGCTGTAAATAATAGTACAAAGCACAATAAAAGCGAAACAATACGTATCTTTTTCATTTCATTCCTCCTTAGCGTATCTAAAATTATAAAATATAAATCATTTACAGTCAAGGAAAGCCTAAAACTGTCAGATTTTCTTAATTTTTATTCCACGTCAATAATTCAACCCGCCTGTTTCTGCCTTATACACAACTGCAGATATCATTTTTATTATGAAAACATATTAATTTTTATCATCTGAAACAGCAAACTCAACAAAGCTGATAACATCATCTATAAACTTTAACTCTGTTCCGGTATCAGTATACGCATGGATATAATAATCACCCTCACTACGATGCTTCTTCAAATCTATCTCCGCCACCCAGGTAGTATCATCGACCCTTTTGGCAAAGTACCATATCAGATCATCCTGGTTATCCTTGGCGCTCCACACGGCAAAACGCATATTTTCGCAAAGAGCAGAATCTGTTAAGATAATTTTCATAGTTACACAATCTTTTGACACTTCTGTTTTTAGCTCATATCGCCTTTCGCATACTGTCTCAACAAAATTGTAGCCGTTAGCAATTGGTTCACCCATATCATCGCCATAAACTACCATTCGGTAAATTCCTGCACTATTATGATCAGCAAGGTCAGCTGTAAAGGTATAGCATCCTTTATTGTAATTATAATCCGCAGTATACCAGCGCATATCATTCGACCCACCATCAACACTCCACAAAGCAAACATTACATTGTTGTATTTTTTTTCACTTTCAAAATTCATAGTAAGCTCATAACATCCATCGCTTATGACACTTGTAACAACCTTACTCTTGCTAATTTTAAAATTTTCTGCTCTGTTTATAAGCCAATTCTTTACGTTATTTATCGCCTCGTCAAAAGTTTTAGCATTATCGGAACCTGCTTTTTGTGAAGGTTTGCCCAAAACATCCCACCTGATATAATTCATCAAAGCTGATAATTCTATCTCGCTTCTCAATTGATCTATATTTCCTGCCATGGAACCAAGCACATCTTTATACTGCTCGTAAA
>JAGBID010000224.1 GCA_017935165.1 Clostridia bacterium
ACCTGAACTTTTTGATTTATACTGTGAAGAAAATTACGACCTTGTTTTTGCAGGTCACGCTCATGGCGGTCAGATAAGGCTTCCTTTAATCGGTGCACTACAGGCACCTAAACAAGGCTTGTTTCCGAAATATACCGAAGGTCTTTATGAAAGCGGAGAAAACAAAATGCTTTTAAGCAGAGGTATAGGCTACAGCAAAATACCTATCAGAATTTACTGCAGGCCACAGATTATTTTGGCAGAACTTGAAAGGGTGAATTAAAATGGAAGAGAAAAAGGGCGGACTTAACGTAAGTGCCAAGTCCTTCTTAACTGCTATAATAGTAATACTTATATTAATGGTGCTGACCTACGCCTTGACCTTCGTTATTCCTGCAGGTGAATATGCAAGAATAATTGACGAAAGCGGAAATACGGTTATTGACCCTGAGGGCGGTTTTAATTATAAGGAAGGAAATCTGCCTTTTTGGAAGTGGATTTTATCCCCTTTGTTGGTTTTAACAGTTGACGGCAGCGGTATGGTTATTGCCATAATAGCCTTTTTGTTGGTGGTCGGCGGAGTTTTCACAGCACTTGATGAGTGCGGACTTATGAAATATATGCTCAGCCGCATTGTAAATAAGTTCGGCAATGCCAAATACAAGCTTTTATGTGTCATAAGCTTTTTCTTTATGGTTATGGGTGCCTTTGTTGGTTCCTTTGAGGAATGCGTACCGCTGGTACCAATTGTGGTGGCATTATCCGTTAACCTTGGCTGGGACAGAGAAACAGGCCTTGCCATGAGCCTTTTATCCGTGGGCTGCGGTTTTGCTTCAGGTGTGTGCAACCCCTTTACCGTAGGCGTGGCACAGAGCCTAGCAGGGCTCCCTATGTTTTCGGGAATATGGCTGAGGATATTAAGCTTTTTCCTTATTTACCTGCTGCTTATCTTCTTCCTTTTAAGAAACGTAAAGAAGCTTGATAATAGGGACGGCAAAAAGGCGGTTTTTGAAATCTTTGAAAAGAATGAAAAAATGGACAAGGGTCTTATATGCTTTGCATCTATTTTAGGCGCAGGCATTCTTACGGTGCTGCTTTCAGGCTTTATTAAGGAACTTCAGGACCTTACAATGATAATTGTAGCTGTTATGTTCCTCTTGGCGGGAATTGTTTCTGCCTTAGTGTCAGGTATGAAGGGTAAGGCACTTTTAAAATCCTTTATTAAGGGTGTAATAAGTATCCTGCCTGCCGTACTCCTTATTTTAATGGCAAGCTCTATTAAGTATATTTTAACCGAGGGTATGATTCTCGATACCTTACTTTTCTATGCTGTTAACGCTGTTTCCACTCTTCCTAAGTGGTGCATAGTTCTGTTTATTTACCTTGTTGTGCTTGTGATGAATTTCTTTATAAGCTCAGGCTCAGCAAAAGCATTTTTACTGATTCCCTTAATCACACCATTGGCGCAGCTTTTCTCAATAGCACCTCAGCTTTGCATTTTAGCCTTTGCTTACGGTGACGGCTTTTCAAACGTGTTCTACCCCACAAATGCCGCTCTTTTAATTGCCTTAGGTCTTGCGGACGTTAGCTACGGTAAATGGGTCAAGTATTCATATAAATTCCAGCTACTTAATTTAGCGCTTACTTCCCTTGTTTTGCTCTTCGGTTTCTTTATCGGTTACTGCTGATCAGATAAATTCAATATTAACGGTTTTATTACCACCGGCAACAAAATAATTCATAGAAATTGAGTAAAATACTTCATATTAAAATTTGTTTTGGTGTGATAGAATTTCATTAAACTATAAATATCCTAAGGATGTGATATTATGACAGAACGTGAATGTGTTAAAAATGCTCTCCACTTTAAGCCTGTTGAAAGGGTACCTGTCAGAATTTTTTTCTCCGGTGTAGGTTATTATGAACACTGCGAAAAATTAAATGATTTATATATGAATTTTGCAAGCAGCTTTGAGCCCATAATCAGGCATAGCATACCTAAGCCGGGCCCCGAGTGCTTTGATAAGGACGGAAATTATCACGCTTTCTGGGAGGATGAGTGGAAAGTCAAGTGGGAAGGCAGAATATTCGGTATTGCGGGTATTCCATATGAGCACCCTGTAAAATGTCCCGAGGATATTGCTTTATATAAGGCACCCACACCGCCCTCACTTACGGATGCAAGCTTTGAAGCTTATAAAAAGAGAATCGAAAGCTTTAAGGCTCAGGATAAGTACGTTATGCACGGTTGCGGTCACCTTTACGAAACCTTGATAGCTGTTTACGGCGATGAAAACGTCCTTTGTGATATGGCATTAAACGAGCCTGAAATAAACGAGCTTGCCGATAAAATTATTGAGTACGATTCCGCATTACTTGAAAGAGCTTTGAAAGCAGGTGTGGACAGTATTGAATTCGGTGACGATTATGGCAGTGAAAGAAGTCTTTTAATGAGTCCCAAAACCTGGCGCAGCTTTATTAAGCCAAGGCTTGACAGGCTCTTTAAGCCTGCAAGAGACCGCGGTATGGACATTCATTTCCATTCCTGCGGACAGATTTCCGAGATTCTGGAGGATTTAAGGGAGGTTGGCGTTAACTCTATATGGCCTCAGCTTCCTGCTTACAATATGAAGGAACTGGCAAAAAGATGCCGTGAACTGGGTATTGCAGTTGAAATTCATACCGACAGAGCCAACGTGATGACCTTCGGCACACCTAAGGACGTTAAAGAGCTTGTTAAAAGAGAAGCTGAGATATTTGACGTAATGAACGGTGGTGCTTTCTTCCACGTGGAGGTGGATAACGGTTTCCCCTTTGAAAATATCGAAGCCCTTTGCGAAGCTATAATGGAATACAGATAAACGGAGGAACAGTATGGACAGTATAAACGTAAGATGCAGAAAAAGCGGCTGCAGCGGTGTTTTTGAAGTTAAAAAGAATATGGGTACCGTGGAGATGGTATGTCCCGTTTGCGGCGCTATGAACATTATTAATACAGGCGAAAGAATAAAGGGAGCCGATAAAAACGCCAATCCTTTTGAAGGCAGTAGTTTAAAGGGCGACCGGGCGGTTACAAAGAGAAATACCGCGAAGTCCGTTAAACACAACAAAGCAAAAGCTATTGATGAGGATAAAAACTTAAGCGATGCTGAGCTTTATGCAAAGTATGGCGAGGAGTATTTCAAAAAGAAAAACGCCGAACCTCAAAAGGCTAAACAAAGTGAGGAAAATTCTTTTGAAGGCTTGGAGGATATATTTGACCATATATTCGGAACTAATGCAACCAAAGACGGTAAAAAGTACGTAATGACAAAAGACGGCAAATTTGTCCCCAAGGAATAAGGGTGAAAAATAACAGATTATAAGTGAGGTAAATTATGCTGAATATTAAAAATATTTACTCCAATCCTGAGGCTAAAGTTGAGATTAAAGATAATAAGGTTTACATAAAATCTGAAGAGCCTCTGTACGGAGTGAAAATAAGCTTCGAAAATACTTATTATTCGGAGAGTGCCTTGATATTGGGTGACGCCTGGGAGAGAGCATACGCCGACCTTGCATTCAGAAGCATTGACCCTGAAAAGGTGCTTCCATGGTATTTTACAGCCAAGGACGGCGATAAAATTTACTCCTTCGGTGTGAAAACAGAGCCCAATGCAATGTGCTCCTGGAAAGCATTAAAGGACGAAATTGTACTTGATATTGATTTAAGATGCGGTAAGAACCCCGTTGAATTAAATGGCAGAGAGATAGAAGCCTGTGAAATTGTTACAGCTGAGTTTGAAGGAAATGTCTTCGATGCACTCTGCGCATTTACAAAGCTTATGTGCGATAACCCCAGAAAGGTAAAGGGACCTATTTACGGCGGTAACGATTGGTACTGTAACTATAGCCTTAATAACCACGAAAAAATTGTAACAATGGCAGAAAGAATTGCCGAGTGTGCAGGTATTGTGGACGGCAAGCCTTTGGAGGGCTCACCTGCAAGTAAGATGACTCCCTATATGGTTATTGACGACGGCTGGCAGATTGACCACAAAAGTCCCAGAAAAGGTGACGAATACGGTTATAACGGCGGTCCCTGGGACGTATGCAATAAGAATTTTTCAAGCATGGCGGAAACTGCCGCGGCTATTGCCAAATTAGGTGTAAAGCCCGGTATTTGGTTCAGACCTCTTTTAACTCACCTTGAGCTTCCCGAAGAATGTGTACTTAAGTACAGCAACGGTGAAAACGGCTATATGATAGACCCCTCACATCCTGAGGTTTTAAAGCTGGTTGAAACCGACGTAAAGCGTATATGCTCCTGGGGATATAAGCTTATCAAACACGATTTCTCCACCTTCGATATCACTCTCAAGTGGGGCTTCCAAATGAAGGACGGCTTTGAAGCTACCTTTGATTTCTATGATAAAACTAAGACAACAGCTGAAATTATCAAGAATTTCTATAAGACTATAAGGGCCGCAGCACCTGAGGACGTATTGATTATGGGTTGTAACACAGTAAGCCACCTTTCCGCAGGTAATTTCGATATACAAAGAACCGGCGACGATACAAGCGGCTTCGAGTGGGATAGAGTAAAGAGATACGGTGTAAATACCCTTGCTTTCCGTTTGCCTCAGCACGAAAGCTTCTACCAGGCTGATGCCGACTGTGTTGGTATCACAACCAAAATGGATTGGAATAAAAACAGAATGTGGCTTGACGTACTTGCCAAGAGCGCCACACCTCTGTTTGTTTCAATAGGTCACGATGCATACACAGAGGAAGTTAAGAAGGATATAACACAGGCGTTTAAGGATATTACAAGTGCTGAACGTACTTCCCGTCCTGTCGATTTTGTGGAAAATCCCATTCCCGAAATATGGGAAAGCGACTTCGATACCGACGAATATAAATGGTAAAAAACTCCAAGGGATAGCTGTGTCCCTTGGAGTTTTTAACAGAAACTTATTTTGAGGAGATAAAGATGACAGTAAATTTTGAACAGATAAAGAAAAATACAGTTAAAGCTGAAAGACAGCTTAAGGAAACAGACTGCGTTCGTTTCGAAAATCCCAACGGCGAAGGTAAAAGAGTGCTGTTTGCAGGCAATTCCATAACCTTGCACGGAATATTACCTGAAATCGGATGGTATAATGAGTGGGGTATGGCTGCATCCGAAAAGGCTAAGGATTACGTTCACCGCCTGATTGCAAATATCAATGAAAACGCTAAGGATGCCGCTTACTGCATTTCCAACGTTTTTATGTGGGAACGAAATTATATGGACGGCTGCGAGAAGGTTTTTCCTATATACCAAAACGCAAGTGATTTTGCGGCTGATATAATAGTGGTTCGCTTTGTAGAAAACTGCCCCGCCGATAATTTTGTTGCTGAGCTTTTTAAAAAAGAGCTTCACAAATTTATTGATTTTTTAAATTCCACGGGTGAAGCAAAGGTAATATTCAGCACTTCCTTCTGGCACCATATTGCCGATGATGCTTTAAGGGAGTACGCAAAGGAAAATAATTTACCCCTTGTTGAACTTGGCGACCTTGGCGAGCGCGACGATATGAAGGCTTTAGGCCTTTTTGAACACGACGGCGTTGCCAATCACCCCGGTGACTTTGGTATGGAGAAAATAGCTGAAAGAATTTTCAAGGTCTTAAAAGAATATCTTTAAAAGGTAAGCTTATAAGTTTAATTAAACAGTATAAATTATATATAAACGGTGAACTTACTCATTTAGAAAAAGCAAGGGTTTCCCGTTAACCTTTTAACCGCCATTGGCCGGGACATCAGCGTCAGCCGGATCAAACAGAGCTTACAGGATTTGCTTCCTTATATCAGGCTCTGCCATAGATATTTCCAACGTGGATTTTGCCAAGGTACACGATATAAATTTTGAGAATATCCGTGTGGACCGGGATCCTTGGAGTTCTTTTATGTGTTGTTACCGTTACCTTTAAGGGAAATTTTGTCGCCGTAAACGGCAGGCAGGGGTTTATATTCAGCGGTGAAAACATCCTTTATTCTTGCTAAAATTTCCCTTATATCCCTGAATATCTGACCGCTGTAAACGTTTGGAGCGGCTTCAACTCCGTAAGCTTCAATTCCGAAAGCCTCGGCTAAATAAAGAGCTCTAAAAAGGTGATATTCCTGGCTGATTATAATTATTTTCTCAGCATCAAAGGTGTTTTTCATTCTGTATATGCTGTCGTAAGTACAGTAGCCTGCGTGGTCAAGGAAAATGTCCTCGGTAGCCACGCCTTCACGGGCAGCATATTCCTTCATAACCTTTACTTCGTTATAGTCGCCTGTGTGGTCGCCGCTCATTACAATTTTAAACTGAGGGTTTTCCTTGTATAGTGCAATGGCACTTTTAAGTCTGTCCTCAAGCATATGGCTTGGCACACCGTTTTCTTTTACCTGACAGCCAAGTACCAGAACACAGTCCACATCATTTAATTTAGCGGCTTCTGTTATGGAGATAATTCTATCCTTAGTTTTGTTTTTTACAAAAAAGTTCATTCCCATCACCACCGCAAATATTAAAATTAATGCCGAAAATAAAATGATAAGTATTAATTTTCTCTTGCTTTTCATATTCCTGTTTCCTTTTTTGATTTATATGTATTGTACTTTAAAAATACATCAAAAAACCATATAAAATCATAAGGAAGGTTTAAGATTATCTTAAGAAATACTAAAAAGACAATCAGGGCGCATCGGCATAAAATGCGTATATTGCATTGCCGCCCCAGTTGTTACCGCTGAAGGAGGCTCTTATTACGTAAATATATCCTCCTGATTTAAGCTTTACTTTATTACCTTCGATTTCTACTTCTTCACTTACAGCTACGTCAGGATAAAAGCCGAAATATTTATCGCTATAACACTCTATGCTGAGCTTTTTAGGCTCTTCAGCAAAAATGAGTTCGACTTCATTATTATTATCGCTGCTGAGTTTTTCATAGAATTTTTCCCACATTAAAGGGTGGCTGCTGCAAGCCTCAGTGGATGTGTTACTGTAACTCCAGGAGCGGGTACCGATTATAGCATCTGCCTCCTTATCACCGCATACAACCTTTAACTTTGGCGGAGATTCGAAAATGGAATTGGCGTTTTTGCTGTTTATATTTTCAATGAAGCTGTTTAAAGCTGCAAAGGATTTTTCATCTGCTCTGTAATGAACGGAGTTTATAACCACTCTGTCATTATAAACCTCAAGTAAAACAGCATCCTCGCTTATTATGGTGATATTTATGCTTGCCGTTTTATATGAACGGGAAATATCCTTATCGATTTCGCCCTTCACGGCAAATTCTTTAAGAATATCTGTAAGCTCAGTTCCGGAAGACTTTTTAGGCAGCTCGTATTTTACACCGTTTGAAGATTTAACCAGAATAATCTCCCAGATGTTTTCAGTGTTAAGGTCTTTTAAAGGCATAATTTTGCTACCTAAAATAAAGGTCACAATAAGAGCGGTAATTAAAAGTAATGCACCAAGGGTAAGGATGATTATATTCTTCTTCTTTTTCATTAAATAAGCACCTGCCTTTCTTTACTATATAATAACATATATTGGATAGAATGTCAATAAGACGTAAAAAAGGAACCTTACAATTGATATGCAAGGTTCCTTTTGCTTATTTTCTTCTTAAATTACTGCATATGCTGTAGTAATGGGGAATGGTTAAAAATAAAAGCCACATAGGGTGCCACAGGGAGAACCTGAAGCCTAAGTACATATAAATCCACACCACCAAAACGGGATAGCAGAAAACCGTAGGATTCTTATTAAAATATGCAGGAATAAAGGTATAGTAAAGAGGAATGGTAAGGAATATAAGCCAGCCGTATACCCATCCGCCGCCAATTCCCGTAAAGCCATAAATGAAAAATACTATGGTAGCAAGCACGGGGTAGGGGAAGGAGTAAAGCATCTTTTTAAGGCGATTTCTGTTATTCCCATCTTCCTCTTCATCGTCGTACTCGTTATCGTTTTTAATAGCGTTTAAGCTTTCATCTATAATTTCGTCCGTGGTATTTATAACTTCATCAGCAATATCAATACTCTCGTTAGCTTCGGTTTCAGTTTCTTCCTTTATTTTTTCAGCAGGCGCTTCTTTTGCTTCCTCTTGCTTTTTGTGTGTTTCACTTTCATTTCCCTTGCCCATAATAAGCTCGTCAAGACTTACTCCGTATACCTTACTGAGGGCAATTAAATTATCGGTATCGGGTGAAGCTTCCGATCTTTCCCATTTGGAAACAGCCTGCCTGGATACACCTATTTTATTTGCAAGCTCCTCCTGAGAAAGCTTCATCTTTTTTCTGTATTCATATAGTCTGTTTGCAGTTTCTATGTTCATATTAATCCTCTGTATAAATTTTTATGTGATAAATATATCAAAAATATTTATAAAAAACAACATATTTCAGCTTTCAATTTCTGCAACTTTTGGTTGCGAAAGGATTAAATGAAGTTATTTTCCAAAAATTCTTCAACTGTGCAGGCAATTTCAGCCTCTGCCATATAGTAATCGCCAAGCTGATTGCCTAAAAGATAGCACATACGGGTGATTTTATTCTCGGGGTCGTAGCAGCAATCGAAATCAGAAGAACTTGCAATGAACATATCTTTAATTTTTTCCTGCCAACCGCTATCCAGCTCGCAAGCATAGGGGCTTAATTTTCTATCCTCCAAAGAAGGTGAGAGAAGGGGGTTATACTTACCTACCTCCCAGGTTAAAAAGTCCTTTGTGCGGTAGAGGTAGTTAGTGTAGCGCTGGAAAGGAAGCTCGGTAACGGAAATAACGTAAAAATAACCGTTAGCATATTTCATCCAGGGGCCGCCGTTATATATGTTTCTTGAAAAAGCAGTTTCGGTGGGCATAAATTCCCAGTTTACCATATCTTTTGATTTAGCAAAGAAGAAAGTGAAAGGTACGCCAATTTCTTCGCCTTCGCCTTCACTGGCTTCCATTAAAATTACGTAGCCATCTTCACTTTTTGTAAGGGAAGTGTTGTAGTATTTCCAGCCTTTTCTCTCCAAGAGTTTGCGCTTTTTCCAGTTTACTAAGTCTTCACTTTCGAAGATATAAATTGTATCACCGCAGAAAGATCCGTTCTGTCTTTCAGTACCGAGTACGTAAGCTTTATCGCCTTCCTGATAGAAAGAATAATAGTAGCAGCCTTCACCGAGAGTTGCAATAATTTTACCTGTGTAGTATTCACGAATCAATGCACGTATATCAGAAGCTGAGTCAAGTCCGCCTGTATGGTCGCGAAGTCCAAGACGGTACATTGCGCCGTTAAAGTAAAAAGGTGTTACTTCTCCGTAAGGGCTTATAGCACCGGTTTTCTTGATTTTAGGAAAATCATTAAGCATTCTTGTTTCTTTATAATAATTGATAATATTTTCTTTAAACTGTGGCATAATTTTACTCCTTTAGTTTGTTTTTTAAATATTCCTTCGGGCTCATACCCGTAACTTTTTTAAACACAACTGAAAAATAATTGCTTGAAGAAAATGAAAGCTCAAAAGCTGTGTCGGTTATATTTTTGCCTGAAGCTAACAGTTCCTTTGCTTTTTCTACTTTTTTAACGTTTACGTATTCTCTGGGTGAAATGCCCATTTCATCGCGAAAACGCTGCTTGAACCTTGAAAGGGAGAGACCTGAATACATAGCGAGGTATTCAAGAGAAATTTCTTCCGTAATATTGGTGGCTATATAGTTAATAGCGGATGAGACCGTAGGGGAAACCGCCTTGTTTTCCTCTTTAATGCTCATACATATGTCGAGCAGCAGTTCCTGCAGAATGATTTTACCTTGCAGATTATCAAGCAAATCGTTCTGAGATAAATGGTAAAACATTTTATCGAACTTATGCTTTAAATTTTCCGCAGGACTAATAATCAGGTCTTTTACAGAGAAAATGGCGCTGTGCAGAAGTTTGCCGTATGTTTCACTCATGCCTAAAAATCCGCTTTTATATTCACTATAGAGCTTTATCATATAGATATCGTACCTGCCGTGAGGCTTGTCGCCGGAGGAGTGAGGTATGCTTGGCGGTGCGATAAAAAGCTGATTACCGTGAACCACGTAGTTTTCACCCTTGATACTATACTGCTGGCTGCCGCTTACCACGTATACTATTTCGTTGCAGTCTTTATGTACGTGAGGGCTTAATGGAGCTATATTGGTTTCAGACATAGTTCTGCCTATTGTCTGTACTCCGGGGATATTGAGCCTTTGTTCGCTTAAAATCTGACGTTTGCTGTTCCACACAGGGTCATCAATTACGTTCAGATATTCAATTCCGTTAATTTTAACGTAACTCATAATAATTACACCACAAATCTTCAAAATCGTATTACATATAATATTATATGATATTTTTTGAAGATTGCAATATAATTAATTTAAGTTATTTTAAGGTGTTTTTTGGGTAATGTCAACATAAATGTTTAGTTTATCGGAAATATACCTGATTTCGTGAAGAAAATTCAGAAAGGAAATTAATTATGGCAACTTTACTTGAAAAGGCGATAAGATATGAGTACCCCGAAACCATCCCCGTAAGCGTAAGCATTTTGCCCGCTGCGTGGCTCAAGCACGGTGAAGAATTGCAGAAAATCGTAGATAAATATCCTCAGTTCTTCAGCGGTTACCAGTATAATCCCAACAATTTTGAATACAGCCCTCAGTATCACAAGGGCTTCCACACAGATGAGTGGGGCTGTGTATGGGAGAACGTTTACGACGGTATGGATGCTATAGTAACAGGCCATCCTATAAAAAGCGAAGAGGATGTTTTTGCACTTCAGATTCCTGAGAGAAATGACGGACATTTCCCCCACGGATTTATGTACTTACGCCTTCTTGACCTTTGCGGCTTTGAGCTTGGTATGATGATGTTTGCCGAGGAAGATGAAGCTATCGATACACTTATAAGCAAGGTTTTAAAGTATAACGAGATTCAGATGAACGCCCTTATTCCAAAACTTGGTTCAATGGCAACCTTCGGTGACGACCTTGGTATGCAGCACGGTCTTGCAATTGGCGCTGAGAGATGGAGAAAATATATGAAGCCCTGCTTCAAAAAGCTTTACGGTATGATCAAAGAGGCAAAGCCTGATACTCTTATCTATATGCACACAGACGGATGCATCTGGGAGATTATGCCCGACCTTCAGGAATGCGGTGTTGATATGATAAATCCCCAGATAAGAGCTAACGGACTTGACAATTTAGTAAGGGTATGTAAGGGTAAAATTCCGATCAATCTTGACCTTGACCGCCAGCTTTTCCCCTTTGCAACACCTGAGCAGCTTGAAAAACACGTAAAAGAATGTGTTGAGGCGCTCTATTTACCTGAGGGTGGTTTAAGCCTTAATGTTGAGCTCAATCACGAGATACCTCTTGAAAATGTGAATGCTATTTTGGCAGCTGTTGAAAAGTACAGACATTATAAGGGTTAATTAAAAAATTAAGGATGCAGATAAAACTGCATCCTTTTTCTTATCTTACGGAGAAATCTTCCTTATTTAAATCAAAATTAGGGTTAAGGTAGGGATCGCCATCCTTAAGCTCTTTTTCCCAACGCTTCTGGAATCTTTCCACTTCGCCAAGAAATCTTTCGCGTTTGTCAGGAGCACTGTCAAGACCGCGGCTTTTGGATTCAAAGTGGTAAAGCTCCGCCCAGGGAGTCCAGACAATTAAATAACCTTCTTTTCTTATACGCATACACATATCCACGTCGTTAAAAGCGACTTCAAAGCTTTCATCAAGTCCATTTACCTTGTCCCAGACGTTACGCCTTACCATTATACAGGCGGCAGTAACGCCGCTTAAGTCCTGAGCGTATATAAGCCTGCCCATATAACCGGGGTGGTTTTTGTCAAAGCCTCTGTGTAAATGACCTGCAAGGTCTAAAAGTCCAAGTCCCAGGCCTGCGTGCTGGATTGTATTATCGGGGTAATAAAGCTTGGCGCCCACAGCGCCAACATCCTTGCGCTGGGAATACATAAGCATTTCCTGAATCCAGTCGGGTGAAATAACCTCTGTATCATTGTTAAGAAGCAGCAAGTGTTCACCTGAAGCAAACTTAGCACCGAAATTATTTATGGCGCTGTAGTTAAAATGCTCCTCCCAGATGACTACCTTTAAATTGGAGTAAAGCTTTTTAAGCTCCTTGTAATAATCGAAAATTTCTGTGGAGGTACTGTTGTTTTCAACTATGATTATTTCGAAGTTTTTATAGGTGGTTTTTTCGTAAATTGAATTTATGCAAACTTCAAGCTCAGCCTTGTGCTCGTAGTTAGGGATTATAATTGATACAAGAGGTTCGCCTTCAATTTCATACTTCAAGCGGTACATTGAGGGCACGGGGCTGTCAAGGACCTCGCCTTTAAGACCGATGCGGCTTAAATGGTCGCTGATAGCCTTTTTAGCTGCCTCGATAACGTAGGGTTTGGCACCTACGCTTTCGGCAACAGAATTTGCGTGAGCGCGCCAATAGTATAAAATTTTGGGGATATGGACTATTTTCTCTGCCCTTTCTGTAAGGCGAAGCATCATATCGAAGTCCTGGCTGCCGTCACACTCAGGGCGGAATTTTCCTACGACATCAAGTAGGCTATGCTTAAAGGTAGTGAAATGGCAGATGTAGTTGTTTGCCCTTAAGGTATCGGGTGCGAAGTCAGGCTTGAAATGAGGGCAGAAGGCGTCGCTGGGAGTTTCGTGGAAGGTGTTTTCGTCTGTGTAAATAAAGTCAGCACCTTTTTCGCAGATAGCCTTCATATTCTCATAAAGAGCTGCAGGATGCAAAAGATCATCGTGGTCGAAAAGGGATATGTAATCGCCCTCAGCCATATCAATGCAGGCATTTGTGTTGCCTGAAATGCCTAAGTTCTTTTCAAGCTTTATATATCTGATTCTTTTGTCATTTTTCTGATAACTATTTACGATTTTCCCTACGTCAGCGTGTGCGTTGTCGCTGCCGTCTGCAAGGCATAATTCCCAGTTTGAATAGGTCTGATTTTGAACGGATTCTATCATTTCCCTTAAGAATTTTTCGGGAGTGTTATAAAGGGGAACAAGTATACTGAACTTAATGTCCTTTGGGAAGGTTTCATTTCTTTGAGCTTTAAGCTCTTTTTTGGTATAAAGGGGAGCTTTTGCACTTTTTATGCCCTTGCCTTCGTTTCTGTGCTCTTTAACTTTTCTTAAAGTTTCCTTAAAGCCGTCACGCATAAGACTCTTTATGCCCTTACCCAAAAGGTAAGTGAAACGGTTGGAACGGAGAATTTTTCCTATTAAATCGCCGACAGCCCTTAAAGGCTTTGTAATTTTCCAGCTTGTGCTTGCCTGAATCTCATCATAAAGTGCTTTCACAGAAGCAAGCTCATTTTTAATTTCCTCACAATGGCTTACGCTTGACTGGTAGCGGTTTTTGTAGCTAAGGCATTCCCTTTCGCTTCTTTTGAGCTTTTCTTCAAGCTGCTTTACCTTATTTAAAGCAGCTGTAAGCTGTAATTCCTTTTCGAAAACGGTTGTATCAAAATTATCTTTTTCTGTGCATGAGTTGTTCTCTATCATATTCCGCCCCTTTCATAGGCATCGCAAACTTCTTTGGTTTCGCCGTACATTTTAACCTTACCGTGGTCCAGCCACACAACGTGGTCACACATTTCGCGGATCTGGTCAAGGCCGTGGGACACGAACAGTACTGTGGTACCGCCACCCATAAGTTCCATCATTCTTCTTTTACTTTTTTCCTGGAAATTAGCATCGCCAACTGCCAAAACTTCGTCCACTATAAGTATTTCAGGCTCAACTACTGTTGCTATTGAGAAAGCAAGCCTTGCTATCATACCTGAGGAATAGTTACGTAGGGGTACGTTTATGAACTGCTCAATTTCCGAGAAAGCAACTATTTCATCATATTTTGAATTTAAAAATTCTTCGGAGTAACCGAGAATTGCGCCGTTTAAAAAGATATTCTCCCTGCCTGTCATTTCCATATCGAAGCCGCTGCCAAGCTCAAGCATAGGGACAACGTTGCCGCGAATTTCAACCTTGCCTGCGTTTGGTTCAAGAATACCTGAAATTACCTTTAAAATAGTACTTTTACCTGCACCGTTGTGACCGATAAGTCCCAGAACTTCGCCTTTTTTAACGTTGAAGCTGACGTCATCAAGAGCTACGAACTCATTGAAGTGCAAGCTTCTTGTAAGAAGCTGAACAATGTATTCCTTAAGGCTGTTAATTCTGTCACCGGGAAGGCGGAATTTCATGGATACATTTTTAACTTCTATCATATTTTCAACATTATTGATATCCATTGTTACTCCTTTACAGATAAAGCACGAATTTGTTTTGGTTTTTCTTGAATATTAAAATGCCGGCAATAAGGAAAATAAGGGCGGAGGCTATGCAGGCGAAATAAGAGGCAGGCTCGGGAGAGACACCGTCGATTATACAGGTGCGTGCAAAGGTGATATACTGATACATAGGGTTGAGCCTGTATATGGGCAGGAAAACTTCGGGAATAATGCTTTCGGGGTAGAAAATAGGTGTAACATACTGCCACATAAGGGAGATAATACCCCATAAAAACTGCGTGTCCTGAAAGAAGGTCATAGCAGTTGCCAATATCAAAGTAAGTCCGATTATGAATAAGAGGTAGAAAATTATATCGAAAACTAAAAGGAAAATGGCAGGCTTTATTGATGTACCTGTTAAAATTATCATCAGCAAAAGGGGTATCAAGGCACAAAGGAAGTTAACAAGAGAGGAAATAACTCGCGTAACGGGGTAGATGTACTTAGGCATATATACCTTTTTGATAAGAGGTGCGTTACTGATAATTGCCGTCATACCCATTGTTAAGGCTTCTGTGAAGAAGTTGAAGAACACAATACCTGTAAGCAGGTAAACGGGGTAATTTGGGATATTGCTGTTAAATATTGTGGAGAAAATGAAGTACTGAACACCCATTGATAAAAGGGGATTCATAACGCTCCATGCCATACCAAGAACAGAGCGCTTATATTTTGTTTTTACATCACGGGATACAAGTTGTTTTATAAGGAAGCTGTACCTTGTAAAGAGTACGTAAACAGAGCTTAAAAGGTTAGGCTTATTTGTTTTAACCTTCTTTATGGCGGAATGAACGTACAGGGCAGAAATAAGAACAAGGCTTAAGATAATCGCCCAGTAATAGATGTAAAAACTGATGTTATTATAGCCTGAAAGCCTTAAGCAAAGTGTACCGTTTAAGGTTTCGCCGCCTAAAATAAAGGTGCTGTTTTCTCCGTTTGAGCTAAGCAGATCGCCTGCATATATGGTAAAGCTGCTGTTTTCAGCTAAATTTTCAGCCTTTAAAATCACCGTTAAGTTTTCGCCCTTAGTGACTTTCAGGGGATTTTTAAAGTTATAAACTGTGTAGGAATTATTATTCAGTAGTGAAATGTCAAAGCTTTCCTTTAAAAGCTCGCTGTTTTCTGAATTTGATATAGTAAGGCTCAGCTCGCCTTCGTTAACACGGTCATAAGTACCGGCCATAATTTCGATTTTATCTATATATTCAGCCTCAGCTGTTATGTTTTCCTTAATTACGGTGCCACTACTTATTTCACCGATAATAGATTCAGCTTCAGGAGCATATCCTGTTATTGACTTATGGCTGAATTGCTCGAAGGAAATGGCGTAAACTACGGCTGAAAATATAAGGAAAACAGCTAAACTTATTATAAGTATTTTTTTCAGTTTCTTAAAATCCATATAATTCCTCTTTGAGAAAAGTTTGTTTAATTAAAAGTAAATTCTTGATGCGTAAAAGATTTGCCGTTTGCCTCGGTAAATTTGTAAGTTTAAATTTTTCTAAGCAAAACAAGGTACAAATCCTTTAAATAGGTCATAAAAAAGTACCTTCTGATTACTGTGAAGTGCTTACAAAAGCCTTTTATATAGGAAGAAAGTCTTTTCTCTGTAAGGAAATTTATGCGGTGCTCTGTTAACGAAGCAATAGATAAATATTCACTTTGACTTTCTTTTTGAAGGGGTAAATTTATTATGTCCCTCATATATGCGGCGTAGGATTTTAAACGGGGTATTCTTTCTTCTACAGATGCGCCTTTGTCGGAAATTCCCGTGGTGTTATTGCCGTGAAGTCTGTATAAAAGAAGCTCACGGTTTATAAAATATAAGCCTCCCTTTTCATAGGCTAAAAGGTTTAATGCCCAGTCGTGAGGGAGAATAGCCGCTGTGCTTTGGCAGTATGCTTTGGCTATATCGGAGCTTACAGCCTCCGCGCAGCCCTGAGCAATATTATAGTAAAGGGACTTGCCGTAATTTACTTTCGATAAAAGGCTGCTACCTTTCGGGTTATAAAACTTTTCGGAATCGCCCTTGATTTCATTACCTTCAGCGTCAATAAGCTTATAGGCTGAGGCTAAGGCTTTTATTTCCTTGTTATTCTCCATCAGCTCAGCCATAATTCTTATCTTGTCTTCCTGCCAGATATCGTCCTGGTCACAAAGGAAAATAATATCACCTGAGGTTAATGAGATGGCTTTCCTGAAATTTTTAATATAGCCAAGATTATTTTCATTAGAAATAAGCCTGAAATTTGTAAGCTTATTTTCATTTATAAATTCATTAATAAGGGAAACTGTGGAATCAGTAGAGCAATCGTCACAAATAATAACCTCGTCAGGCTTTACACTCTGGTTTAAAACAGAATAAAGCTGTGGTATTATGTATTTTTCGCCGTTGTAGGTTGTCATTGCTACTGATATCTTGCTCATAAAATCTCCAAATCAGAATTTGAAAGTATCGTTAACACCAAGCCATTTCTGGTCCTTGTCGCTTAAGTTAAGGGGTGTACCATCAGAAAGGGTGTAGCCTTCCGCAGATGCTGTGCCCTTGTATTCACCCTGAAGCTCAGGCCAGGTGATACCAATGGCAGGGTCGTTCCAGGCTAAGCCGCCCTCGTCACCGGGGTGGTAGAAGTCGGTTACCTTGTAGCAGAATTCAGCTGTGTCACTTAAAACAAGGAAACCGTGGGCAAAGCCCTCGCTTATATAGAACTGTTTTTTATTTTCCTCGGTAAGCTCTACGCCGTACCACTTTCCGTAGGTCTCGCTTCCTGCGCGTAGGTCCACAGCAACGTCGAAAACGCTGCCCTTAATTACTCTTACAAGCTTGCCCTGGGGATATTCCTTTTGAAAGTGTAAACCTCTGAGCACTCCTTTTGTGGACATACTCTGGTTGTCCTGAACGAATACCATATTAAGTCCGTTTTCGTGCATATCGCGCTGGTTATAAGTTTCCATAAAATAGCCGCGGCTGTCACCGTGAACGGCAGGCTCTATGATATATAAACCCTCAATAGGGCATTTTGTAACTTTAATCTGACCCATAATTATTTCTCCTTAATTTTTTTGCGCATAAAAAATTCTTCAATTTTCTTAAACCACTTTGTGTTGTAAACCGCCTTTACTATGGCTGTTAAGTACCAGGAATGTAAAGCACAAATACATAAAACAAGTATAGCGGTGAATAAGAAAGCTTTAAAAGATTCAGGTTTTAAATAATAATTCAAACTGAAGCTTACCGTGTTCTGCAGTAAATAGATAGGCAGAGTGTAATTGCCTGCAAAATTTAAAAATCTCGTGATAAGCTTATTTTTTGTAATAAACTCGCCTAAGGTATATAAGGATATAAAAATAAAAACTACGGTTAAGTAATTTATATAAATTGTGTTAATTTTAATCGGAATCAATAAAAGGCAAAGGCTTATTACGGGGGAAAGGATTTTTACTATCAGGTTTTCATAAATACGATATTTAAAAATAAGCATACCTGATATGAACAATAAGCTTACGTTAATAAGGTTTATTGTGTCGGGAATTATGAAAATATCCGTACTTACTTGCCATATCCAAAGAGGGATTAAAGCAACAAGAACCCATAAGCGGAGTTTATTTACAATAAATGTAAATAAGGGGTATAAAAGATACATAAATACAAGGGCGCCAAAGAACCATTCGCCTATTTTATAATAGGTTTCGAAACGGTAATTGAAATAACCGTCCACACCAAAAATGCTTAAAAATATGGCGGGAACACCCTTATAAAAGGGAGATTTAAAGCTTACGGCGGAATCAAGATAATAGTAAAACCAGGTTACGTAGAACATAGGGAAAATAGCCTTCCAGCGTTTGAAGTAAAAGGCTTTTAAAGAGTCTATTTTCGGATGGTTATAGTATAAAACGCCGCCTGATATAAGCAGGAAAATTCCCACAAAAAGTTCGCCGAAATTTCCGTTGGCATAATTTAAAAAGTAGTTGTTGCCGGTAGGTGCAATATGGCAGGATACGTGATAAAAAACAATACCGACTGCGCAGAGAACTCTTATAAAATTAATTGAATAGAGTTTCTCCTTGCCGTTGTTTTCACCGTTTAAAGTGCTTTTAAATATCTGCATAACGCGTCCTTCCAATCGGGGAGAGGTTTGAAGCCATTTTCAGTTAACTTGCTTTTGTCCAGACGGCTGTTAAAGGGTCTGACTGCCTTGCTTAAGCCGTACTCAGCTGTAGTTACGGGCACTACCTTTGTGCTATAGCCTGCCTGACGGAAAATTTCGCAGGTGAAGTCATACCAGCTTATATAGCCGCCCTCGTTTGTTGCGTGGTAATAACCGTATTTTTCACTTTCTGCCATATCAACAAGAAGCCTTGAAAGGTCAAGGGTGTAGGTAGGGGTACCTATCTGGTCCTTAACAACACGGACGGTATCGTACTTTTTACCTACGTTCAGCATTGTTTTTATAAAATTCTTGCCGTTAAGTCCGAAGACCCAGGCTATACGTACAATGAAATATTTTTCAAGAATGGATGAAACTGCCTTCTCGCCTTCAAGCTTTGTTCTGCCGTAAACTGAAAGAGGGTTATAATCCTTGCAGTCAGGCTGCCATGGTGTTTCACCCTGACCGTCAAAAACGTAGTCAGTAGAAATGTAAAGCATCTTGCAGTCAATTTCCTTTGAGGCTTCTGCAATATATTTGGTGCCAAGGCTGTTTACTGCCTCCACCTTTTTTATATTCTCCTCATCCTCAGCAAGGTCAACTGCTGTCCAGGCTGCACAGTGAATTACGGCGTCGGGTTTATATTTATTTAAAACGGAGAAAACAGCCTCCCTGTCCGTAATGTCGAGGGAGACGTATTCACATTCGGAAGCAGGACTATCGTTTTCAATCCCATTATAAGATGGCGCAATATCGCTGCCCACAGCTTCGTACCCGCGGGAAATAAGCTCGTTTATAACGTCGTGACCTAACTGTCCGCAAACACCTGTAACAAAAACTTTCATTATTTACTCCTATTAATCAGCGGTTGCCGTACATTTCTTCGTAATATTTCTGGTACTCACCGGAGATTATTGTTTCCCACCATTCACGGTTTTCAAGGTACCATTTAATTGTTTTCTCTATGCCGTCTTTGAACATAGTTTCGGGGAGCCAGCCAAGCTCGTTGTGGATTTTTGTGGGGTCAATCGCGTAGCGCATATCGTGACCCTTACGGTCTTTAACATATGTGATAAGACTTTCAGGCTTACCGAGAGCCTTGCAGATAATTTTAACGATATCGATGTTTCTCATCTCGTTGTGACCGCCGATATTGTAGACCTCGCCGACCCTTCCCTTATGGATGATAAGGTCAATAGCCTTGCAGTGATCCTCAACATAAAGCCAGTCGCGAACGTTTAAGCCTTCACCGTAAACGGGCAAGGGCTTGTCTGCCAATGCATTAGCTATCATAAGAGGGATAAGCTTCTCAGGGAAGTGGTAAGGACCGTAGTTATTTGAGCAGCGGGAAATTGTTACGGGTAAACCGTAAGTGCGGTGGTAGGCAAGTACCAGAAGGTCAGCTCCTGCTTTTGAGGAAGAATAGGGTGAGCTTGTGTGGATGGGTGTTTCCTCAGTAAAGAATAAATCGGGACGGTCAAGGGGAAGGTCACCGTAAACTTCGTCGGTGGATACCTGATGGTAACGCTTTATGCCGTATTTGCGGCAGGCGTCCATAAGCACCTGAGTACCCAAAATATTAGTCTGCAGGAAGACCTCGGGGTTTTCGATAGAGCGGTCAACATGGCTTTCGGCGGCAAAGTTGACTACCATATCGGGCTTTTCCTCTTCAAAAAGCTTGTACACACCCTCTCTGTCACAGATATCAAGCTTTACAAATCTGAAGTTTTCATTATCCATTACAGGCTTAAGTGTGGAAAGATTACCTGCATAGGTAAGTTTATCAAGGCAGATAATGCGGTAGTCGGGGTATTTTTTAAGCATATGGAATATAAAGTTGGAGCCGATAAAGCCGGCGCCGCCTGTTACGATAATTGTCATAATTAGCTCCTTGAATTAAATTTTATCAATATATTTGCCGTCAAGTACGTCTTTAAGGTACTGACCATACTGGTTTTTCTTAAGTACCTCGTAAACCTTTAAAACGTCCTCCTTGGTTATCCAGCCGTTTAAGTAAGCTATTTCCTCAAGGCAGGCAATTTTGCGGTGCTGGTGTGTTTCAATGGTTTTAACAAAGTTGGTAGCTTCCACTAAGCTTTCGTGGGTACCTGTATCAAGCCATGTAAAGCCCTGACCTAAAAGCTCAACGTTAAGCTCGCCCTGTTCCAAATAGATGCGGTTAAGGTCGGTAATTTCAAGCTCGTTTCTTGCGGAGGGCTTTAAATTTTTAGCGTATTCTACAACACGGTTGTCATAGAAATAAAGACCTGTTACACAGTAGTTGCTCTTGGGTTTTAAAGGCTTTTCCTCAATGGATATAGCTCTGCCGTTTTTGTCAAATTCTACAATACCGAATCTTTCGGGGTCGTCTACGTAATAACCGAAAACAGTGGCGCCTTTACCGCTTTCTGCATTTTCTACAGCCGCTTTTAATCTCTTTTTAAGTCCGTGACCGGCAAAAATATTATCACCCAGAACCATACAAACAGTATCGTCACCGATAAAGTCGGCGCCGATTATGAATGCCTGTGCAAGACCGTCGGGAGAAGGCTGTACGGCATAGCTTAAATTAACGCCGAACTGATTTCCGTCCCCTAAAAGGTCCATAAATCTGGGTGTATCCTGAGGGGTGGAGATGATGAGTATATCCCTGATGCCTGCGCTCATAAGTACTGACATGGGGTAGTAGATCATAGGCTTGTCGTAAATGGGTAAAAGTTGCTTGGACGTAACCTTTGTAAGGGGGTAAAGTCTTGTACCGGAACCGCCGGCGAGTATAATACCTTTCATGTTTGCCTCCTGAAATCTGATTACTTATTTTTATTTAAAAATTCGGGATCAATAGGCCCGGTAACTTTTCTGAAATAATCACCAAGTCCCTTGAAGATAAATTTTATGCGCTTTTTTCTATCCTTTAAGAAAATGAGGTGTAAGGGTGAGCGAATGAATATCATCGCAAGGAAACGCACTCTGTAAATAAAGGGTGTGTATTTCTTAAATAAAAGGTATAAGCATTCACGCATCTGGTAATATTCTCGGTAGGTGTGTCCTACTCTTAAATGCAGGGGACCGACTTTCTTTTCGCCTATACCTATTGAATGTCTGAACACAACCTTTTTTGTCATAAGGCATTTGTGCTTTTTTGCCATTAAGCGCCAGCTTAATTCCCAGTCCGCCATATCAAGGAAAACTCTCTCATTCCAGAAGCCGACTTCCTTAAGGTTTTTATATTTACAAAGCATGGAGGAAGTGATTATACCGTTTACTTCCCAGGTGTCCTCTGTTATATCCTTCTTAAGCCTTGGGGTTTCAATCACATTGTTGCTTGTGTTGAAAAAGGTGGGACCTATATTGCCTATATCTATACCGTCTTTTTCCAAAGCTTCGTATTCATTTATCATATTTTCAATGTGACCGTCACTTATAAAGGTATCCTGGTCGAAGAAGAAAATATAATCCTCATCGCTGAAATTATATTCCTTGCTTTTTAAAATACGGTTGAAAGCTCCTGAAAGTCCCAGGTTTTTACCAAAATAAACGTAGCAGAGCTTGCCTGAAAAATCCTTGCCGAGGAACATATCCTCGTGGGAGTTAAGGCTGTTATCGCAGATGTATAAAAAATCCGTCTGTTTTGCAATCTGTATTATATTTTCTGAGATATTTTCTCCGGGGTTGTAAATAGTGATCAATGCTTTAATCATTTTTTTGTCCTGTGACTTTTATATTTCTGCAAAAGGACATAGATATCCTATTATTAACATTATACTCGTAAAGGTAGCCTAAGTCAAGAATA
The DNA here is from genome assembly GCA_017935165.1 of Clostridia bacterium. Taxonomy (GTDB): domain Bacteria; phylum Bacillota; class Clostridia; order Oscillospirales; family Acutalibacteraceae; genus SIG603. The sequence continues at coordinate 22,295 of JAGBID010000224.1, forward strand.
ATGAGAATCACGTAGCCTTGACACTTGCAGGTGAAACAAAATCGTGATAAAATCAAATCAGTAAATCCTGCGAGGTGGAAAATGAGTAATTTGAGTTTAAAAAGAATAGCGGCGGTTCTTTTATCGTTTCTGATTATATTCAGCCAGACGGTTGTTTTTTCGGATACTGTAATTGAAGAAACGGAAATAAGCAACTCCATATATAATGAAAAGGCGGATTCAGAAAACGACGAGCTTTACGAAGGCTTTTTAGATAAGCTTTTTTACGGGGAGGAAGTATCTTTCTTCGGTACCTTGGCAGGTGAGAAACTGTCTGAAATCCCCAAGGCACTTTATGATGTTTTAAAGAAGGATATTGAAGGGGTTTGTTATACTGAAACAGAGAACGAGGTTTTAAGCACTGCGTTTGAAGTTGACCTTAATAAGCTGACTGAGAAAGGCGCCATATTAAGCTTTGAAGCTGAAAGTGTAAACGAAGCTTTTGCTCTTTTTACAGCTCAAATGGAAACAGAAAACGTTGTGGAAGCCTTACTTCACGATTTACCTCTTGAATTATTCTGGTACGATAAGGTCACGGGATTAAAGCAAAGCGCCTCCTTTTCAAGAAGCGGAAATCTCTATACCATAACGAAATATTCATTTAAGTTTGCAGTCGCAGAAAATTACCAGCCTGCAGATTATGACGCATCAGCTCCCACTCTTAACGTAGGATACATAAAAGATGCGTTGGCGGCTTCAAAGAAGACGAAGGAAATTATCGAAAAGTATAGTTCTCTTGAGGATTACGACAAGCTCCTTGCATATAAAAATGAGATATGCGCCCTGACTTCCTACGATTACAGCGCCGCTTCAAGCGGAAATTTCTCCTTCGATAACAGTCCCTGGCAGCTGATAAACGTGTTCGACGGTGACGAAAGCACAAAGGTGGTCTGCGAAGGCTATTCAAAGGCTTTTCTGTACCTTTGTGATATGTCCGATTTCAGCTGTGACGTAAAATGCTACGCGGCTATCGGCGCTTTGTCGGGCGGTAACCATATGTGGAACATAGTAAATATAAAGGGCAGGAATTATATTGCGGATGTAACAAACTCGGATTCTTACGGTGATAACAGAGTATTTATAGCGGCGGCTTCAGGTGATATTTCCGCTTATACTCTTGCAGGAAGTACATACACCTATAGTGACGACACTTTTGCTTTATGGGGAACAGACGAAAAAAGTCCCTTGCATATTTCAGCGGAAAGTTATGTTGTTGACGGCGAAAGTCACAGCTATGTGGACGGTGTCTGCGTTATATGTGAGGCTGTCGGCGGTAAATGCGGTGAAAATATAAACTGGTATATAAAGGATGGCATACTATATATAACAGGCAGCGGTGCCATGGATGATTACACCGAGAAAACCGTACCTTGGTATGATTACTTAAACGAGATAACTGAGGTCAGAGTTTCAGAAGGTGTTGAAGTAATAGGTGCAAATAGCTTTAGGGGATTAGTGAATGTTAAGGAAATCATTTTGCCTGAAAGCATAACGACAATATCGGATGTTGCTTTCTGGGGTTCAGGCATTGAGAAAATTATCTTCCCGAAAAACGTAAGCTCTATAGGCAAGTATGCTTTATATAACTGCGAAAATCTTACCGAGATTATTTTTGAAGGAAGCGCTCCTGCTATAAACGAAAAGGCTTTTATGAGCCTTGAAGCCGCAGCCTACTATGTTGTTACCGATGAAAGCTGGGATGATACAAAAAAGCTTGACTACGGCGGCAATATTACCTGGATAGGCGAAACTTACTGTGATATGCACGGGCACAGTGAAGCGGCGGATTCAGGCTATGAACCCAACTGCACGGAGGATGGTTTAACTGATGGCAGCCACTGTGAAATTTGCGGCGAAGTCTTAATAAAGCAGGAAGTTATAGAAAAGCTTGGTCACGATATGGGTGAATATTGTGAAACCGTTGCGCCCACCTGCACGGAAAACGGCGAGAAGCAGAGGGATTGCTCACGCTGTGATTATTTTGAAACTGAGGTTATAAATTATTTAGGTCACAGCATAGTTGTCGATGAAATGGTGGAGCCAACCTGCACCGAGCCGGGTATTTCTGAAGGCTCCCATTGCAGCAGGTGTGGCGAGGTTATGGAAGTTCAGGTGATAATTGAAGCAAAGGGTCATAATTATTTTACGGTTGTTACCGAGCCCGATTGTCTTAATGGCGGATTTACCACCTATACCTGCCTTGATTGCGGTCATAGTTATGTAAGCGATTACACGGACGCCAAGGGCCACAAGGAAACAGTTGACAGCGCTAAAGCTCCCACCTGTACTCAGGAAGGCTTGACAGAAGGCTCCCACTGTGAAACTTGCGGACTTGTTTTAACTAAGCAGGAAATTATCCCTGCCACGGGACATACCGAAAAGATCGTAGAGGGATATGATTCAACCTGTGACAAGGAAGGAAAAACCGATGGTGTCATCTGCTCAGTTTGCGGTAAAGTTTTAACAGCCCAGTCAATAATTTCTGCCAAGGGACATAACTATACATCTGTAGTAAAGGAACCCACCTGCACCGCAGACGGTTATACAACATACACCTGCACAGTCTGTGAGGATAGTTATAAGTCAGATTATGTTACTTCTAAGGGTCACGACTTTGAAACAACGGTAACAGCGCCCACCTGTGAGAAGGAGGGTTATACAACTTACAGATGTAAAACCTGCGGTTATGCTGTGGAAAAGGCGGACATAGTTCCTGCCTTAGGTCACAATTATGAAACAGAGGTAGTTTTACCCACCTGTGAAAGCGGCGGATATACGGTTTATACCTGTATTAATTGCCTTGCCTCCCATAAGGCGGATTTTACGTCGGCAAAAGGACATAGCTTCAAGGGTACGGTAACGCCTCCCACCTGTGCGGATAGGGGATTTACCACCTATAAATGTGAATATTGCGACTATAGCTACAAGCTGAATTACACGGATCCCACGGGTAATCACACTTATTCCAACAGCGCGGACACAAGCTGTAACGTCTGCGGTTACGTAAGAGTTATTAAAACAACTCCCATGTATAGAATGTATAACCCCAATTCGGGCGAACACTTCTACACGGGCAGTACGGAGGAGAGGGATATCCTCGTTAATGCAGGCTGGCATTATGAGGGCGTAGCCTTTAACTTCCCCGTTGTTGGTAAGCCTGTTTACAGACTTTACGAGCCTAAGACGGGTGAGCATCTTTATACAATGGACGAAGCTGAGAAAGCAAAGCTTCTCTCCGAAGACTGGAACTACGAAGGCGTTGCCTTCAACTCAGCAGGCGAGGACGAAGTTGCTCAGTACCGCCTGCATAACCCTAACGCAACCTGCGGTGCATACCACTTCACAGGCAGTAAGGAAGAGCGCGATATCCTTATCGCTGCCGGCTGGGAATACCAGGGCATCGGCTGGTATAGCTGCTTAAGATAAAATTAAATTTACTTTATGGAAATAAAGCGGCGAGCTCAGGCTTGCCGCCTTTTCTTTTTTTGCGTATTGGAATAATGGCAATAAATTCTGAAGATATATTTGCTAAAACCGCTAAAAAGGTTGAAAATAATCACATTTATGTTAAAATAATGATAGCTTAGTAAAATGGAGTAATATGTGTTAACTTACAATTTTACGGAATCAGTGTTTGAAAAGGAGGGATTGTATGAAAAGCAGACTGATAAAGTTTATAATTACAGCTGTGATTACCGCATTAACAATAGTACTTATCTTTGTTTTTAGTGCAGGATTTAAGAATGAAGGAAATATACTTTTCTATACATACGATTCCCACGGACGCCTGTTAAACGCTTATGAAAACGAGAAGGATGGCCTGTGGTATCTTTTCGTAACCGGTAGTGATGATTTTGAAGATGTGACACTTTATTCCAAGGAAAAGATAGAAAGTGTTTCACACGGCAGGGTAGTTGATGATTCCATATCTGTGGAAGCGGCTTTTTCGGATGGAAACACACAGCTTGATGTAAAAACTGTTAATGGTGTTTATAAAGTCATAATAATGAAGTCTGAGCTGCCAAGTATCTATATTGATCTTGCAGATACTACACTGGATAACATCCATAAAGATAAGGACGTTGTTTATTACGGCAACAGTATGTATATATCAGACCCGAATAATCAGTACAGCGTTTCTCTTGCCGGAGGAGTGCAGATTAAAGGCAGAGGAAATTCCACGTGGACAGTCTATGATAAAAAGGGTTATCAGCTGAAATTCTCCGAAAGTATATCTCTTATGGGGATGGATGAGGCTGAAAATTGGGTTCTGCTTGCAGGTTCCAGTGATGATAGCTTGATCAGAACACAGCTTGTCTATAATATGGTAAAAAATATGGATATGGCCTTTGTTCCTGAGTTAAAATACGTTGACCTCTGGATAGAAGGTGAATACCTTGGTACTTATCTCTTTGGCGAGAAGGTAGAAGCTGATATAAATCGACTGAATCTGAAAAGTACTTATGGTGCAATATTTGAACACGACGAGGCTTTTTACGCTGAGGAAGAGTACTGGTTTTATAATGAAAGGCTGCAGAGACATTTTGTGGTAAAGGATATGAACAAAGTTAAACCAGCTCTTGTTAAAGCAGCTTCTGAGGATTTTTCGAAAAATGTAGATGAACTTATAACATACCTATATACTACTCCGCCTTCAAAAGTAACTCTTGAGGAGCTTGGCAGGATGATAGATGTAGATTCTTTTATTAAGTATTATCTTATAAATGAATATGTCCAGAACAGAGAGTCATTTGCTACAAGCTTCTATTGGTATAAGGATGGAGAAGAGGATGTTATTCATCTTGGTCCCGTTTGGGATTTTGATACCTGTATGGGCAATGATGGTGCTTCATACTATGAAAACTATGGCTGTGAGCATATATTGTTCAGATATCTGCTTGCAGGGGACGAGTTTTATGATAGAACGCAGAA
>JAGBID010000225.1 GCA_017935165.1 Clostridia bacterium
ACCCCTCAGTCTTTTGAAAAGCGGACAAGACACTTTTCAAAATCCAGCTCCCTCTTGCTAAAATTCTTCGAATTTATGGAGCCGAGAACTCCATCGGAGGGGTTGTAGAATTAAGCGAAGAGAGAACAGTCTGCGCACGGCAAAACAGGCTTCCCCTTGAGTGTAGTGAAAGGGGAAGACTTGTCGTAGGGGCGTCCTTGCGGGTGCCCTTTAAAATCACTGTAAATATAAACCATTATTTAATCAAATTCCTGATGGAATTTCGTGACAGCAAATTTCTTCGAAATTGTAAATCTTGTCCCTACGAACACTCCCACCACTGCGGCGCAATAAAATTCTTCATACATCATCTTAAAATCCTGCATACAATTGATTAAAATAATTTATAGAAAAAAATATTTATTTCATTAAAATAAAAACACAGTTCACATTCTGTATGTTAAACAGAAATTTACGCAGTGAATGATGAATAAAACAAGGATACTATAGTCTAAGGTAATTAAGGAGATGTCATTATGAAAAGCGAAATGCTTAAATACAATACCGCGTGGCGCCGCCTTGGCGATGCAATCATAAAACCGGGTGGGGAATACGGTCATTCAACAATAATGAACCCAAATGTCATAAAGCTTGACAATGATATCTATCTCTTCTACGCAGGCAATAATCAGCACGGAAGAATAACTATCCGTCTTATCATCTTTAAGGATGGAGATTTTTCAAAGCCTGAATACAAGGGAATAGTTGTAAATAACGGCGAGTGGGGTTCCTTCGACGGAAATTGGTGCGTTCTTCCTATAGTGATCAAAGTTAAGGATAAATGGCACATGTATTATTCAGGACACAACGGTATTGGTAAAGGTCTTGCTGCTTTTCCCGGTTTGGGTCTTGCTACATCCGATGACCTTATCCATTGGGAAAAATATCCTGATAACCCCGTACTTGCTCCCTCAGGCGTACCTGGTGCACCCGATGAACTCGGTATCGCAGGCGGAGGAATAGTAACTTTACCTGACGGAACTTTAAGGTGGTACTACGGCGGTTGCCCTACTGTTGGCTCCGAGCACTTTTTAGACCAACAAAAACGTATGTGTATTGCTGCGTCCAAAGATGGAATCCATTGGGAAAAACGAGGCGCAATATTGCTTCGCGACCCTGAAAAAGACTATAAGGATGTTGGAGTTACCTGCGGTCCCTGTGTATATGAGGATGGTGTGTATAAAATCTGGTATCCTTGCATCGGAACCCGTTGGGGATTTTACAGCATCTGTTACGGTGAATCGGATGACGGACTTGATTGGAGCGTAGGTGAGTGTTACGCGGATGAATTAGCTTTTGGTCCAAGGACACGCCACCTTGATATGACAGAGCCTTATTATACCTGGGATAATCAGATGGCGGAGTATCCCTGCGTTTTTAATAAAGACGGAAAAAGATATATGTTCTACTGCGGCAACGGATACGGACAAGGTGGACTTGGCGTTGCTGTTGCTTGTAACTGCAGAGTATACGCAAGGGGTACCAAGCTGTTTGCAACCTTTAACGGCGAGAAATATGATTTAGAAATAACTGCAAAAGTGAATGGAGTTGAGCTGCCAAAAACCAAATGGTCAAAGCCTGACTCCGACTGTAACGTTTGGCGAGAGACGGAAACAGACGGCGTTACCGTACGTCTTATTGTAGTTCATACCGTTGAAGGCATAAAGGTGTTCTGTACAAACATAGCAAGTGCTGCGGATTCGAAGGTAGAGCTTGAGGTAAAGTTTGGCAATTTGGCAAGGGGCAAAGCTTTCGTATACGCTGCAAAGGGACAAAGTAAAAGTGAAACAATAGATATTAAATTATAAGTATACTGAAATTTAAACGTTATTGACTTAATCGATTTCTTTTAAAAAAATTCTGTATAAAAATAATTGATGCATAAACACAGGGGGGAGGTTTATACTCTACCTGTGTTTACTTTATCTTAAAATCCTGCATACAAGTGATTAATATAATTTATAGAAATATTTTTGGAATATGGTAAAATAAACATAGAAAATTTGCGCGCTTACTTTAGCAGGAAGGAAGAAAAATATGTATGACAGTGTGAACAAAACCCTGCGTTTTAACGAAAACGGCAGGTTCAGAATATTGATGATTTCGGATTTCCACAGCCTTGGCAATTTCAACGGCGTGGGTGTGGCTAAATTCCGCCACAAGATGATAGATGGCATTGAGGTTTTGCTGAATGAAACAAAGCCCGACTTCGTTATGCTGGGCGGCGACCAATGTATAAGCGCAGGTGACGGCGAGGAAATTCCAAAGGAAGAAGATATAAAACGTTCCTATGAGACCCTTAAGGAGATAATGGAGCCGATAAACAAAAGAAATATCCCCTGGGCATTTGTCAACGGCAACCACGATGAGGAGCGAAATCTTACGAAAGCGGAGCAGTTTGAGATATATAAAATGCTTCCTGACTGTCTGGCGGAAAAAGGCCCTGAGGGTCTTTACGGCGTTGGCAATTACGTTTTGCCCGTCCTCTCAAGTAAGGATGATAGCGTTGCCTATAACATTTTCGCCCTTGACTCCAATAACTGGAAAAGTGAGTATGTAAAAGAATTCGGTATTAAGGAAGAGGATGACAACATCGTGCTGCCACGTCCTTTCTGCAGAAGAAGCGGCCAGGCTATGCCCTTCTTCAGCCAGGTTATGTGGTATTTTAACACCTCACTTAATATGGAAAGGGAAAAGGGTGGTAAAATTCCTGCAATTTTGTGTATGCACAACCCTTGCATAGAGTTTAACCATATCGTAAGGAATCCCGAGGAAACCAAAATGATTGGCGACAGCCGTGACAGTATGGGTTACAGCGAATTAAATTCAGGCCTTTTCTTTGCCTGCTTGGAGCGCGGTGACGTAAAGGGTATTTTCTGCGGACACGAACACCTTAATAATTTCCAGGGTAAATACTGCGGCATCACCTTGGCTTACGACAGCTGTATAGGCTTTGATATGACAGCCCACGATGATCTTCGCGGCGGCAGAGTGATTGACTTAGACGAAAACACGGGAACTTTTGAGACCCGACACATTACTTTAATGTCCCTTATTGGCGATAAAGCCATAAGAGACCCTGAAAGAACCTTCTTTGATTACGAAACTAATTTAGGTAAACAGACCTATAATATCAGATTTATACACATGGACTAAACTATGAACACATTTCAAAAGCTTGAAGCCTTGAAAGAAAAGGCGAAAAATGACGAAAAATTAAAAAAGGCATTATTGGAAACAAGAAACAGCGAGGACCCCATGGCAAGCTTCTGCCAAATTGCAAGGGATAACGGGGTGGAGCTTTACCTTGGCGAGCTTTTTTCCGTAGGACTTGAATATATGGACAACGCCATGAAAAGCACCAACGGCGGCAACCCCACCTTCTACGACGACTTCGGTGATATGTACGAAAATTTTTTATTAGGCATATAAGAAAGGAAAAATATATGAAATCAGAAATATTTGAAATCAGCTTTAAAGCAGGAATGAACGCCATTCTTTCAAACAAAAAGGAAGAAAATGGCGTAACCGTCTATAATTATAAGCTGAGCTGGACTAAGGAAAACGCTTTGCAGGATGATGAATTCACCTTCAAAACCTACACTCCTTTAGTGGGCATTATGTACGGCTTCCACCCTAAATGCGGCAATGAACGCAACATTAACCCTGATTGGAGTGGCTTTGTTAACCACTCAATTGCCAACGGCGCGCCCGTGAACTGTTTCTACGATGGTCAGAGCAAGAATAAATTCACCATCGCCTTAAGCGAAGCCAAAATGCTCACAAGGCTTAAGGGCGGTATTGTGGAAGAAAACGGCGAGGTTGAAATCAAGTTCACTATGGGCACACGCCAGTTTACAGAAAAATACGAAACCACCTTAAGCATCTATATTGATAAGCGAGATATTTATGTTTTCGAAGCCTTAAAGGATGTTTCCCTTTGGTGGGAAAGCCTTGGTATGAAGCCGCATTTTGTACCCGAAAGTGCAAAGGAACCCGTCTACTCCTTCTGGTACTCATTCCATCAGGTAGTAAACGAACATAATGTGGAGGAGGAGTGTAAGCGTGCCAAGGAAGCAGGCTTTAACGTCTGCATTGTGGATGACGGCTGGCAGACAAGCGACGGTAACCGCGGCTATGCCTATTGCGGCGACTGGGAGCCTTTTGATGGCAAATTCCCCGATATGGCAGCTCACGTCAAGCGCGTTCACGATATAGGAATGAAGTACGTTTTGTGGTACAGCGTACCTTTCGTTGGCACCTTCACGAAGGCTTACGAGAAGTTTAACACAATGTTCCTGCGCGCAAATCATAGAGCTAACGAATTTGTTCTTGACCCCAGATACAAAGAGGTAAGAGAGTACCTTTTAGATAAGTACGTAAAAGCTCTTACCCAGTGGAAGCTTGACGGCTTCAAGCTGGACTTTATCGATTCCTGGTATGACGACGTAAGAAACGCACCCTATAACGAGAAGATGGATATCCCCTCCCTGCAGGATGCGGTTGATGTATTTATGACCACAACAATTAATAAGCTGACTGAAATTAAGCCTGATATCCTTCTTGAATTCAGGCAGAGCTACATTGGTCCCCATATGCGTAAGTTTGGTAATATGTTCAGGGTAGGCGACTGCCCCGGCGACTATATAAGAAACCGTATAGGCGCCTTCGACTTAAGAATGCTTATGGGTGATAGTCCCGTCCACTCCGATATGCTTATGTGGCACAAGGATGAAAGTGCCGAAAAGGACGCTTTGCAGATAATAAGCATACTCTATACAGTTATGCAGTACTCAGCAAAGCTTGATTCTTTAAACGACAAGACAAGAAAAATGAGCCTTTTCTACCTTAACTTTATGAATGAAAAGCGCGAAACTCTGCTTAGCGGTGATTTAAGACCCTATGACCCCCATATGAATTATACCTGGGCGGAGTCCGTAAAGGGCGGGGAAAACATTGCAGCCGTTTACCTTGAGGATAAGTGCATCGCTCCCGAAAAGAAGGAGAAAATGTATATTGTAAACGGTACTACAGCAAACCGTGTGCTTCTGGAGCTTGAAGGCGAGTTTAAAGTAAAAATTATGAACTGCTGCGGCGAAGTTATCAGTAAGGAGACAAAGCTTCTTTCAGGAGTAAACCTTCTTCCCATCCCCTCAGGCGGTATGGCAGAGCTGATAAGTTTATAAATTACAAATAAGTAGGGACAGGTTTAGGGAGACTTCTCATAAGGAAGTCTCCCAGTTTTATTCGCCTTACGGCG
>JAGBID010000226.1 GCA_017935165.1 Clostridia bacterium
AAGGATTTTGCAAAGGCACTTAAGGATATCGGCTATACTGAGCGTGTAACCGCTGAAGCAGGTTTTCCTGATTTTACTGAGAATGTAAAGGTAGCAGGCAAGTTTATGCGTGAAACCTTCTGCGAGTAAATATAACTGTCCACCCGTGAAGGACAATTATTGCAGATGAAATATTCTTTTCCTTTTATTTAAAATTTAAGTAAGATTCCCTTTCTTTTCTCGTCTTATTTAATGAAAATAAAAAGGAGAGCCTTTGTGAGGGCAAGGGTATGTAAAAAGAATGCGAAAAATTTTGGTTTTACTACTGTCATTTGCACTGTTAATAAGCTTTACTTCCTGCGGCAGTACAGAAATAAACACTACTTTTAATTCCGACAGTGTAAAAGAAGTGCTTACCGAGGAGGATATTGAAAGGGTAAAGGCTTTTGCGGCGCAGTATATTCTGGATGTTGAAGGCTATGAGGTGGAGATAACCGGTTATAAGATACTCCACGATATAGATACAGACCTGCCTAATGCTGTGGATGTAACCTATAAATCGGACGACCTTTACGAATCCGGCGGTGAAACATACGAAGTAAACGGATGGATAATCGTAGAGCTTTACGGAGGCTCGTTTGACTATGGCTATAACGTAAGCACTTTTTCCTTATGTAACCCCTCTTATTATGCAAATGTGGATGCGGAGCACAAGCTTTATTACATCGCGCCTTTCGGTTTCTATTATAAAAGGGAAGGCAGCGATACTTTCTTCCACACTAAATCATCAGCCCATAACATTGTTCCCGGTGAATATAAGGACCCCACGCTTTCATATTAATATTAAACTGAGCAAAAATTAAGGAAGAGAAGTTAAATGCTTCTCTTCCTTTTTGTATCGGTATTAATTATATCACAGAATAACGTTCTTTCTTTCGCCCTTTAAGTAAGCGTCAAGCACGTCGAAAACGATTTCGGCACGAAGGAGCATGGATTCCTTAAAAGTTTTATAATACTCTTATGATATTTTTACCTTGTTTTACAGCGTAATTAAGGGCAATTTTGGTGCCGCTTTTGCGGGTAGTAGGGGCACTTTGTTCGTTGTAGTAGACTATGCAAAAATGACTGTTATCTATCATTTCGTAGTTGCGCTCTACATAAGCAGCTCTACCTGAATTCATTATCCTTTCGGGGTAATAGGTGTTCTCGTAGTTTTCAAGTAAGTAGTTTTTATATTGTTCGCTTATATAAGGATATTCAGCCCGCACATAAATTCGTTTTAAGTGTGGGTATTTTTCTTTCATTTCGGTTACAGCTTCAAGACACAGGCTGTTAAAACGGCTCTTACTTCCGAAAAGAAAGGTGTCAACATTTTCATCTGTGACCGGTTTTTCGATTATCTTAATAAGATGGGTTTTTAATTTTTCGGTTTCGATTATAGTTCTGTGACCGATAAAACAGCAGATGTTTCCCTTCATAGCATTCTCCTTAAAATAAGATGGATATACTGTGTATCTATTTCAAACATTGTAACACATAATACTTCTAAAATAAATATACAATATATTTATTATGAGGTGAAATTATGGCTATCAAGAGTGTTTCAATAAGAATTGAAGAAGAAATGTTAAATAAAATCACACACATTGCTGATTACGAAGGCAGAAGCGTAAACAGCCAGGTGCTTGTATTGATAAGAGAAAAAATAAAAGCTTTCGAAGTAGAAAATGGTGTTATTGATGGCAATATCACTCCTGCATCAAACGTAAAGCCTACCCGCAAGTAACAAAAAACTCTCTGCTGAATTTCAGCAGAGAGCTTTATTTTTATATTTTGTAAGTTTTATTTACAGTCAGAATTTGCTTTTTTCATATCATACTTAAAATTAAATCGGTCACAAACACAACTCCGCAGCAGGTAAGGGCGGCGCCCGTGAGACCTACGTTTTTAACAGCTAAAATTATAGCTGCAATTAAACCCAGCGCAGCAGCTATCATACTGTAATCGCCGTATAAAGCGGCAGGCACCGTCATAACCGTTAAAACGGTAAAGGGAATGTAATAAAGGAAGGAGTTGATAAAAGGGTTCTCAATTTTTCTTTTTATTACAGCAAAGGGTACTGCTCTGATTAAATAAGTAGAGCCTGCCATTAAAAGAAGGTAGATGAAAAATTCCTTGTTATCCATTATTTTCACTTCCTTCCGATTTAATGGGGAAGAACAAAGCTGCAATCACAGCCGCTAAAATAGCACATATACTTACGCTAAGACCGCTTGATATACTGTTTAAAAGCGGTAAGTAATAGAAAGCACAGCTTAAAACTACGGATATAAGCACGGCAAACAGTACGTTTCTTTCCGTTTTTGCTTTAGGTGTAACAATTGCAATAAACATGGCGTAAATGGCTATAGTCAGGGAGTCCATTAATATTTCCGGCAGGAAAGAGCCTATCAATGCACCCATTAAAGTGCCCAGGGACCAGCCTAAATAGGGAATAATGGAGAGTCCGAAAAAGAAGGAGCGCCTGACTTCCTTCTCTGCACTTGCCACGGCGAAAATTTCATCCGTCATAAAGAATCCAAGAAGCCAGCGGTAAATGCCCTTAAACTTGCTGTCGGTTTTCTGGGAAAGGGAAACGGACATAAAGCTGTAACGCACGTTTATTGTAAGCTGTGAGATAAGCATCTCGATATATTGCCCGGGGAAAACCATAGTATTAATACCCGAGAACTGACCCGCGCTTGTAACTGTGGTCATTGAAATTATCAGCGCTTGCCACCAGCTAAAACCTATGGAAACCGCCATAATTCCGAATGTAAAAGATACGGATAAATAACCTAAGCCAATAGGTATACTCGATTTTAAACCTCTAAAAAATGAATTCAAAACATTGCCTTTCTGAGCTTTTGCGAAGAATTAATGGGATTGAATACAAAAACGTAGGGACAGGTTTTACACCTGTCCGTAGTGTACATTGGTGATTGCAGTTAAGTTTACTTAAGGTACTCCTTAATCTTCTTATTTATCTCCTCACGGATAAAGAGAAGGTATTTTCTGCCTAAGGGATAGCTTGAGAAAGTTATCTCTTGTCCTGAAAGCTTTTCAAGCCACTTAATAGTTTCCTGCCTGCCCATAAAGGAAGCAAGTAAATTAAGTGCTCTTAAATCCTGAATAGCTTCGTTAAATACTAAAAGTCTTAATGAAAGCACAGGATTTTTATCGAAGCCGGGGTATACAAGGAAGGGGTCACCTGCAGGCCAGGTTTCGTCACCGTCTGCTGTGAAATAGGGGTCAATCTGGTAGCGTGAATGCTCGCCGTACCAGAAGTTATAGCCCCACTGTAAGACGCCCTTGATATCGTATTTAAAAAGCTGTAAGCCTAAAATTCTTGTTCTTGCTGTGGGCATTGCGATAAAGCCGTTACTTACGTTTTTGTTGCCCTGACCGCAGCAGTAGTAAGCCCATAAATCTTCTACTTTGTTTTCAAGGAAAGGCTCAATTGCGTTTGTAGCACAAACGGGTGTTTTAACAAGACCCATATCGTAGAATTCATAGTGGGAGAGAGCATCCATCATGTGGCAATCGCCTATGATATCAATTACGCTATCCTTGGCGGATTTGTAATTTTCAAGATGACTGTCGTTAGGTTCATCGGAAATATGGAAATAGCACTTTTCAAGCACGCCCTTATCCTTTAAGTTAGCTTTTAAAGCGGTAAGGAAACACTTTAAGAAATACTTGTATTCTTCGCTGTTTGCTTTGGTTTCCCAGCCAAAAAGCTTATTGCCCTTTGTATCTACTACCTTGGGAGCAAATTCAACGCCCCACTGAGTGAAAAGATGTGCAATTTCAAAGTATTCTATATCATATTTGTGAGCAAGATCAATAAAGCGTGTAAGCTTATCGAAACCAAAGATGTATTCATTGTTTTCAAAAGTAATATCTACAAGCTGAGCTGTAGGTCTTTCGGAGCCAACGTCGGTATCAAGAGCGGGAGTGATAACGGGAGTTAAAATCATATTGCTGCCGTATTTGCGGTAAGCTTTCATATAATTTTCAACAATTTCCCAATGCTCTTCGCTGAAAACGGGAGTTTTATACCACGTAGCAAGGCAATCGTAGTGGAACCAATGAGTACAAATAAGCTCCTGCTTGGGCATAACTGCATCGATAACCTCCAATGTGAAGGTTTCGCTTTTTTCAAAATCACCATTTTTGAGAGTTACGGTTATGGGGTATACGCCTGCTTTAATATTTTCGGGGATATTAACCTCAAACCAGAAGCTCTTCCAGTTATTAACTGTAAGGGTTACTTCCTTCCAGGGTGCCTTTTCAAGCACGTCGGGGTAAAGTCCGGCATCTTTGCTTATGTAGTAATCGTCACTTACCTGGAATGCAGGAAGTCTTACGGGAATTTCCTTAACAATATAGAAGTTGATGTGATCTTTAAGTTCACTTTCTATTTCAAGAGTAAAGTGAGATCTTCTTTCAGCGCTATTATCCTCTAAAAAACAGGCAAGCTGAAAGCTTAAAATTTCACCCTTCAAGGCTGTGGAAAAGCTGGTACCTTCCTCCTTAATACCTGTTTTTGTAAAAGTCTTTTCAAGTGAACTTACTAAAGTAGTTTTAAGTGTCATAGCTTTATCTCCGTTCAATAAAGATTATTATTTATATGATAAAACTTTTCTTTGAAATAAGCAATAATAAATTGAAAATAACATAGCTCTTATTTAAAAAAATAAGGGAAACACGTTTTTGTGTTCCCCTTAAAAGCTTAATACTGTTTTCTTTTTAGCTCAAAATTAACGTTACCTTTCTCGTCTACGTTAATTTTTAATGACTTTACGTATTTGTTATAGAACTGCCTTTTTTCATCATCAGGCATAAATATTCTGGCGGATTTCAAAGCGCTTTCCAGCATATCCCATAAGTTAAGGTCAACGTGGGAGTCAATATACTTATTCATCTCCGAGTAGAGAGAATTCATTTTGATTTCCTGGGTGTTACCTGTGTAGAAATCGTCAATATAGCAGTAGAAAATACCGGCATCCACCAATGCCTTCTTTAAATCGTTGCTGGTGTTTTCTCTTTCTATCATAACAAGAAACCTTGCCTCGGAAAGGGAGGTGATAAGTCCCCAATAATCGGAGTCGCTTGATACTATTATAAAGGAGTCAACGTGGTTTTTATAATGCTCAAGGCAGGCTCTTGCAGTAAGCTTAATATCCACAAGGGATTTATTCTGCTTTACTCTTTCCGTCATAACGTGTTCAACGGGAATTTTTGTGTACTCGTTAAGCACGTCCCAGGCATCCGCCGTGTGAACGTCGTCAAAGAGAATTATGGAGCTTATCTTTTTGGTATACTCATAGTTAAGGTTAACGAAGGTGGCGGCTAATTTGTAGGGGTCACTGTTTTCACAATCAACTACCACCACAACCTTTTCGCTTTCACCTATAAATTCATATATACTTCCCTTAACGTAGCTGCCGGCATCACTTACTTTATCGTAATCCGTAAAGTAGTCGCCGTTACGGCTGTATAAGAGCTTTACAAATTTTTTATCGTTAAATAAAATATTGCCGTCGTTTTCCGCTTTCCAGTTAATATACATTTTATATGGGTAGCGGTTTTTGTTTTCATAATAGCTTTCAGCTGCAGCTTTGGTGCCTTCCTCGGTGTTTCCGTTCGGCATTATGAAAAGGTCCCTTATGTAGTCCCATTTTACCCATAAGGGGAAGTGGCTTTTACAGTTGTTGATTCTGTCCGATATAAGCTTGTTAAGCTCAAAAATATGCTGTACAAGAAGTACGACACGTCTTGTACCGAAATTAACACCGTCCTCCTTAAGGGAAACTAAGGATTCGGTGGGAATGTATTCGGGAAGGGAGAGGATTGTGGCATATTCGTACTTGAACTTATCGTTTATGTATTTAAAGTTACGTTCAATTGCTGTTCTTATTATAGAAAGGTGCCTTATTATTCTTGCGTTTCTGTCCTTTTCAAGGCGTGTGAAAACCTCGTATTTCGGCGGCTCATGGTCGGCTTCAAATATTCTTTTAGGCACACCTATAAGGTAAGCTACTGTGGAAACAAGCTCGTAGGTGCTGTCCTTATATTCTTTGTTTTCAGTATCCTTTATTTTTTCCGTGCTGTATACAACCTTATCTTCCATAAATAAACTCCATTCGTTAAATACTTACAATAATATAATATAGTATTATGCTAAAAATGGCAAGAACAATATAAAAAGGAGCAGAAAACTGCTCCTTTAATAGCTTAAATTAAATTGAAAACAAGGTCCTTGACTTCGCGCCTGTGCCAGCCGCCCTCCGGGTAGGTAGATTTTGTGCTTATTGTAAGGCATGTATCGTTAAACTTAATTGTTACCTGATTGCCGTTGGGAGCTTCTGCACAGTAAATAAGGAAGGTAAACTCGCTGTCGCTTTCCCATGAACCAACTGCGCCGTAGGTTCTGCCGTTTAAGTCAAATATATTGAAATGGCTTTCAAGGCTTATTTTTATTTTTTCCTGACCGCAGCAGGTGTTAACGCTGAAAATACATTCATTACCTATAAAGTCAAGCTTAATTTCCTTGATAGACTTATCTTCAGCTTCGTCAGTATAACCGCCTATTATAGCCTCGGCACCACCCTTTAATTCATCAACAGGTGCATAGCGGAGCTTAGCATACTTCTTCATACTGTTATAAACACGCTTGCTCTGTAAGGGAAGAATCTCGTTATTCTTAAGCACGTAGTTTAATATGATGTTGGCTTCTTTATCCTCGGGCAGGGGTTCATCCTTAAAGGCACCGATAAAGGTATCCCAAACAGCCTGCAAAACCTCGAAGTTATTTGTGCTGGAGCCCTGAATTACAAAGAAGGCGTTTTTATCAGGGTACATAATACCGAACTGACCGAATGCACCGTCAGCGCGCACAACGCCCTCAGGCTGGCACATCCAGAACTGATAGCCGTAGCCTAAGTACCAATCGGGAATGGAGTTAGAGTGCTTGGTGTCAATCTGTTTAGAAAGCGCTGCGTCGAACCATTCGCTGTTTAAAAGCTGCTCATTTTCCCACTTGCCCTTATTCATAACGAACTGAATGAATAAAGCCATCTGCTCGGTGGTAAGTTTGCTGCCGCCGCCTCCCGCATCAATACCGTCAGCTGTCTGACTGCAGGGCACCTTGCCCATACCTATCTTCTTGAAAAGTCTTTCATACAGATAATCGGTCATATTTTCGCCGGTCTTCTTCTTTAAAATAGCGCAGAGCATATTTGTACCTGAGCTGTTGTATGCAAAGTATGTGCCGGGCTCATGCTCAAAGGGGAAGGAAAGCCACTTCTTTATCCAGTCCTCGCCGTGTACGCCGGGCTCTCTTGTGTGACCGCCGCCCATAATAAGCACGTCGCGTACAGTAACTTTTGCAAGATTCTCGCTTACTTCATCGGGTAAATGCTCGGGGAATATATCCACTAATTTATCACTGAGGTCCACCTTGCCTTCCTGAACTGCAAAGCCTATGGCTGTGGAGGTAAGGCTCTTTGTAAAGCTGAACATAGAGTGCTTGCTTTCTTTATTATAGGGACGGAACCAGGTTTCGGCAAATACCTTGCCGTCACGCACGAACATAAAGGAGTGAAGCTGTAAGCCCTTTTTCTTACATCTTTCCAAGAATTCAAGAACCTTATTTGAGCTTATACCAACGCTCTCAGGAGTAACTCTTTCAAAATAACTCATATATATATTCCTTTCCGATTTTTATTTTACAATATCTTACTTTAATGATAAAACATTTTAAATGCATTTTCAACTATATTTGTATACACAATATTAATTTTTGAATTGAAGAATTTTAAGTTTTTCTTTGAGCTCATTGACTTTCACTTAATTCTATGCTTGAATAAGCTTAGAAAGCTGTGAGCAGATGAAACTTACTGCTCATATTATAAAGAAAGAAGGATAAACTTATGGAGAAAACAAGAATAGCCATTATCGGTACAGGCGGCATTGCTAACGCTCATATGAGAGCTTACCTGGAAATTCCTGAGGTTGAAATCGTAGCAGGTGTTGACATTATTCCCGGTAAGGCAAGGGAATATCTTGACAGATACGGCTTGACAAAGGTGCCGGATTTCGAAGATACTGAGGAGATGCTTAAGGTAATCAAGCCCGATGCTGTAAGTGTATGTACATATAACTCAGCTCATAAAATCTGTACTCTGCAGGCTTTAGCAGCAGGCTGCCACGTTCTTCTCGAGAAGCCTATGTCAATCACTCTTGACGAAGCTAAGGAAATGGTAAGAGCAGAAAAGCAGGCAGGCAAAATCCTTACCATCGGTTTCCAGCCCCGTTTCGATGCTAACTCCAAAAAGGTCAAGGAGATAGTTCAGTCAGGCGCTCTTGGCGACGTTTACTATATTCAGACAGGCGGCGGCAGAAGAAGAGGTATTCCCGGCAGAACATTTATCGATAAGGATAAGGCAGGCGTTGGCGCACTTGCTGATATCGGTTGCTATGCCCTTGACTTTGCACTCAATACAATCGGTTATCCCAAGCCCTTAACAGTTTCCGCTGTTGCATTTGACTATTTCGGCAAGAACCCCAAGTATTATCCCGAAGCTGAAAGATTCAGCGTTGACGATTTCTCAGCTGCTTTCGTACGTCTTGAAAACAGCTGTGTTCTGGACTTCAGAATGTCCTGGGCAATGCATATGGACACAACAGGCGACTTTATCTTCCTTGGTAAGGATGCAGGCTTAAAGGTTCAGCAGCCTCATTTTGAGCTTTGGGGCGGCGCATGGGACGGTCCTATTGGTAAGATCACCCTTATGCACGACGTATTCGGTAAGCCCACTTCCACAAACATTCCTCTTGAAAAAATGGAGAAGTCAAACCTCTTCTATCAGAAGGTAAAGGCATTCGTAGACGCAGTAAGAACAGGCGGCGAAGCTCCTATCCCCACATCCCAGATTATTTACAATCAGGCTATTATCGACGGTATCATTCGCTCTGCAGCTTGCGGCCACGAAGTTGAAGTTGATTTATAATTTAATTTAAATAAAAAGGCAAATTCTTCGGAGTTTGCCTCCCTTTATTTTATAGCCATTATATATAGGTATATCCCCGTAAAAATTGCCAACACTATAAGCATTACATTATAAAGGACTGATAAGATGCTTAAAATCGAAAAAATTTACGGCGATGAGATTCTTGATTCAAGGGGCAACCCCACGGTAGCTGTTACAGTACAGTTAAACAGCGGCTATACAGGCACCGGTATTTCTCCCGGCGGTGCATCCACGGGTAAATATGAAGCTGTGGAAAAGCGTGACGAAAGCTCACCGCGCTTTGGCGGTAAGGGCGTCCTTGAAAGCATCAAGGTAATTGAAAAGGAAATAGAACCCCGTTTTAAGAAGCTTGCAAATATTAACTTAAATTACTGCGATAAGCTTTTAAATGAAATTGACGGTACCGATAACAAAAGTAATTTAGGCGGCAATATTACCCTGGCGGTTTCCATGGCAATAGCCAAGGCTCTGGCTGCTCACTACAAGCTGCCCTTATTTAAATATCTTGGCGGCGCCTCTGCTTTAAAGCTTCCCGTGCCGATGATGAATATTCTAAACGGCGGTGCCCACGCAAGTAACAATATGGATATCCAGGAATTTATGATAATGCCCTTAGGTATTAAAGGCGAAAGCGAAAAGGATAATATAAAGGAGCAAATAAGGGCAGGCGTTGAAATCTATCACAGTTTAAAAAGCATTCTATCTCTAAAGGGTCACAGTACCGCAGTAGGTGACGAGGGCGGCTTTGCACCCAACCTCAGAAGTAACGAAGAAGCTATAGAAACCATTCTTGAAGCCATCAGAAAGGCAGGCTACAGCGAAAACGAAGTAAAGCTATGTCTGGATGCCGCTGCAGGCGAGTGGAAAAAAGGGGAGGGTGAAAATTATATTTTACCCAAGTCAGGTAAAACCTATACTCCCGAGGAGCTTATTTCCTATTGGCAGGAGCTTACGAATAAATATCCCATTGTTTCCATTGAAGACCCCTTAGGTGAGGACGATTTTGAAGGCTTTAAGAAAATCACTGCCCGTATCGGAAATAAGGTGCAGATAGTTGGTGACGATTTATTTGTAACCAATAAGAAGCGCCTGAGTATGGGTATTAAAAATAACGCCGCTAACGCAATTCTGGTAAAGCCTAACCAGATAGGCACGGTAAGTGAAACTTTTGAAACTGTAATTTTGGCAAAGCAAAACGGTATAAGGCCAATTATTTCCCACCGCTCAGGGGAAACGGAGGATACCTTCATAGCAGACCTTGCTGTTGCATTAAATGCCCCGATGATAAAAACGGGTGCACCTGCAAGAAGCGAGCGCACCGCAAAGTATAACCGACTTATGAAAATCGCAAAGATGATATAAAATAAAATTAACAGCAGGAGGCGGATTTGCTTACAAATCACAGCCTCCTTTTTGTTTTATTCGAAACAGCGAGTGTTATTGCCTTTGGCACGTTAATATTCTGCGACGCAATCTTGCCGCTCATTTCTTGGCTCCCGAAATTCGAAGAATTTTTGTAAGAGGAAGCTGTCACGGATACCTGACTGAGGGGCTTCAGATCAAGAGAAGAGTTAATGGTGCTGCCAAAGGCAATTAAAGCATATACGTATGGGAAGCTGTCTCTACTACACTCGGCAAACCTTAAATTAAACAAAAACCCAATCTATGTTGTTTTGTCAACGGGCAAATTCCTTGCTATTTTTAAAATAAAGTAGTATAATAAATTAATAATTAAAAAAGGTCAGGACTTTTGAATGAATATATTATGTATAGGCGACGTTGTGGGTGGTAACGGCTGTAACTTCTTAAGAAGCAAACTGCCTGCAATAAAAAGAACCTATGGAATAGACGTGGTAATAGCAAACGGTGAAAACGCGTCTGACGGCAACGGAATCACACCCAGCGCCGCAAGGCACCTTTTTGACAGCGGCGTGGACATCATCACCCTCGGTAACCACACATATAGGCGCAGCGAGGTTTACGATTACCTTGATGAAACAGAATGTATTTTGCGCCCCTATAATTTTCCCAGTGAAATCCCGGGTCACGGTATGCTTATTTACGATATGGGTGTAAGAAGTATATGTGTTATCAATTTAATGGGTCAGATGTATATGGACAACGTGGATTGTCCCTTTAAAGCTCTTGATGATATCTTTAAAGAAAATTCACTGCCTAAAATAATTATCGTCGATTTTCACGCTGAAGCAACGGGGGAGAAAAGAGCCTTCGGCTATTATGCGGACGGCAGAGTATCAGCTGTGTTTGGCACGCACACCCACGTACAGACAGCCGACGAATGTATACTTCCCAAGGGCACGGGTTATATTACGGACGTGGGTATGACAGGTACCATAGAATCCGTTTTAGGTGTGAAGCCGGAGCTTGTTATTAAAAAGTGCAAAACCAAGCTTCCCGTAAGGTTTGATTACGAGCAGGGTGACTGCAAAATGGACATGGTATTGTTTGATATTGATGAAAGATCAGGCAAATGCCGCAGCGCAAAGCGACTGAGCATAAAATAAATGCAAAAATTGTAAATAAAATATTGCTAATTTCTTAAAAAAGCTTTAAATTTCTTAATTCTTATGGTATAATCTTCATAATCCATAATTATGTAATTCGTTTCTTAAATATAAATTAAAGGATGTGTTTAAATGATTAACGGCGCGCTTTTACGTGATGCTATAATTTCAGGCGCAAACAACATTATTAACAGCAAGAAGGCAGTTGACGACCTTAATATTTTCCCTGTACCCGACGGTGACACAGGTACAAATATGTCCATGACAATTGCTGCTGCAAGTGCCGAGCTTGAGAAAATAGCAGACGATGCCGAAATCGGTGCAGTTGCAAAAACAGCAGCTTCTGCTATGCTTCGCGGTGCAAGAGGTAACTCAGGCGTTATCCTTTCACTTTTATTCCGCGGTTTCTCCAAAGGTCTTGATGGTATGGCTGAGGCTGACGGCACAGCTTTGGTTAACGCTTTAGCTTCAGGTGTTGATGCCGCTTACAAGGCAGTTATGAAGCCTACAGAGGGTACAATTTTAACTGTTGCAAGAGTTGGCAGCGAAGTCGGTAAGGAAGCAAGCGAAATTGATAACGATGCTGTTTACGTATGGAGCAGTGTATGTTTAGGTGCTGCCAAGGCATTGGCTGAAACCCCCGAGCTTCTCCCTGTTTTAAAGAAGGCAGGCGTTGTGGACGCAGGCGGTCAGGGTCTTTTACTTATCTTCGACGGTATGCTCAAGGTATTCAAGGGCGAAGGTATGATCGAAAAGGAAGTTAAGGAAACAGCAGGCGCTGAGGACGACATCAAGGAGTTCTTTGCAAGCGTTGCAGCTGAGTTTGACAGCGAAATTACATTCACATATTGCACAGAGTTTATTGTAGGCAGAAACCCCGAATGCGAAACAGATCCTATGGAGCTTCGCGCATATCTTGAAACAATCGGTGACTGCGTTGTTGTAGTTGACGATGACGATATTATCAAAACTCACGTTCATACAGAAAACCCCGGTAATGCACTTCAGAAGGCATTGGAGTTCGGTTCTCTCTTAACAGTTAAAATCGAGAATATGCGTGAGCAGCACAGAAAAGCTAAGGAAGAAAACGACGCTGCCAAAAAGCAGTTCGAAACTAAGGCTGAAGAGAAGAAGGAGCTTGAAATAGCCGCTCCCACAGAGCCCTACGGCTTTGTTGCAGTAGCTGCAGCTGACGGTCTGCGTGAGCTCTTTACAGACGTTGGCTGTAACCAGGTTGTTTCCGGCGGCCAGACAATGAACCCCAGCACAGAGGATATTATGGCTGCTGTATTGGCAACTCCCGCTGAGCACGTTTACGTTCTTCCCAACAACAAGAACATCATTATGGCTGCTGAGCAGTGTATTCCTTTGGTAACCGACAGAAAGGTTACAGTTGTTCCCACAAGAACAATTCCTCAGGGTCTTAGTGCTATGCTTGCATTTGATCCCGATGCTGACGGCGACACAAACAAGGAGAGCATGATGACTCAGGCATCCATGGTTGAAACAGGTCTTGTTACTTTCGCAGCACGTGACAGCGAGTACGGCGGTGCTAAAATCAAGGAAGGCGACATCTTAGGTCTTACAAACGGTAAGATGGAATACGTTGAAAAGGACCCCGTAAATGCTTGCTACAGAGTTACAAGAAACTTAGTAAGAAAGCACGGCGGCGCATCCTTCATTACAATCATCTACGGTGAAGGTATTGAGGAAGAAAAGGCTCAGGAAGCTTACGATAAGCTTATGAACCGCTATAAGGGTACAGGAATTGAAATCACCCTCGTTAACGGCGGCCAGCCTGTTTACTACTTTACAATTTCAGTTGAATAATTAAAAAAGGGCGGGAGGCAGGTGTGTCTCCCGTTTTTAATTAAACTTAAAGGATAGAAAATGGCATCTTTATTTGAAAAAAGCATAACCGAAATAAAAGGAATAGGTGAGAAAAAGGCTGAGCTTTTTAATAAGCTGGGTCTTAAGTCCGTTGGTGATCTTATTAAATTCTACCCCAGAACTTACCTGGACTGGTCAAAATTAACTGACGTGGATAAGGCTGAAAACGGGGAGATAGTTACCATTAAAGCTACCATCGACACACAGTTCAGGGAAACAAGGGTAAAGGGCGGCAAGCTTTTAATAAAGGGAACAGCCAGTGACGACACAGGCACAGTGCGCCTTACCTTCTTTAATAATAAGTTTATCTCCAAGCTTTTAAAATTCGGTGAAACCTATATCTTCCGCGGCAGAATAACAGGGGGTTACGGCTTGCCCGAAATGACCTCCCCTGAATTTTTACCGGAGGAAAAGCTTTTATCTGTTCAGCCAATATATAAGCTTACGGAGGGCTTAAACCAAAGGGCGGTAAGCGCCGCAGTTAAGGAAGCCCTCAAAATGCTCCCCGAGGAAATAAGGGACCCTATCCCCGACGAGATAAGGAAGAAGTATAAGCTCTGCCATTTATCCTACGCACTTAACAGCATCCATTTCCCCAAAAGCCTGGAGGAGGCGGATATAGCAAGAAACCGCCTTGTTTTCGAGGAATTAATGGTGCTGCGTTTAGCCTTGCACCGACTTCGCGGTAAGGTTAAAAGCGAAAACCTCCACAAAATGGAAAAGGACTATTCAGCGGAGTTTGAAAGCCTTTTACCCTTCAGCTTAACAAACGCCCAGAAAAGAACCATAGCGGAAGCTGTAAAGGATATGCAGGGCGCTTACACTATGAACCGCCTTGTCCAGGGTGACGTTGGCAGCGGTAAAACAGCCGTAGCCGTGTCCCTTTCCTATACAGCCATCAAAAACGGCGGTCAGATAGCCTTTATGGCACCAACGGAGATACTTGCAAACCAGCACTATGAATCCATCACAAAGCTTTTAACAGGTACGGGTATTGAAGCCGTCCTCTTAACAGGCTCCTTAACCCCTGCCGAAAAGAAAAAGGTTTACGCAAAAATTGAATCCGGTGAAGCAAAATTTATAGTAGGTACCCACGCAGTTATCAGCGAAAAGGTCGTATACAATAATTTAAGCTTAGTTATTACCGATGAGCAGCACCGCTTCGGTGTTAATCAGCGCAGCGCCCTTGCAGGTAAGGGTAAAAGCCCTCATACTTTAGTTATGAGCGCCACACCTATACCAAGGACCTTGGCTATCATAGTTTACGGTGACCTTGATATCTCAATTCTTGACGAATTGCCTCCAGGCAGACAGAAGATAGATACCTTCGTAATAGACAGTAAAAAGCGTAAGCGCGCCTTTAACTTTATAAAAAATAATATTGACGAGGGCAGGCAAGCCTACGTGGTTTGCCCCTATATTGAGGATAGCGAAATTGAAAGCGAAGTAATGTCCCTTGAAAAATATATGGGTATACTGGAGCCTGAGTTTGAAAATTATAAGATAGGCGTCCTTCACGGTAAGATGAAAAAACAGGAAAAGGACGAGGTTATGGAAAAATTCAGCCGCGGCGAGCTTGATATATTAGCCGCCACTACCGTTGTTGAGGTTGGTGTGGACGTACCCAACGCCACGATTATGATGATAGAAAACGCCGAAAACTACGGCTTAAGCCAGCTTCACCAGCTTCGCGGCAGAGTGGGCAGAGGTAAGCATAAATCAAGCTGTATCCTTGTTTCCGACACGGATAACGAAACTTCTCAGGAAAGGCTTAAGGCAATAGCAGGCACAACGGACGGCTTTAAAATTGCCGAATACGATTTAAAAATGCGCGGCCCCGGTGATTTCTTCGGCGAGAGGCAGTCGGGACTGCCGCAAATTAAAACCGCTTCATTAATGGAAAACGTAAACATCCTTCACGATGCACAACAGGCGGCTGACGAAATAATCGCAGTTGACCCCTGTTTGCTTGAAGCAAAACACCGTATGCTTAAAGCTGCCGCAATATCCCTTTTCAGATCAAACGGCACAATGCTCCTTTAAGTATTAGTAAAAATGCACAAAAATAAGCAAACAAATTATACGTTTTAAACAAAATTACGGAACGAGATTGACTTGATGTTATTTTTTATGCTATAATTTAATTAACAAAATAATATAATGGAGGTATTCCTTATGAATAAAAGATTTTTAGCTCTCTTATTAGCAGTTATGTTTATTGTAGGTGTTACCTCAATTCCTGCAGGTGCGGTGAATAATGAAGATGAAGACTTCTATATTCATATTTATTATGGCACGATAAACACAAGCACAGGCATACCTGCAAGAGTAAAAGAGGATTACAGTGCATCCTATGTTAATTACAGGAATAAGCTCGATGGTACTGATGCATCCGGACCGTATCGTTTTGAAGTACAGATTTGGGGCGGCTATACTGTGAATGGCAGTTTTTATGATTGCTCAAGTTATACTTACACAGGGCAGGCAAGAACAAAAGCTATTGTTACAATGGGAACTGTAGGTCTTGTTCGTAATGATGTTGCCGAAAGGTTTGGCGTAGGTAAGTATGGTCAGATATATGGTAAAATGGTTGACGGTGGTGCTACTGGTTACGCACAGGGTTATTGGAGTGTGGATAGTATCGGTTCTTACAATTATTATAATCAGGTTATAGGATAAGATAAAAAGGAACACATAAAATAAATGTGTTCCTTTTTGTTAAAGAAGGAGCTTAAAATGAAAAAAACTATTATACTGATGCTTGTCATTTTAATGGCTATGAGCGGATGCAGTATTACACAAATAAATGACAGTATTATGGATAATGTAAGTACAGAAGATAAAGTAATGCAGATAGAAGATCAAATAGATTTAGGTGCAGTTGTTGAAGATGGAAAGAATAATAAAAGTACGATAGAAAATAATTCTGAAGTCGGAGAAAATGAAGCGGATATAGACCCTGACCTAAAAAGATATGATAATATGAATGTAATAATAAGAGGTGTAGGCGGCAGTCATTCTGGCTTCGTAAAGTATGATGAAAAATTATAC
>JAGBID010000227.1 GCA_017935165.1 Clostridia bacterium
ATTATAGGTGTAAGCACTGAAAAGTTTCACTTTTTAAAAGAAGCTAATATTCCCTATTCACGCCTTCACGATGTTGGAGATTGGTTTGGCGGCAATTTATTTGTAGATATCCCAAACGTTTTCCACGATTTTGAAGCAGACGAAAACGACCCTGCATCCTATGATTTTACCTTTACAGATATAATCATAAAAGATCTTATTAAAAATGGTTGTGAACCGATATACCGCTTAGGGGTTACTATCGAAAACTTCCATATGATAAAATCTTACCGCATTTATCCACCTAAAGATATGGCTAAATGGGCAAGAATTTGCGAACACGTTATCCGTCACTATAATTACGGCTGGGCAGATGGTTATAATTATAATATTAAATATTGGGAAATCTGGAACGAACCGGAAGGTCATCCTGTCCCCCAGAAAAACGGAATGTGGAACGCAACAAAAGAAGAATATTTTGAACTTTACAGAATTACTTCAAAGCATTTAAGAAAATGTTTTGGCAATGAAATTAAAATTGGCGGTTACGCTTCCTGCGGTTTTTACAAAGAACTTGAAATTCAGATTGGCTTAGGCGCAGCATTCGGTACTGACGGACCTTTAACCGACTGGCAACAGAGAACACTTTATTTTGAGCAGTTTTTCTTTGAGTTTATTAAAATGGTTAAAGAAGAAAACTTACCCTTCGACTTTTTCAGTTACCACAGTTATTCTCAACCTGATCAAAATAAAATTATGCAGGCATTCTGCGAAAAGAACCTGGATGAAGCAGGTTTGGGTGATGTTGAAATTCACTTAAACGAGTGGAACCCTAACCCCTACCGTGAAGAAAGAGGAACAAGCAGAGCATGTGCAGCAGCAGTAGCCAACTTACTGGCAATGCAGAACACAAAAATGACCTTAATGTGCTATTACGATGCAAGAATAGGTATTTCTGCCTACAGCGGTCTTTTTAACCCGCTTACCTTTGAGCCTTTCTGTACTTATTACGGTTTTAAAGCATTCGGTAAACTTTACTCATTAGGTACACAGATTGAATGTGTATGTGAAGGAAATGAGCTTTACTCACTTGCAGCAATGAACGAGGAAAATACCGCAATACTTCTTTCTAATTTAGGTGAGGATACAGATATTAAATTTGACACAAACGAAAAATTCAAAGCATATTTAATTGACGAGAAAAACACCTTCAGCCTTTTGGATACTTTTGATAACAACTTTAAAACTAAAAAGAATCAGGTTATTTATATAGAAATGTAAACAAAAAGACTACCCCGATTATTCGAGGTAGTCTAATTTTTTATTACCAGATTATAATTCTCTTTGAGGGTGCGAGGTACATTTTATCTGTTTTCTTTACGCCGAATGCACTGTACCACTCAGGGAAGTTACGGGGAGGCATATTGGCTCTTAAGTAGCAAGGGCCGTGTACGTCTACCTGTAAGAGAAGAGCTCTGTACTCATCCTTTGCCTTCTGGCACCATACTCTTGCCCAGTTAGAGAAGTATTCCTCGAAGGAAACGCCCTCGGTATTGGACATAATGTCAAGCGTTACAGCCATACCGCCGTTGTCGGCAATATTCTCACTAACTGTGAACTTGCCGTTTACAGTACCCCAGGGAAGCTCAATACCGTCAAACTGCTTGATCATAGCATTGACTTTCTTATTGAACTTTCTCTCGTCTGCCTTAGTCCACCAGTTGTTAAGGTTACCCATTTCGTCACACTTAGCACCGTTGGAGTCGAATGCGTGGGAGATTTCGTGACCGATAACTGCACCGATACCTCCTAAATTCTCACTTCTTGTCTGATTGATTGAATAGAAGGGAGGCTGGAGAATAGCTGCAGGGAAGGTAATATCGTTAACGAAGGGGTCATAGCAGGCGTTGACCATATGGCCGGGCATTGCCCAATGTGTACGGTCAACTTCCTTATCAAGCTTCTGGAAGTTTTCTTCCATACGAATCTTTCTTAAGGCAGAAACGATATCGAAAAGGGACTTGCTCTTGTCGAAAACAAGCTTATCATAGATAGCTTCAACTCTGTCGGGGTAAGCAAGCTTAAGACCCATTGTTGAAAGCTTAAGGATAGCCTTATCCTTTGTTGCCTGCTCGAGAATGTCGTTTGTCATAATTCTCTTCTGGTATGTGGCAACAATCTGCTTAACTATTTCGGTAATATCCTTCTTTGCTTCCTCACCGAAGTACTTTTTGCCGTAGTAGAGGCCTACGGGCTCGCTGTACATAGAGGAAGCAAGCTGGTATGCGAACTTTTCGGGAGAAGATACAGCTGCAATACCTGAAAGAGCACGGCGGAAAGCACCGCCTAAGTCACGGAGCTCCTCGGAAAGAAGTGAGCAGCTGCCCATAAGTGTAGTAACATAAGCCCACTTTTTATAAGCTTCAAAAGTATTCTCGTTAAACACTTCCTTGAAATTCTTGAAGAAGCGAGGCTCTGCCACAATAATCTCCTCGGGAATTACACCGAAAATATCCTTAAGGAGCTTCTTGAGGTTCATGGGTTTTACCATTCCTGCAAGGCGACCTGTTTTAACAGGGTTATACATCTTAACGTACTCGGACCATTCCTCGCTGGTTTTTACGTACTTTGCAATTAATGCATCAAATGCAAGTGTGTCTTTTAAAAGGTCATCACACTCTTCTTCGCTGTGACCTGCAATTAAAAGCACCTGCTTTGTAAAGCCGCTCCACATATTAAGGAGCATTTCCTTCTGCTGCTCTCTACCCTCTTTATAATAAGAAGCATCGGGAAGAATGACTGAAGGACCCTGAACCATAACACAGTGGTGCTTTGTATCCTTCATATTGGGTTCAACTGCAATGCTTAAAGGCATAGCAATACCCTTTAAGATAAGCTCCTTTGCGTGGAGATTATAGCCGCGCATTGTGGTAATTTTTTTAAGAATAGCAAGGCTCTTTAAAGCAGGCTTAATACCCTGCTTTTTCTTTCTTTTAACGTCCTTTGCTACTGTGAAAAGAGTGCAGGCTCTTTCAAGGTGCTCGTCAGGGTAGGAAGCATCCTTACACATTGTGTTAAACTCATTGATCATAAGCTTTTCAACATCTGTGCTGAGAGCAGAAAAACCGCCTGCAACGGGCATATCGTCGGGGATAACCAGTTCATCAAGCTTAGCCTGATTTACGTAGGTATATAAATCGTCCTGAATTCTTACTTTTTCCATAAAACTTGCCTTTCTGAAAGAAATAAAATAAATACTTATTAAATTATAGCACAATTTAAAGTTTTGTAAATAAAAAGCTTTTATTTGTTTGTTAACTTATTGTAACAAAAATCCTTATATTACAATTTTTCATTTCTGATGTTGCCTTAAAGAAATTTTGGGAGTATAATTAAGTTAACTATCAAAGGGATGTGATGTTATGTTTAATAAAGACAGCAGAATTTGCTTTATAGGCGATTCTATTACACACTCAGGTTTGCAGATAAGAAGAATATATGATTATTTAAGAAATGTACAAAAGCTCCCCTTAAAAATATTCAACTGCGGCGTAAGCGGCGATAACGCCACAAACGGTTTATTAAGACTTGAATAAACAGTATTTATCCACAATCCTACTGACGTTGTTATTGCTTACGGTGTTAACGATATCGGTATACATCTTTACGACAGAGAATTTGCTGACGACAGAAATATTAATGAAAGAAGAATGAGAATAGATAACTGCGTTTTTAACATCTGCAGTATTGCTGACAGATGTATTGATAAAGGCATTAACGTTATCTTCTGTACACCTATGACTCTTGACGAGCTTCAAGGTGATAGCTACTCACGCTACGCTGGCTCTATGGGAGCTTTGCTTGAAGTTTCAGCAAGAATAAGAGAAAACGCTAAAAAACGCAGCTGTAAGGTTGTTGACTATAATAAGGAATCACTCAACATAAATGCAAAGCTCTTTAAAAAGGGTGAAACCATTTACCGTGACGACAGGGTTCACCCCACTGAAGAAGGCTACGAATTTATGGCTAAGGTGTTTTTAAACAACTTAGGTTATAACGTAAGCATTCCCGAAACATTTGATGAGCTTAAAGAGCTTACTGCCCTCCCCTTTGATGAATGGGAAAAGGAAAGATATCAGCTTGAAAGGAAAGCTCTTTCCGACAGATTTGTAAGGTATTGCC
>JAGBID010000228.1 GCA_017935165.1 Clostridia bacterium
CCCTTCCAAATTTACTGAAATCTAAAGGGAGGCCGCAAGGGCCTCCCCTACGATAATGTGGTACATTTACCTACGTTAACCGAAAACATAAAATCGTTTATAAAATTCCTTAAAATTGTTGATACTGAAATTAATGTATTGGTGGTAAAATAGAATTAACAAACAGGAAAGGACGAAAATTATGGCATACATAAGAAAGAACACAGAAGAACTTACCGGCTACCAGCAGCGTGGTGCGCTTAAGCCTTCCATTGACCTTTGTAACGATTTTGTTATGGTTTACGGAATAGGTCCCGAAATGCCCGCTCAGGTTAAAACTTATCAGGATGCAGGCTACGTAGTGCATCTTATGACAGGTGTTGCCTGGGGTCAGTACCAGGACTATTTGAACGGAGATATTGACGGACGCGAGCATTGGGACGAGGCTCAGGTTAACCGCAACGGCGACCCCATTTTACACGGCGCAACCGTTCCTTATATGGTTCCCACAGTTGCTTTTTCAGACTACCTTATGGAAAAGCTTAAACCCGCTATTGACGCAGGCGTTGTGGCTATTCACCTTGAAGAACCCGAGTTTTGGGATTACGGCGGCTACAGCGAGGCTTTCAAGCGTGAGTATGAAATTTACTACCGCGAAAAATGGACACCTCCCCACGAAAACGTGGACGTTCGCTACAAGGCTTCAAAATTAAAGGCGTACCTTTATGCAAGAATTATCACACGCCTTAGCTCCTCCTTAAAGGAATACGCAAAGGTTAAGTACGACCGCGACCTTCGCTTCTACATTCCCACACACTCCCTTTTAAACTACACACAGTGGAAGATTATGAGCCCCGAGGCAGCGCTCATTGATATTCCCACCGTTGACGGTTGCATTGCACAGATCTGGACGGGTACTTCCCGCCCTGCCAACGTTTATAACGGCATTTACAAGGAAAGAACCTTCGAGACTGCTTTCCTTGAGTACGGCATTATGCAGGAGCTTGTTAAGGGTACAGGCAGAAGAATGTGGTTCTTACATGACCCCATTGAGGATAAGCCTGCATTTACCTGGGAGAACTACGAATATAACTACTTAAAGACAGCGGTTGCTTCACTTTTACATCCTGCTATCCACCACTATGAGATTTGCCCCTGGCCTCAGCGTGTATTTGAGGGTATTTACCCCAGACCTCAGTTTGGCGGTATTGACCCCGAGGGTAAAAAGAAAAAGGAGAAGAAGTTTATTCCCGTTTTCAACCCTGCAGGCGATTCCTTCTCACAGAAAAATTCTGAGCCTAAGGCTATTACAGAGCATTATTCCACACTTCTTTCATCTATGTTCCAGATGTTCGGCGATATGGACCAGGAAGAATATGCTTTTGAGGGTGTTAACTCAGGCGTTGGCGTGCTTATGAGCGACTCAGGTTTATTCCAGAGAACTATGGCGGACGGCGTTGTTACAACTGAGAGCATTCAGGACAGACTTGCCGCCCTTTACCATACAAACGACGACCCCAGCGAGCCTAAGCGTGACGACGAGCTTATGGAGCTTATTGATAAGGACGACAGCGTAATGTATGACTTTATACAGAGCCCTGCTTTCCCCAACCTTTTCGGTATGGCTATGCCTCTTCTTAAGTACGGCTTGCCCGTAAGACCCGTTCAGCTTGACAATATCCGTCGTTTCACGGGTTACCTTAACGACTACAAGACCCTTATTTTAAGCTATGAATATATGAAGCCCGAGTCACCCGACGTTAACATGGCTCTTGCCACATGGGTTATGGGCGGCGGCAGCCTTATCTACATAGGTGACGGTTCTGACCCCTACCACAAGGTTGACTTATGGTGGAAGAAGTCCGGCTATGCTGACCCTGCACTCCATCTTTTCGAGCTTTTAGGCTTTGAAGGAAGACCTGAAAACGGTATTTACAATGTCGGTAAGGGTAAGTTCAGCATTTTAAACAAGGCGCCTGCAAGACTTGGCCTCAGCACTAAGGCTCCGGAAGATTACAGAAGCTTCGTTAAGGCTGTGCTTGAGGATATGGGCGAAACATGGGAGTATAAGAATGACCTTACTCTCCATCGCGGACCTTACATCATCAGCTCCGTTATGGACGAAAGTGTTACTGACGAGCCTAAGGTATTTAAGGGCTTGTTTGCGGATATCCTTGATAACCAGTACAAGATTATCACAGAGAAGGTTTTAAAGCCCGATGATAATACAATCCTCTATAATCTTGATAAGATTGCCCACAAGGAGTTTGAGGTTATCGGTACAGCTGCAAGAATTTTCAGCCTTGACCTTGATGAAAATGGCTTCGAAGCACTTATGAAGACAGCTGACAATATTAAGGTTTACACAAGACTTAGACTTCCCAAGGCTATTAAGGCTATTTCTGCTGTTGACGAGGACGGAAACAAGGTGGACATCACCTTCGAAAACGACGAGGTTTCAAGAACATCCCTTATCTCTTACTTAAGTAAGGCTAAGAAGATTACTGTGAAGGCAGAGTTTTGATTGATGAATTACCGCGTGAGGAATACCTTGCGCGGTTTTTTGTTATATATAGTAGGGGCGGCTCCGTTGTACATCCTCGGCTCCCCTGCAAGGGGAGCTGCTGAAGCCGTAGGCTGAAGCTGAGGGGTTGTTATTAAATTGAGATAATATCTTTTCCAACCCCTCCGTCTCGCAAAGTGTTGCTCGCCACCTCCCCTTACAAAAATTCTTCGAATTTATGGCGGCAAGAAGCGCGGAAAAACGGGGAAACCTTGCGCGGTTTTGCTTTTATAAAAAAATGCAATTTAAAAATTAAAATAGTTTATATCCTTATTCTGAGTTTTGAGGTAATATTAAATTACAAAATTCCTATGAAAGGAAAGAAAAAATATGGCATACATAAGAGACAGAAAAGAAGAACTTACCGGTTATCAGCACGGCGGCGGTTATATGCCCGAAATCGATCTTGGTAATGACTTTGTTATGGTATACGGCATCGGACCCGATATGCCCAAAAACGTAAAATCCTTTAAGGATAAGGGTTACGTAGTTCACCTTATGACAGGCGTTGCCTGGGGTGGCTACAATGATTATCTCGACGGTAAAATTGACGGCAGAGACCATTGGGACGAAAGTCAGGTTCAGCGTGACGGCAAAAAAATCCTTCACGGACCCACCTGCCCTTATATGGTTCCCACAGTTGCATTTGCTGATTACCTTACTGAAAAATTAAAGGTTGCGGTTGATGCAGGCGTTGAGGCTATCCACATGGAAGAGCCTGAGTTCTGGGACCGCGGCGGTTACAGCGAGGCTTTTAAACGTGAGTATGAAATCTACTACCGTGAAAAGTGGATTCCTCCTCACACAAACGTTGATGTTCGCTATAAAGCTTCTAAGTTAAAGGCTTACCTTTATGCAAGAATTATCACTCGCTTAAGCTCCTCCTTAAAGGAATACGCAAAGGTTAAGTATAACCGTGACCTTCGCTTCTACATTCCCACACACTCACTTCTTAACTACACACAGTGGAAGATTATGAGCCCTGAGGCAGCGCTCATTGATATTCCCACAGTTGACGGCTGTATTGCACAGATCTGGACAGGTACTTCCCGTGCAGCTAACGTTTATGAGGGTATTTATGATGAGAGAACTTTCGAAACTGCTTTCTTAGAGTACGGTATTATGCAGGAGCTTGTTAAGGGTACCGGCAGAAGAATGTGGTTCCTCCACGACCCCATTGAGGACTGGCCTTCCTACACTTGGGAAAACTACGAATATAACTACTTAAAGACAGCTGTTGCATCCCTTTTACATCCTGCTATCCATCACTATGAAATCTGCCCCTGGCCTCCCAGAGTATTCTTAGGCAAGTATCCCAGAATTATGCCCAAATATAATAAGGATACTAAGGACGAAACCAGTGTTACAACTGATTTCAGTAAGCCTATTACACAGCATTACTCCACACTTCTTTCATCTATGTTCCAGATGTTCGGCGATATGGATTATGATGATTACGCATTTGAAGGTGTTAACTCCGGTGTTGGCGTACTTATGAGTGACTCCGGCTTATTCCAGAGAACAATGCCCGACGGTATTGTTGAGGGTGAGGGTATTCAGGACAGACTTGATGCTATCCACCATAAAAATGACGACCCCACAGCTCCCAAAGAGGATAAGGAGCTTATGGAAATTATCGATAAGGATAATAACGCCCTCTTCGATTACGTACAGAGCGGTTCCTTCCCCAATCTTTTCGGTATGGCTATGCCGCTTCTTAAGTACGGCTTGCCCGTAAGACCTGTTCAGCTTGATAATATCAGAAGATTTACAGGCTACCTTAACGATTATAAGACACTTATTTTAAGCTACGAATATATGAAGCCTGAGTCTCCCGACGTTAATATGGCTCTTGCTACCTGGGTTATGCAGGGCGGTAACCTTATTTACATCGGTGACGGAACTGACCCCTACCACAAAGTTGATTTATGGTGGACTAAGTCAGGCTACAGCGACCCTGCTATCCATCTCTTCGAGCTTTTAGGCTATGAAGGAAGACCCGCTGACGGCATCTATAAGGTTGGTAAGGGTATATTTGCTATGATGAATAAGGCTCCTGCACGTCTTACACTTTCTAAGGAAATAGGCGAGAAGTACAGAAGCTTCGTTAAGGATGTTCTTACCGAAGCAGGAGAAGCTTGGGATTATAAGAATGACCTTACTCTCCACCGCGGACCTTACGTAATAAGTGCTGTTATGAATCAGAGTGTCAGCGACGATGCTAAGGTATTCACAGGTCTTTATGCTGATATGCTTGATAACGAGTACAAGATTATCAAGGAAAAGGTATTAAATCCCGACGAGAACACTATCCTCTTTGATTTTGATAAGATTAAGGATGAGGATTTCAGAATTATCGGTACAGCTACACGTATCTTTGATTTTGATATCACAGAGGACGGTTTTGTTTCCAATATGAAGGCAGCTGATAAGATCAAGTCCTTTACAAGAGTTCGCTTGCCCAAGGCTGTTACAGCTTTAAGCGCAGTTGACGAGGACGGCGGGGAAGTTGCTCTTACATGGAATTGGGACGAAGAGACAAGAACTCTTCTCTATTCCTACGACAGCAAGGCTAAGGCAATTAAGCTTACAGGTAAATTTTAATCATTAACACAAAAGGGAGGGGTAATTCCCTCCCTTGAATTTTTTAAGAGGAAAGCGCTATGGAAAGTAATATTTTTAATTTCAATGAAGAAATTATGCCTGAGAATACAAGTGATAAATCTTACAGAAAGATTTTGGCTTTCGGTGATAAAATGATGATGGTGGAAAACCATTTTGAAGCAGGCGGTGTAGGTGCGCCTCACTCACACCCTCACCTGCAGCTTGTTTACGTACCCGAGGGCGAATTCTATTTCACAGTAGAAAACGAGACTAAAATACTAAAAAAGGGCGACAGTGTTTTAGTAAAAGAAAATGCAGTTCACAGCTGTGAATGTATCAAGGAGGGTATCCTTCTGGATATTTTCTCACCTATGAGAGAGGATTTTATTAAGTGATTTAAATTCCCATGGACTTATTATGAATGAGATAAAAGAAACTGTAGTTAATAACCGCACCGTAAAAGTACACCAAAAAGGAAAAGGCGGCAGCGTTATTCTGTGGGGTGTAGGCGATAATGAAGACGAGGCGTTAAGTAAAGCTGTCCTCCACCTTGAGGAAATGCTTAAAGCTGATGATGAATATATAATAATCACCTACAGGGTTGAAAACTGGTTCAGGGATTATTCACCCTGGAAAATGCTTACTGACGCAGGCGAAGTTTTTGAGGGCCTGGGGCTTAACACCCTTTGCTATCTTAAGGAGAGCCTTGTTCCTTTTGTAAAGGAAAATTTTGGTGAAAATAAGGATATTTATATAGCAGGCTACTCCTTGTCGGGTTTATTTTCCTTATGGGCATTTTATGAAACGGATATATTTAAAGGTGTTGCCTGCTGTTCAGGTTCCCTGTGGTTTGAAAACTGGGATAATT
This sequence comes from Clostridia bacterium, assembly GCA_017935165.1. Classification (GTDB taxonomy): domain Bacteria; phylum Bacillota; class Clostridia; order Oscillospirales; family Acutalibacteraceae; genus SIG603. The sequence continues at coordinate 6,015 of JAGBID010000228.1, forward strand.
ACGCTGAGTGCAAGAAAGCACCAAAGGAAAGTAAGGTGTACTTAAGCCTTGGAGGTAAGGAAGCAAACAGCAAGAATAAATATATGGCTACAATATACGAGCAATATAAAAAGCAGGAAAAACGCCTTAAAGCAGATGCAAACGTGAAAAGTCTTGTCTTTGAAATGAACAGCGGCGGACATTTTGCAAACCCCGAAAAAAGAATGGCTAAAGCTTTTTACAGTCTAATAAAGTCTTAGTTATTTCTTAAGCTATCTGAGAGCTTTATAGTAATAAGCAAACATTAATAAATAACAGTGCTTTAACTATAAGAAGTAATTTTATATTATAAATTGGTATAATTATATTAAAAGGTGATTTTATGTCAAAGAAAGTGATATTAATTTCAA
>JAGBID010000229.1 GCA_017935165.1 Clostridia bacterium
AAAACGGAGTCCCCTAAAAATTCAAGCCTTTCGTAGCTTTTTAAGCCGTGCTCATTTGCATAGGAGGACTGAGTGAGTGCTGTTTTCAGCCATTCGATATTTTTAAATTTATAACCTAACTTTTCTTCAAGTGCTTCGAAGTTCATATCCTTAACCTTAAATTATTCTTTAATATCTGTATGCTTTACGCTTTCCTCAATGTCCTTTATAATATTGGACTCAACGAAAGCCTTTGTGAGCCTTAATGCATTCTTAACTGTTTTAGCCTTTGCGCTGCCGTGGATTTTAAATACGGGCTTGCTTGCGCCTAAAACGGGAGCACCGCCGTACTCGTTATAGTCCATGGACTTTTTAAATTCCTTCATATCCCCAAGAACTAAAGCTGCTGCAAGCTTGTTTTTAAGGCTCTTTGTAAAGAGTGCCTTGATTTTGCTTACAATTGCCATTGCAACGCCCTCGTAAAGCTTTAAGATAACGTTACCTGTAAAGCCGTCACAGACTATAACGTCCGCTGCGTCAAAGGGAATGTCACGTGCTTCTATGTTACCGATAAAGTTTATATCCTTATTTTCTTTTAAAACCTTGAAGCATTCGTTCTGGAACTGACCGCCCTTGTGGTCCTCGGTACCTACGTTTGCCTGGCCGACCCTTGGGTTACTGATACCCATAACCTTGTTCATATAAACGGAGCCCATTAAAGCAAACTGCTCAACCATTTCGGGGCGGCATTCGTTGTTTGCGCCGCTGTCACAAAGCATAAAGAAGCCATCTGCCTTAGGCATAACGGGAGCAAAAGCAACACGCTTAACGCCTTTTATGCGCTTGGCAATTAAAGTGGCACCAACTACCATACCGCCGCTGCTGCCTGCTGAAGCAAAGGCATCGCCCTTGCCTTCCTTTAAAGCCTTGAAGCCAAGAGCCATAGAGGTGTTGGACTTAGCTCTTGTTAAGCTTGTGGGGTCATCCTCCATACCGAAAACTTCCTCGGTATGGATTATTTCAATACCTTCGATATCAAGCTCATTTTCCTTGGCGCATTCTTTTATCTTATTTTCGTTACCAACTAAAATGATATCGATACCAAGCTCTTTTTTAGCATCCAGTGAACCTTTAATTATTTCCAAAGGCGCGTTATCGCCGCCAAAAGCATCAACAATAATTTTCATAATTTTTTTCCTTTATAATAATTTTAATTTTGCCTCTTCAAGGTCAGCTAAAGCTCTTTCAGCTAACTTTAAATATCTTTCCTTTTTATCCCTTATATGGGGCTCAATTCCCGGTATTACGCCAAAATTCGCGCCCATAGGCTGGAAATCCTTGGATACGGAGTGGCTTATATAGTCACTTAAAGCGCCTATCATAGTGGTTACAGGAAGTGTGAAAGCTTCCTTATTTAAAAATCTTCTTGCAGCGTTTAAGCCTGCCATAAGACCTGAGGAGGCAGATTCCATATACCCCTCCACACCTGTCATCTGACCTGCAAAGAAAATATTTTTATTACTGCGAAGTGAGAAATCCGCATCAAGCAGCTCTGGAGAATTAAGGAAGGTATTCCTGTGCATAACGCCGTAGCGTAAAAATTCAGCATTTTCAAGTCCGGGTATCATACCGAAAACTCTTTTCTGCTCAGGAAATTTCAGGTTTGTCTGGAAGCCCACAAGGTTATACATGGTGCCGTCCTTATCCTCTGTGCGAAGTTGAACAACTGCCCAGGGACGGTGGCCTGTTCTCGGGTCACGCAGACCAACAGGCTTTAAGGGACCGAAACGTAAGGTATCCGCACCGCGCTTTGCCATTATTTCAACGGGCATACAGCCTTCGTAAACCTTGGGGTCGCGGTTATCAATGGAGTGAACGGGAGCTCTTTCGGCGTTTATCAGAGCCTCGTAAAAAGCTTCGTACTCCTCCTTGTTCATTGGGCAGTTGATATAATCATCCTCGCCCTTTCCGTAGCGTGAAGCCTTAAAGCACTTGTTCATATCTATTGAATCGAAGCTTATTATTGGTGCGGCTGCATCGAAAAAGCTTAAAAAACCGCCTGTAAGCTTCTTTATTTCCTCGGCTAAAGCGTCACTTGTTAAGGGACCTGTGGCAACAACCGTAATGGCATCCCTTGGAATTTCTGTAACTTCCTGCTCTATAACCTCGATTAAGGGGTTATTTTTGATAAAATTCGTAGCAAGCTTTGAGAATTTCTCCCTGTCTACCGCCAAAGCTCCGCCTGCAGGCACCTCAGTTTCCTCGGCAAAGGGTACAAGCACCGAGCCTAAGCGTTTCATTTCCTCTTTTAAAAGACCTGCCGCGCTGTCAAGCCTTTTAGCTTTAAGGGAATTGGAGCAGATAAGCTCTGCAAAATTATTTGATTTGTGGGCAGGGGTGAATTTTTTTGGCTTCATTTCGTAAAGCTTTACCTTTATCCCCTGCTTTGTAATCATATTCGCAGCCTCAACACCTGCTAAGCCTGCGCCTAAAACATTTATATAATCATTCATTACTGTTCTCTTTTTCTGTGTAGGAGCAATTTTCCGTAAGGCAATATAACTCCTTCTGCTTACCCTTTTTCTGCATTAAAACCTTTCCGCAAAGGGGACAAAGCTTTTTGGAGGGAGCATCCCAGGATACGAAATCGCAATCGGGGTAATTATTGCAGCCGTAGAACACTCTGCCTTTTTTGCTCTTTCTTTCAATTATCATGCCGCCGCATTTTGGGCAAGGTGCGCCTGTTTCGTTTACGAACTTTTTGATGTTTTTGCATTCGGGGTAACCGGGGCAAGCTATAAACTTACCGTACTTGCCGTATTTTACAACCATCTTTCTGCCGCATTTTTCACAGACTATGTCAGTTTCATCAGCTTCAAGCTTGATTTTAACGTCCTTCATCTCGTCCTTGGCTTTCTTGACGGTTACTTCGAAATCGTCCCAGAACTCGTGGAGAGTGTCCACCCAATCAGCATCGCCCGCCTGAATTTTATCAAGCTTAGTTTCAAGACCGGCAGTAAACTTAACGTTTACAATATCGCTGAAGCGCTCTTTCATAAGCTTTGTAATAACAAAGCCAAGCTCCGTGGGCTTTAAGGTTTTGCCTTCCCTTGTAACATACTCACGCTTTGTTATGGTGGAGATTGTGGGAACATAGGTGGAAGGTCTGCCTATGCCGTTTTCCTCAAGGGTTTTAATTAAGGAGGCTTCGGTAAACCTTGCAGGAGGCTGAGTGAAATGCTGGTTGCCGAGAATTTCCTTTAGTTTTAAAAGCATACCGGGTTCAAGCTTGGGTAAATCCTTGCCCTTTTCTTCCTCCACGTCCTTGCTTTCCTCGTATAAAACAGTAAAGCCGTCAAAGCCTACGTTGTAGCCGTTTGCCTTGAAGATATAGTCGCCTGCTTCGATTTCAGCCTTTGTGGTGTTTAACACACACTTGGACATCTGGCAAGCCAAGAAGCGCTCCCAGATAAGCTTATATAAGCGGTACTGGTCCTTTGTTAAGGATTTTTCCACCATTGAAGGAGTTAAATTTACGTTTGTAGGTCTGATTGCCTCGTGACCGTCCTGAGCACCTGCTTTGGTTTTATATACGTTAGGCTTATTAGGTGCGTATTCGGGTCCGTAATTTTTTGTAATATACTCCAGTGCGGAGTTAACTGCGTCGTCTGAAAGACGTAAGGAGTCGGTTCTCATATAAGTTATAAGACCAACAGCGCCAATGCCTTCAACGTCAACGCCTTCGTATAATTCCTGAGCGGTTTTCATTGTTCTTGCTGCCTGGAAGCCTAATTTTCTGGAAGCTTCCTGCTGCATTGTGGAGGTTATAAAAGGAGGCGCGGGAGATTTATTCTTCTTGCCTTTTTTAACCTCGGCAACCTTAAACTCAACGTTTTCAAGGTCCTTTAATATTTTGTCAGCTTCAGCCTTATTGTTTATTTTAATCTCGCCGTTTTTATTGCCGTAAAACTCAGCTGCAAACTGCGCACGTGAAGAAGGAGCTGTGAGCTTAGCGTCAATACTCCAGTATTCTTCCGGCTTAAATTTATTGATAGCCTCTTCCCTGTCAACTATAATTCTGACAGCTACGGACTGAACTCTGCCTGCAGAAAGACCGTTACGTATAGTCTTCCTGAGGAAGGGACTAAGGGTATAGCCCACAAGTCTGTCAAGAATTCTTCTTGCCTGCTGTGCATTAACTAAATCGAGGTCAATTTTTCTTGGTTCAGCCATACCGCGGCTTACACCCTGCTTTGTGATTTCATTAAAAGTAACACGGTTCAAATCTTCCAAAGGAAGCTCCAATATATACGCAAGGTGCCAGGAAATAGCCTCACCCTCACGGTCAGGGTCGGTAGCCAGGAAAACTTCGTCTGCTTTCTTAGCCATTTTCTTAAGCTCTGTTACAAGCTTTTCCTTGCCTTTTATTATTGAATACTTTGGTTTAAAGTCGTCCTTTATATCAACGCAAAGTCTTGCGGAAGGTAGGTCTCGTACATGGCCTGCGGATGCCACTATATCATAACCTTCGCCGAGATATTTTTTAATAGTCTTGGCTTTTGAAGGTGACTCAACTATAAGCAGTTTAGACATATCCTTTACTCTTTTGCCTTCGCCCTCGCAAAGGCCTGCCTTTCTAAGCTTAATTTACTATTTTATATTATCAAATTAAAATTATAATTCTTTTATAGAATTATATTATTATTAAGCGCATATCTTTGCCCGGAATATGCCACAATTATATCAAGAAGCTCAAGTTCTGTAGCTACACTTAGTATTTCTTTTGCAGAAAGAGCCGTCTTTTCCGATATTCTTGAAATATGCAAAGGCTCAAATTCAAGAGCTTCAACCAATACTTTTGCAGCCCCGGTAAGTCCGAACTGACTTATTATTTTATCTTTATAATCTGAACTGCCCAAAGTATTTTCGTTATTTTTCGCATTGGGTTCAATAAGCTCATCAAGTAAAAGCTGAACGGTTTCTTCTTTATTCTCAATATCCTTTGTTTTCACACAGGCGTAATATTCCATAATATCCATATAGCTTGTTACAGGTGTTGCGCCGTCCTTTATAAGGTTGTTGGGACCTTCACTTGTAGGAAGCGCCGGATTACCCGGAACTGCAAATAAATCCTTATTTTGCTCTGTTGCCCTTCTTGCCGTTATCATAGTACCGCTTTTCTTTTCAGCTGATACTATTAAGGTTCCGTTTGCCAAACCTGAAATAATACGGTTTCTTGCCTGGAATGTACCTTTTGTGACACCCATTGAAGGAGGATACTCAGTAATTAATGCTCCGCCCTTGCTTACTATTTTCTGCCTTAAAAGCTCGTTTTCAAGAAGGTAAGGAAATTCAAGTCCGCATCCTAAAACAGCTACGGTTGGTGCTATACCCATCAAAGCTCCCTTATGTGCAGCTGTATCAATACCTACAGCACCGCCGCTTACTATTATAACCTCTTCCTTTGAAAGGTTATAGCAGATTTCTTCGGCTGTTTTTAATGACAGCTCACTTGTTTTTCTTGAACCTACAACAGCTATACTTAAGTTAGCGTCAAAGTCAGGCATCTCTCCCCTTACATATAATACAGCGGGAGGGTCCTTTATATTCCACAGAGCTTCGGGGTAATCTGCACATTCAGGGCATATAACCCTCATATCCATATTTTCGCAATACTCAAGTGTTGCTTTTGCCTGATTTATATTATAGCTTGCAAGCAAAGTAAGGTCGTTATCCGTAAGGAAGCTTAAGCTTGCCCACTTGGACGGACCGCCTTCGTAAAATTCTTTTAAATTATTGTATCTATTAAAAATACTTTTTGGCTTACTGCTGCCTGCAGGAAAAGCGTGCTGCAACCATAACCAGTATGCGCGTCTGTCCATTGTTAATTCCTTTCGTTATCTGACCATTTCCCACATAATAATTCCCGCGGCACTTGCTGCATTTAAGGATTCAGCCCTGCCAAGCATGGGAATGATCACCAAAGCATCACAGATATGTTTGAATTCATCACTTAATCCGTCGCCTTCATTACCTATTGCAACTGCTGTTTTTGTATTTATTTCAATTTCAGTTATCTTTTTTGCTGTATTTAAGGGAACTGAACCGTAAAGGCTGTAGTTTTCCTTTTTAAGCAGATTTTTTACCTTGTTTACGTCCTTCTCCGATATAACGTTTGCTCTGAATACGGCACCCATTGAAGCTCTTAAGACCTTTGGAGAATAAATATCGCAGCATTCTCCCGTGAGAATAAAGGTATCAATACCTAATGCTTCGCCTGTACGCAGGACGTTACCCATATTTGAAGGGTCCTGAATATTTTCAAGTACTACCGTTCTGCCTTTTAATACGCCGCCTTTTTTATTCATACGGCATAAGGCATAAACACCCTGGCTTGACTTTGTATCCGCAAGGGATAAAGCCACATGGTCATCGATAATATATATATCCTTAGCTTTTTCCTTTGCTTTATCAATATAACTTTTATATTTCTTTCCTGCGCTTTCCGTGTAAAAAAGCGCTTCTATGTAAACACCGCTTAAGGCAGCATCTAGCACAAGCCTTGCACCCTCAGCAATGTATTTTTCATTTTCATATCTTTCGGATGCAGACTTATTTAAAAGTGAAGCATCCTTTATAATTGGGTTCTTTTTACTTGTAATAGATTTTATTTCCATTATATTACCCACCAATATATTATGGTAAAATGAACAACGCCCAAGGCTAAACCTCGGGCGTTAATACCAAATTACAATTATAATGCAGCCTTAGCCTGGTTTACGAGAGCTGTGAAAGCAGCCTCATCAGCGATAGCGATTTCGGAAAGCATCTTTCTGTTGAGTGTGATGCCGGCCTTCTTAAGACCGTTCAT
>JAGBID010000230.1 GCA_017935165.1 Clostridia bacterium
GTATTTTTTACAAATTTTAATATAGTCCGAAAGCTCAGGCACACGCAAATCGGTTCTTGTTTCACCGTCGAATTTATCAAAAAGCGGTATAGCCTGAAGCTGTTCTAAAGTACTTTCTGCAACCACCATATCCACGCCGCTGATTTTAAGCATATTCGTATCGTGAAGAATTACGAACTTTTTATCCTTAGTTACGTGAACGTCGGTCTCGATTCCGTAATAACTGCGGTTGCCTGCCGTAATGAAGCCGGCTATGGTATTCTCCGTTTCAAAGCCATGACCTGCATGGGCTATGAGCTTGCTGTTTTTTCTGTCTATTTTTATTATATTCATAAATTCGCCTACATACCTTTAATTTATTACATAGTACCACTATATTTTTTCTGCGTCAAATAAAATGAACGAAAAATCATTCCGGGGGACATTTTATTCTTTTTCATAAGGGAATTCCCTTGTAGGCATAATTGCTTTATATGCAGGACGGATAATTTTACCGCAGTTTATTATTTCCTCAATTCTGTGAGCGCTCCAACCTGATATTCTTGAAATCGCAAATATGGGCGTATAAAGTTCAACGGGCAAATCCAGCATACTGTAAATAAATCCACTGTAAAAATCCACATTGGGACTTACACCTTTATAAATTTTTCGTTTCTCTGCAATAATTTCTGAAGCTAACTTAGCAACAGTCAAGTAAAGCTTATATTCTTTTGTACGCTTCTTTTCCTCTGCAAGACCTTCTGCAAATTCCTCCATTATCTTACATCTGGGGTCAGAAAGCGAATACACGGCATGGCCCATTCCGTAAATCAGTCCCGTACCGTCAAATGCCTCTTTATTTAAAAGCTTGTTAAGATATAAGGATATTTCTTTTTCATTGCTCCAATTTTTTACATTTTTCTTTAAATCATGGAACATTTCAACAACTTTTATATTGGCACCGCCGTGACGAGGGCCTTTAAGTGAACCCAAGGAAGCTGCTACCGCTGAATAAGTATCTGTACCGGAAGAGGTTACCACGTGAGTAGTAAAAGTGGAGTTGTTTCCGCCACCATGCTCAGCGTGAAGCATCAGGGCTATATCCAAAACCTTTGCTTCTGTTTTTGTAAACTGACTGTCATGCCTTAGGAGATGCAATATGTTTTCTGCCGTTGAATAATTTTCCTCCGGCCTGTGTATAACCAGACTTTTATTTTTTTGGTAATGCATGTAAGCGTTATAACCATAAACAGAAAGCTGGGGTAATATTGCAATAAGCTGCACACACTGCCTTACAACATTTGGTAAGCTTATATCGTCGGCATTTTTATCATATGAATATAAAGAAAGCACCGCTCTTTCAAGCATATTCATCATATTTTTAGTGGGTGCCTTCATAATAATATCTCTGACAAAGTTTTTTGGTAGTGTACGGTAAAACCTAAGCTGCTTATTGAAGCTTTCGAACTCTGAATCATTCGGAATTTCTCCAAACAACAGTAAGTAAGTAACTTTTTCAAATCCGAAATTATCGTTTGCAGGAATGGATTTTACAAGATCGTAAATATTATATCCACGGTAGTAAAGCTCTCCGTCACAAGGAATTTTTACACCGTTTTCATTCTTAAATGCACATATTTCGGAAATATTCGTTAAACCCGTCAGCACACCGTTACCGTTAATGTCACGAAGTCCTCTTTTCACATCATACTTAGCATAAAGCGAAGTATCTATTTGTGTGTTCCTCTCTGCTAAATCGGTAAATTTTAATATTTCGTCTGTTATTCTTGTAAAGCTATCGTTTTTAGCTGCCATAATACTGTTCCTTTCCTATTCATACATTAATAATATCATAGTAGAACTGTTTATATATTAATATACTTTTAACAAAAAATTAATATTTTACAAAAGGAGAGCTCTACAGGAGCAAAATCTCTATGAAAATACTTATAAAGAAAAGCGGAATTTTAAAACTGCGGAGGAGGTTTTTTCTTATCCTCTCGTTTTTGCCTGCGGTGATTTTGTTTTTTACCCTCTGCATTTTAGCGCCTGCTGTTTTAAACAGTATGATAATAAGCGAAAATAAAAGTGCGCCAATATTTACCTTCAGGGTACCTGAAAAAACAGCTGTAAAAAGCGAAATTATGGACAGAATTGACCGTGACGGTGAAATCGTATACGAAAAAGAGCTTTTGCCCGAAAATATTTTTCCGTTAGCTACCCCTGACCCTGAGAAGGTTTACTACGAAGTAAAGGAAACAAACGCTTCAAGAAGCGCGGATTCCTGCGGAATAAGCGTTAATGACAGCACCAATTCGGATACCGACCTGAAAGCAATACTTGAAGGGGAATTCAGTCCCGATTTTTCATCCTATAAGCTTTTCAGCGGTGAACCTTTGGTACTTATTTACCATACCCACACCTGCGAAAGCTACGAGGAAAGCTCCCGTACCTTTTATTATGAGGATGATATTTTCAGAACTGAGGATAAAGAGAAAAATGTTTGTGCCGTGGGTGAAGCTATGAAAAAGGTTTTAGAAGAAAATGGCATTGCCGTTATTCACGATACAACTTACCACGATACACCTGCTTTCAACGGGGCTTACAGCCGCTCAAAGGAAACAGCGCTTTATAATCTTGAAAAATACCCCTCCATAAAAATCACCATTGACCTGCACCGCGATGCAATGATAACCGACGAAGGCTTAAGCTACAAGCCAACAACCAAAATTAACGGCAAAAAGGCTGCCCAAATGATGATAATTGCAGGCTGTGACGTTGATAACGAGTTGGGATATGATAATTGGCTTTTAAACCTGCCCTTTTCCTTACAGATGCAGAAAACCGCTGAATCAATGTACCCGGGACTTATGCGCCCTTTGATGTTTTGCAACCGAAGCTACAATATGGGATTAACGAACACCTCATTTTTAGTTGAGGTAGGCACCCAGTCAAACACCTTATCGGAGGCTGTATATTCAGGCAGGCTTATGGGAAACATACTTAGCGAAGTGATAATAGGAAATTTAAGCTAAAGGAGTTAATTCAACTTATTTATTATGAAAGGACTTTTAAAAAACAGGTACTTTATTCTTTCCTTTTCTTTGAGCCTTATTATAATTTTCTTTTTCGCTGCCATATTTTACGTGGACTTTATAAACCGCACAATATTATTTGGCGACAGCACCCCGTCCTTAAGTGTTTTTGATATGGGAGAAAGCAAATTATTAAATTTAAGGTTTTTTGGTATAGATAAAACTTTTGATATAACGGGAATTTACCTTGTTCTTAAAGCAATATTCGATTTTGTTTGCATTCCTTTATAAATAGTGTTAAAATAATAGGAGACTATAAAAAGGAAGCATATAATATAACATAAAAGCTTATGAAAACCGAAAATTTTAATTTCAGAAAAATTGCAGCTTTATTTCTTACTTTGATTACGTTATTTTCCCTCTCCTTTTATGCCTTTGCAGATGAAGGCGACGCAGATATGCTGTTTGGCTATCACACAGAAACAAAAAACACCGCAGGCGACGAAACTGTGTGGGGATATATTCTGTGGGTTTGCCTTTTGCTTCTGATTGCAGCTTTGGTTTTTTTAGCCGTAATGAATTTTATTCGCATTAAAAGGGAAGAAAAAGCCTCGGGTAAGGAAGTTAAGCCTATGCTTGTAATTAAAAAACGCTTTAAAA
>JAGBID010000231.1 GCA_017935165.1 Clostridia bacterium
AAGGGGAGCTGTCCGGAAAACTCTTCTGAGTATTCCGGACTGAGGGGTTGTGAAAAAATAAAAACTCTCCCAATCCTTTTGGAAAGGGAGAGTTTCGTTATTCAATTAACCAATTTTTTATTTTTGTTATGGTTTCGATATCTTCTGCAGGTATTATGCCTATAGGTGATGCTTGAGAATAAATAGTAGAGGTATTATCTACAATAGCGAGGGTTATATAATACTCTTTGTTTATCTCTAAAGCATCTTTAAACGTAGTAATATAGAAATACCCTGTTTCATTATCGGTGTTAACAGTAACATTGTTAATAACATTCAAAAGAGAACAAGTGTATGTTGTTGAATCGTTATAAATGCCGTGTGTTAATATGTTTACAACTTTTACTTTTACAATGACATCACAATTTTTCACAACTGTTTCTAAATTTTCGTTACGGAAGATATTTTTAATTTCTTCTTTTTGATAGCCGGTGCTTATTGCTGTGTTTTTTATATAAGATATTATATCCCCATTATAAAGTTCGTTTATTTTTTTAGAAAAACTATTATTTGAACTTTGTTGATTTAGTGTACTGTATGGAATTACATAGCTACAAGTAAAGTAGTATTGAGCAGTTTCGTAGAAAATGTCATCAAATCTTAATAATGGTAAGATATAAGTTTCTCCTTTTATAAAAGTGTTTGATTTATAACCATTTTTAGCTGTTTTCGAATCAATTTTTTCAACACGAAATACTAATTCTTTTTCCGGTATATTTCCGTATAAAATATCATTAACTTTAAATTTATAAATAAAGTATTGAGAATCATAAGAAAAAGAAACAAACTCTGCTGTTACGGCGCCTGTACTGTTTTTTATCGAATTTTCGATAACATCAAAAGCATTTGTGGATTCGTATATGTAATTATATGATGCGGATTGTTTATTGTTTTCTGATATTAAATGATGATTATAGATTATTAAAGCTACAAATGAAATAAACAAAATGGAAAAAACAAATGCAAATAAATTTTTCTTTTTCATATTATTTTCTCCTTTATTTAAGTATTATCTTTAATTATATTTTAAATTAAAGGTTATATAAATACAAGTCTTGTGTAAAAAACTTTATGGTATAATAAATGTATTGATGAAAAAAACTCTCCCAATCCAATAGGAAAGGGAGAGTTTTATTGGTTGTGATTAATTGACGTAAATCTGTTTCTCCTCATCCGACTTCGCTTCAGTTACCTTTCGCTCAGCCACCTTCTCCGCTGTAGAATGATAGATAAGGTTATTTTACGTTGCTTGTAGCTACTACAGGAACGCCTGTGCCGCAAACGTTTTCGATAATAACGTCGCCGATTTTTACGGGAGCTGTTACTTTAGCTTTATTAATTTCAGCCATACATTCGAAAATAAGGCTCTTGGGAATATCGGTCTTGGTTTTAACAGCTACCAAAGGCAGCTCGCCGTTTTCTACTTTAACTGTGCTTGTTACAGTTCTTGTGGGGGAAGTAACTTCCTTTTTAGCGTAAATTTCGCCTCTTTTGCAGGTATTGCCGCTTACCTTAATTACTTCGCCGTTTTCCATAGTAACTTCAAGGGGACAGCCCATAGGGCACTGTATACAGATAAGATTCTTAGTTTCCATTATATATTCTCCTATCTTTAGTCTTCAAGACAAATCTTAATATTCTTGATACCCTTATTTAAAAGGTCTTCCTTCTTAAGGACAACGCTTTCCATTTCACCGGGAGCAAGAATCATTTTCTTTGTTCTCTTAACTCTCTCGCCGTCGAAATAAACCGCAACGTACTTATTCTTAAATACGTTAGCAACACGGAAACGTACTGTAACTGTGTCGTTCATATTTTCGGGGCAGATTGTACTGGGCACTGTGTATCTTACGCCGTTTTCGGGAGTAAGTGTGATTGTATTTTCTTCACTTGTTTTGCCGATTTTTGCAAACTTAGCAGCGTTCTTACCTGCCTCTTTAGCTTCCTCGGAAACGAAGTCAACCAGGTCGTGAACATGTAAAACGTTACCGCAGGCAAATACACCCTCGATGCTTGTCTCTAAGCTTTCGTTAACAACGGGACCTGATGTGATGGGTGAAAGCTTAACGCCTAAGGAGTCACTAAGCTCGTTTTCGGGAATAAGACCAACGGAGAGAAGGAGGGTATCGCACTTATAATATTCCTCGGTGCCCTTAATAGGCTTAAGTCTCTCGTCAACCTGAGAAATTTCAACGCCTTCCACTCTTTCCTTACCGTCAATTCTTGTAACGGTGTGGGAAAGCTTCAGGGGAATGCCGTAGTCGTCAAGGCACTGTACTATATTTCTCTTTAAGCCGCCGGAGTAAGGCTGTAATTCAGCTACTACCTTAACCTTAGCGCCCTCTAAAGTAAGTCTTCTTGCCATAATAAGGCCGATGTCGCCTGAACCTAAAATAACAACCTCTTTACCGGGCATATAGCTTTCAATATTAACAAGGCGCTGTGCTGTACCTGCTGAAAATACACCTGCAGGGCGGAAACCGGGGATGTTCAAAGCACCGCGGCTTCTTTCACGGCAACCCATGGAAAGTACAACTGCCTTAGCCTTGATAACCTTTAAGCCGTTTTCCTTGCTTATTGTAGTGATAAGCTTTGTGCCGTTTTCGCCTTCTGCAATATCTACTACCATTGTATTTAAAACGTAGGGGATTTCTAAATCAAGAAGCTTATCAATAAATCTGCCTGCATACTCAGGGCCTGTAAGCTCCTCTTTGAAGGTATGTAAACCGAAGCCGTTGTGGATGCACTGGTTTAAAATACCGCCAAGCTTATCGTCACGCTCAATAACGATGATGCTTTCTTTATGGGCGCCTGCTTCGTTGGCACCTATTGCAGCAGCAAGACCTGCAGGGCCGCCGCCGATAATGGCTATATCGTAATTTTCAAGAAGTTTCATTTTTATAGCCTCCCTTAATTATATACCCTTGTTGGATTTACCTACGGCAAGCTTGCTTTCGCTGCCGTTTTTCTTGATTTCATCAAGAGGTAAATTAAGCTCACGGGATAAAATTTCCATTACCTTGGGTGAACAGAAACCAGCCTGACATCTGCCCATACCTGCTCTTGTTCTTCTCTTTATGCCGTCAAGTGTTGTAGCACCTAAAGTACGGTGAATAGCGGAGAGTATCTCGCCCTCGCTTATCATCTCACAGCGGCAGATTATCTGACCGTATGCAGGCTCTTTTTCAATTAAAGCTGCTCTTTCTTCATTAGAAAGCTCAGAAGCGTGGATAATGCCCTTTCTTATGGGGTTAAAGTTATCCTTCTTATTTAAAGCAAGCTTCTTGCTTACCATATCCGCTATATGAATACCGATGGCAGGAGCACTTGAAAGACCGGGTGACTCAATACCTGTAGCATCGAAGAAATTGTCAGCTGACTCAGCTAAGATAAAGTCGTGATTAATGTGAGCACGAAGACCGCTAAAGGAAGTAATAGCACTTCTTACGGGAACGGACTTAACGGAAAGTGAAGCCTTTTCGATTACGCTGTCAAGACCTTCCTTAGTTGTGTCAATACCCTCTTTGTCCTCAATGTCGGTAGCTGTGGGACCTAAAATAAGGTTGCCGTGTACTGTGGGAGAAACAAGTATACCCTTACCAAGCTTGGTAGGAAGCTGGAAAAGTGTTCTTTCGCAGATGTTGCCTACCTTCTTATCGCAAAGGATATATTCGCCCTTTCTGGGTACTATCTTAAGCTTATCCTCGCATACCATATTGTGAATTTCGTCAGCATATACGCCTGCAGCATTGACGATAGCCTTTGTTTCAAGAACTTCATTGTCGGAGTAAATTCTGTAGCCGAAGTCTGTTTTCTCAATTTTATTTGCGGGAGTGTTGAATTTAAACTCCACGCCGTTGTCGGCAGCATTTTCAGCTAAACCGATAGTCAAAGCAAAGGGGCAGATTATACCTGAAGTGGGAGCGTATAAAGCAGCTACAACAAGGTCACTCAAGTTGGGTTCAAGCTTTAAAGCTTCCTCCCTTGTTAAGATCTGTAAATCCTTAACGCCGTTATTTATACCTCTTTCGTATAATTCCTGAAGGCTTCCTAAATCCTTTTTATCAAAGCAAAGAACGAAAGCGCCGTTTCTTTTGAAGGGGATGTCCAATTCTTTGGCAACCTCGCCCATCATTTCGTTGCCCTTTACGTTCATTTCAGCCATTAAAGTGCCGTTCTTTGCATCAAAGCCTGCATGAACGATGGCGCTGTTTGCTTTAGAAGTACCCGTGCAAACGTCCTCGTTTTTCTCTATAAGGCAGAAGTTACCTTCAAATCTTGCAAGCTCTCTGGCAATTGCAGAACCGATAACACCGCCGCCTATTATGATTGCATCATATAACATACCTGTCATTATGCCTTTACCCTCGCAAAGGCCCTCCTTAAGTATAATGCGGTAAATAATTTCCGTAACAGATAAAAAACGTTAATTTTTTATCAATACCAAACTTAAGTATATCACAAAACATTCCAAAATTCAATGAATGAAGCAGAATTTAACAAGGTAAATAGAGGATTTTTTATTGAAGGATGTGCAAAAATATGGTAAGATTTAAATATACTTTATATATAGGTGATTCTTATGGAAATCATAACTAAAGAATTTATATTTAAAGAAAAAGAAGGTATAAACGGCTGCCATGCAAGTACGGTTTTAAAATACGGCGACAAAGTAATTGCTGCCTGGTTTGAGGGTACTCAGGAAAAAGCTAATGATGTAAAAATTAAAGTTTCTCTCCGTGAAAACGGTCTTTGGCAGGAGACAAAAACTATCTGCGCTTTGGAAAACACTCCCCATTGGAATCCCGTGCTGTTTTCTTATGATAATAAGATTGCCCTTTATTTTAAAGTCGGTTTTGAAATTAAGGACTGGGTCACCTACGTTTCCTACAGCTTTGACGGCGGATATACTTTCACAAAGCCGCAAGAGCTTATAGAGAATGATGCTTCAGGCGGCAGAGGACCCGTGAAAAATAAGCCCTTAAAATTAAAAAGCGGCAGAGTGCTGTGCCCTGCTTCAAGTGAAAAGCTTAATTGGCTTCCATTCTGTGATATTACCGACGATAATGGCATAAGCTTCAAAAAGATTACCATTCCTTTAGTGGATGTGTCACTTATTCAGCCTTCCTTCTGGCAAAGTGACGACGGCAGCGTCCACGCCTTAATGAGAAGTGATAAGGGTTATATCTATAGAAGCGACTCCTTTGACGAGGGCGAAAGCTGGTGTAAAGCCTATAAAACAAGCCTTGAAAATAATAACAGCGGTCTTGATTTGGTTAAGGCAGAAAATGGTAATATCTACCTTGTTTGTAACCCGGTAAACGAGAATTGGGGCGCCCGCTCACCCTTGAGTATTTTTATATCGGAAGATGACGGGGATAGCTTTAAAAAGCTTTGCGACCTTGAAACCGTAAAGGGTGAATTTTCCTACCCTGCCATAATAAGCGAAAAAGATATGCTTTACATCACCTATACTTATAACAGAAAAACCATAGTCTATACTGAAATTAAATTATAATATATAAAGAAAGGTAATAAAAATGAACAGAATTACTCCCGAAGAAATCAAACGCGACCCCTTTACCCTTATTGACAAGGACTGGATGCTTATAACAGCTGAGAAGGAAGGCAAAGTAAATACTATGACAGCCTCCTGGGGCGGTGTAGGTATTATATGGAACAAAAAGGTTGCATATATTTTTATCCGTCCTCAGCGTTATACAAAGGAATTTGTAGACGCAAGCGAGCGTTTTTCCCTTTCCGTTTTACCTGATTCTTACAGAAAAGAGCTCACTTACCTTGGCAGAGTATCCGGCAGAGATGAGGATAAAATTGCGAAAACAGGCTTAAAGGTAGCTTATGAAGAGGGTGTGCCCTATTTTGAGGAGAGCAAGTACGTGCTTATCTGCAGAAAGCTCTATGCTCAGGACTTAAAGGGCGAGTGCTTTATCGATAAATCCTTAGACCCCAAAAACTACCCCACTAAGGACTACCACACAATGTACGTGGCTGAAATCGAGGAAGTTTTAGAGGCTTAAACTTAATTTGCAAAAGAAAAAGGAGGCGTTTTCGTCTCCTTTAATTATTTTATTAGTCTTTCATTAAGAAATTTGTGGGCTTTAATAAGAACTGACCTTGTGTTTTTAAATTTGAAAGCTTTCAGCGCTTCTCTGAAACTCATTAAGTTGATGCTTTCGATTTCTTCTTCGTTGGTTTTAAAAGTAAGGCTGTTGCATTCCGCCAAAAAATACACCACAGTTTTTTCAATCAGTACGCCGTTTCTTGTAAACTTATATGAATCCTCGGCTTTGAACTTATCCAAAAACTCTACCTTTAATCCTGTTTCTTCCATTATTTCTCTGAGGGCGGTTTCCTTTTCAGTTTCGTCCTTTTCAACGTGACCTTTCGGAAAGCCGTAGGTTCCGCCCTTTGAGCGGATTATTACGTACTTGAAGTCATTATATTCTTTTGTAAAAACAACGGCACCGCAGGATTTTTCGGTTTTCATTTTGTTCTCCCTCGTTTTCAAATTTTCTGCTTAATAAATAAGCCTGCTCTTTGGTGGTGTTTTGCCGGGCTTCAAAAAGCTTACCGTATTTCGAAGCCATACTGTCATAAAATTCTGTAATATATCTTTTAAAAATATTCCTGAAAAAAATTATAGCACAAAATGATGATTGTTTCAATTAAATATACTGTCACAGGGTCAAATTCAATGAATTAATTTTAGAAAAAAGAAAATCCCTTGCTCCAAAAAAGCAAAGGACACTTAATAATTTATAGTTTTTCCATTTTATTTACAAGTATACTTCAATTCTTCCATATTATCTTCAAAATTTCCTGTTTCCTTAAAACCGAAAGAAATATATAAGCGCTTGGCAATTTCGTTTCCTCTGTAAACGCCTGTAAATACTTCTTTTGTATTAAAGGTATTAATTAAATAGTCTATGCTTAATTTAAGCGCTTGCTTGCTGTAACCTTTATTCTGATGTCTTTCATCAATGAGGAATTTCCAAAGTGTGTACTGATATCGTGATTTATAGTACCCAAGCATAACGAAACCAACGGGCACGTCATCTGCATAAATTGCAAAGGGAAAGGCAGTATCGTAGTAAAGCCAAGCCTGCGCTAAAGCTTCCGCAACTGTGGAAACAAAATCCTTTTGGTGCTCTGCAACCCTTAAACCGAGAACCTCGTAAAAGTTCTCCGAGCTTATTTCTCTAAGGTTAATCATTTAGCGGTCTCCTTGGCGGTTTTGCAGGATGCGACCAACATCGCTTTTAGGGAAGTGCATTTTGTTGAAAGGTTTTTAAAGGTTTGCTCATCAATATACTTTGTTCGGTACAAGAGTTCAAGCCAATAGCTTGTTTCACTTGCCTCTTTTAAGGAAATTTCAAGCTTGGAAATAAAATCTTTTTTGCCTTGTGCGTATTGTGCTTCGTAAATGTTAGCACCGATACTTGTACCGCTTCTGCCGATTTGATTGGAAATTACAGATTCCTTAACGGATTTAAGATGTTTTACCAATTCAATAATATCAACGGCGAATTCCATAGAAAGATTTTTAAGTTTTGAATCTGACATAACACACACCTCATTTTTTATATCATACCACAAAAGGTGTTGGTTTGCAAATAAGTGATAAGTGATGCAGCTGCGCTGTGATAGGTGATACGATGCGTTCCATACACGCGCCGAAGGCGTACATCACAGACCAAAGGTCGGCATCACGCACAAAGTGCGCATCACGTTCCGCAAGGAACGCATCACTCAAAAAAGTCTCCTCTGTCAGTAGACAAAGGAGACTTTTTTGTTGGTGACCCGGACGAGAATCGAACTCGTGATACCGCCGTGAAAGGGCGGTGTCTTGACCGCTTGACCACCGGGCCATATGGTAGCGGCTAATGGACTTGAACCATCGACACTTCGGGTATGAACCGAATGCTCTAGCCAACTGAGCTAAGCCGCCATATGTGTGCTTCACTTAAGTGAGCTTGACCATTATATCGCGGGAAATCCGATTTGTCAATAGTTTTTTCAAAAAAAATTAAATTATTTCTTTAAAATATAAAAATCTTGAAGGGCTCAGCACTTTATGATAAAATTTATGTAACAATTAACGTGAGGTAATTAAAAAATGACGGATTTTAATGTTACTGAAACCAAAATCGGAGAATTTAAATGTATAAATTTCATTTTTGAAGGCAAAAATGCCCGTATAATTTTCCCCAATACCGAGAAAAACGGCAAATGGACTGTAAAAACAGAATATGCCGACGCTTTTATGGACACGGAGTTTGAGCTTTTAAACCGAGGTTTTTGCTGTGCTTTTATTTCTAACGATTCCCGTTGGGGATTAAAAAAGGATCTCGAAAGAAAGCACCGCTTTATAAATTTTGTATCCGAGAAATTTGATTTAAATAAAAAGTGTGCCCTTGTAGGTATGAGCTGCGGCGGTCTTATGGCTGTTAAGCAGGCTTCTTATTTTCCCGAGGATATCAATTGCCTTTATCTTGATGCACCCGTACTTAATTACTATAGCTGTCCCTGCGGTTTCGGCATCGGTGAAGCTTTAGACGGCGGAAACGGTGTTAACGAAATACTTCGCGACCTTGAAATGAAAAGTATTTCCGAGCTTTTAATATATAACGATATGCCGATGCATAATATAGAAAAGCTTAAAAACACCCGCATCCCCATAATTCTGATTGCAGGTGACAGCGACAAAGTCGTGCCTTACGCAGAAAACGGAATAATCCTTGAAAACGCATACAAGGGCAGTAACATCCCTTTTACTCTCTATATCAAAAAAGGATGTGACCACCACCCTCACGGCCACGATAATGTGAAAATTACGGCTGATTTTATTGAGAAATACAGCGTATAAATATGAAAGAAAAATGAATTTTCTTTTTTACATTTACATCCAATAAAAAATATGATATGATACTTAGATGTAAATATAAAAATATCTTACTTAAAGAACCAAACGGAGATCCTTTGCGAGGGCAGAGGAATAAAAGAAAAAATGAAAAACTTAAAGAAGATTCTCGCACTTTTACTTTGCTTTGTTTTAGTATTAAGCTTAACAGCTTGCGGCACAGGCACAGTTTCCACAGTATCCAGCACAGGTACTTTAGTTGTTACAGAGGGTAAGGTTGACCCCAGCGCTGCTGACTATGCAAACGATATCGACGGTCTTGTTTCCTATATGAAGGACTGCGAAGTTATCACAGGTGAAGCTACCGATATGTCTGCTGACTTTATCGGCGCTGTAAAGGGTAAACAGTTCTGCTTTACTTACGGCGATGCTACTATCACAGCAGAGTTTTATGAATACGATTTAGATAATATGAGTGAGAAAGCAACAAGCTGCCTTGAAAGCGTAAAGACAGCACAGAAGCTTGTTATTTTAGGCAAAACAATTGAAGCAAGGGCAAACGCAGCAGGCAAATTCGTAATGATTTATACCTGCAGCGCTGAAGGCGACGTTTACACAGCCTTTACAGAGAGAGTAAATAATCTTTTCACAGCCTTTGAGGGCAAATGATTGGAGAAGTGAAGTAAACCTTGGAAAAAGCAAACAAACCCGGTATTTTTTCTAAGCTGAAGATATTGATACTTAATAATAAGGCTAAGTGTATTCTTCACGGTGTGTTAAAAGCTCACACACTTTTCTGCCTTGTATGGACCTTAATTGAAAGAAACTGGCTGTGTTTTGGTTACAGCATAATTACCCTTTTGCTTTTTATGCTGCCCACACTTTGCCAGATTATATTAAAAATTGAACTGCCTTTCTCACTTGAAGCTGTTGCAATGCTGTTTATATGGGCAGCTATGGTTTTAGGTGACGTTTACGACTGGTACGTTGTGTTCCCCCCATTGGGATACTTTCCTGCACACAGTAACAGGCTTCGTGGCGGCAGCTTTAGGAATAGGACTTGTAAATGTAATGAATAAGGATGATAAATTTGCTTTGAAGCTTTCGCCTTTATTCGTTGCTATATTCTGCTTCTCCGTTTCTATGATGGTTGGCGCAATGTGGGAGCTTTTCGAGTATTGTATTGACCTTTCAGGCATAACCAATATGCAGAAGGATACTTTGTTTGATGCCGTTAAGTATTCAGCTATGGGCATAAACGGCGAGACTGTCTCCGGAACTGTCAAGGATATTGCCGAGATGCAGTTTATATTAAAGGACGGCACTTTATGTAAGCCGGGTCTTGCAGGATATATGGATATGGGTCTTATTGACTCCATTGAGGATATGTTCGTTAATTTTATAGGCGCTTTGGTTTTTGCCGTTATAGCCTATCTTTACGTAAAAAAGGGCGGTAAGAATAAGGTCTTAAACAGCTTTATCGAAATTAAAAAGCAGGATCCTTTAAGATTTATAAAAAATAAATAATGCTGCAAACAGGCTCTGTGAAATTTAAATTTTACAGAGCTTTTTGTAACATTTTTCCTCAGTTTTCCGTTTTATATATAGAAAGGTAAAAACCTTAAACGGATTGATGAAAATTTAATATGAAAGAAGGCAAAGTAAGTTATGAGTAAATCAAAAAACACGGGCTTCAAAATTTTATCGGCAATTTTATCCTTTGTGTTTATTGTCGCCTCATTTGCAGCCTGCGGCAGTATGGCTAAGAATGAAGTTTCCTACGAATCTTCCTCTTCAATGTCCTCAGGCTACGCACGTGACAATTATTTCGGCGATTACGAAAAGGCTGAGGCTGAAATTACGGACGATTACGTGGAAATGCCCTCGGATTCCGGTGATGCCGAAGTTTACGAGCAGGTGGAGCGCCAGATAATCATAACAGCTTCCATTACTCTGGAGACACAGAGCTTTGACGAAACCGTGGCAAACGTAAAAGCAAAGGTTAACGAATTCGGCGGATATATCTCATCTTCATCGGTAAGGGGAAGTAAAACCGACGGTACAAGGTACGCTAACCTTACCTGCCGTGTGCCTGCAGATAATTACGAGGAATTTTTAAACGGCGCAGGTGAGCTGGGCAACGTTACCTATTTAAATGAAAATGAAGAGGACGTTACTAACGAGTATATCGACCTGGATGCAAGAATCAAGAATCTGGAAGCTCAGCTTGATAAATTAAACGAGCTTCTAAAAAAGGCTGAAACTCTTGACGAAATGCTGACCATCGAAAATTATATCTACGACATTCAGTATCAGCTGGACAGCTTCAAGGGTAGAATGAAAGCTCTTACAAACCGCATAAGCTACTGCACGGTAAACATAAACGTCAACGAGGTAGCAGTCTACACAGCACCTAAGAATTCCTTCCTTTCAAGGCTCGGCTCAGCCTTCTCAGGAATGTGGGAAAACTTCCTGGAATTTATGCAGGATGCACTCATCTTCATTATTTATGCAGTTCCTTACATCATTTTAGGCGTGGGTATTTTCTTTATTGTAAAATTCATTAAAAAGAAAAGGAAGGCTAAAAAAGCCCTCCAAAGCGAAAATATAGCATCTGAGAATAATCAGGAGCAGAATCTGTGACCGCCAATAACGGTTATCACAGGTCGTGAAAAAATCCATCCGTTGGTGGATTTTGCAGGATTATAATAGTATATCGCACCGCCCGAGGGGTCAGAACCGTTAATTGCCTCTCGGGCGGCTCTGTATGCAGAATCGGAAACAGCGGCGTTTACCTGTCCGTCATAAAGGCAGGAAAATGCTCCCGGCTGGTAAATAACGCCTGCCAAAGTATTGGGAAAGCTGGGGTGCTCAACTCTGTTGAGTATAACGGCACCGACTGCCACCTGACCCATATAGGGTTCGCCTCTTGCTTCTGCGGAAATTATCCTTGCAAGGAGGTTAAAGTCAGCCTCACTATAGTTACCGTAGCCACCGCTCTGTACGCTTCCGCTTATGCCTAAAGCACGCATTGTCCTGCTGCCTACAACGCCGTCAGCAGTAAGACCGCTGTCGCGCTGAAAATTTTTTACGGCTGTTCTTGTGTTTTCACCGAAAATTCCGTCCACTTCGCCGTTATAGTAACCGTTATATTTAAGAGCCTTCTGTATTTCTTTAACTGTATTACCCTGTGAGCCAATGGTGACAGCGTCGGCTTTTATGCCGCTAAAGCTTGAATACACCATAAGAATTATCATTATATTAATAAGGATAACCAGCAGAACTTTCCATATAAAAAGGAGATATTCCCTTGTTTTAATTTTCATAATTACCTCAAAAATTAAAAAAGTTTTTTAAAATATTTTTTTATTTTTATAAATATTATGATGTTTTGGGATAAAAATATGATAGGAAATCTAAGGAAAATTAAAAGACGTAGTGTTTCTAAATTAGAAAATACACAAGATATTGGATTTAAGAAAAAAGTCGAAAAAAATTTAAAAAAAGTGTTGACATTTGGCTGAAGATTTGATATTATAGTCAAGCGCTCGAGAGAGTGGCTTGAAACTTAAGCAAAAGCTTAAGGCAAAAGGACCTTGAAAATTAAACAACGATGACGAAAAAGGAACCCGTAATTGAAATTGAGTAAAGTACTCATATGAGTAAACTCATAAAAATTACAAGG
>JAGBID010000232.1 GCA_017935165.1 Clostridia bacterium
GGGTCACTCTGGTGATAAATATAACGATTTAGCGGATAAGCTTGCAAAACAAGCCCTGGGCATAGAATAAAAATTGAGAGTAAGGCAATAAGTCTTACTCTCTTTTCTTATATATTCTCTTTCATCCATTTGATGGATTTAGTCAAAAATTCCTCCATATGTATGGGGCAGGAGTTTTCGGCTGTGTAGTAGCCTTCATAGCCTTCTTCCTTTGCTAAGGAAACAAGCTCCTTCATAGGAATTACACCGGCGCCAACGGGAGAGGGATAAAGCTTATTACCCTTTACACTGAGCTTTGTAGGCTCGTCCTCATAGTTTTTTATTAAGCTTCTGTCCTTTAAATGAACGTGGCGGATTTTATCCCTGAAAAGCTTTGTGGATTCTAAAGTATCCACGTCAACGTACATAAAGTTGCCCGTGTCCATATTAAAATATAAATCGGGGCATTTTTCGAAGAAATAAGTAAGGCCTTCGGGGGTAGCGCAGGGTGAATTAATAAAATCGTAAGGCTCCAGAGAGATGGTAATTTTGTAAGCTTCAGCTTTTTTACAGAGTAAATTCAAGCCCTCGCACATCAAGCTTAAGTATTTTTCACGGTTTACGTCGTCGGGAACAAATTCACCGGGAATAGCAAGGATAGTTTTGCAGTTAAGAGCGGCTGAAGTTTCCAAAACCTCGTCTATAAAATCCTCTTTTATTCCTTTTTCAAATTCAAAATAGCAGGGGATAGCTGAAACGGCAAAGGAATATTTATGGAGGATTTCCTTTACAAAATCAAAATTTTCCTTAGTGTAGCTATATAAACAATCAAGACCTTCGTAGCCTAAATCCCTTACGATGGCTGCAGCCTCGTAAACTTCAATGTTTTTCTCCCTGGCTAAGTCAATAACGTGGAAGAAAAAGGTTGAATACTTTGCCTTGCTCATAATAACCTCCGATTAATCAATGTCAAATAAATCAAGGTTCTTATTTTTGTTCCAAAGGGAAATTGCCTTAGCTGCACCTATGGCAACAGCTTCCTCTGCGTTAAGCATAGTGTGGACGTCCATTCCGCTTACCTGAGCTATAAAGCCGTCAAGACCGAAAATAAGTGAAGCGCCGCCTGCTAAGAAAATGCCGTTCTTTGCAATATCACCTACGTTTGCGGCGGAAGCATCCGAAAGTGTGCGGAGAATGGAGGCGGAAATTCTTTCGGCAATACCGCTTAAAGCTGCCCTTGTATCCTCGGAGGTTACTATAATATCCTTGGGTAAATCCTCCTTAAGATTCTTTCCCTTAACGTGGCAGTAGATGGGCTTTTCACGGGGAGTTATACTGCCTATAGTGAACTTCAATTCCTCTGCACTTAAAAATCCTATTTCGGTATCATACTTTTTGCGCATATATTTTATTATTTCGTTGTCCATTGCAATACCGCCTACGTTTATTTCATTATAGGCTATTATTTTTCCTTTGCTGATAATTGCGCTGTAAGTTTTGGATGCACCTATATCTGCAATCATGAAAGCTTCGTCGGATTCAAGGTCCATTCCTGCGCCTATGGCAGCTGCAAGAGGCTCGTAAATATATGCAATTTTACGGATTCCTGCGTTTTCGATAACGCTTGTGGCGGCAATTCTTTCCGTTTCGGTTACGCCGAAGGGAAGGCTTACAGCTGCTGCAGGCAGGAACATTTTCTCCGTGCTGATTCTTTTGATGTATTTGTTTAAAACAAATTCAGCCTCGGAGAAGCTTTTTATTCTGCCGCCTGCAAAGGGCGCCTCCACTAAAACCTTGTTGCTTGTTCTGCCAAGCATCTGGTAGGCTTCCCTGCCTGTTGCAAGCACCTCACGGCTCTTTTTTTCAACAGCTATAAAGGAAGGCTCATTTATAAGCACACCCTTATTAACGGAGCTTATTTTTATGTTTTTTGCACCGAAATCTATGGCTATTTCAGAATTGAACATACTATTTCTTTTCTCCTATTTTTATATATTTAAGTTTGCGTTTATTAATTTCACGGGTCTGGGCGTCCGCCGCGCATATACCTAAAACGCTGGCGGCACCTTTTCTGTATAACAGTCTGGCGCATTCAGCCATGGTTGCACCCGTTGTTATTATATCATCAACAAGGATTATATGACAGCCTTTAAGCCGTTCATTTACTGCGAACATTCCCTTAACGTTTTCTTTTCTTTCCTTCATATTAAGGGTGTGCTGAATTCTGTTATCCTTTTCCTTTATTATTACGTCCCTTACAGGTACGCCTGAAATTTCAGATATCCTTCTTGCCAATACCTCCGCTTGGTTATAGCCGCGTTCACGAATCTTTTCCTTTGTCATAGGTACATAGGTGATAAAATCCGAGCCTTTATTGAAAAGGTTCATCTCATCAATAAGCATAGCGTATTTCTTAGCAAAATAGGATTTTCTGCCGAATTTAAAGTAATGCAGGGTTTTGCGGTAATAACCGGTGTAAACTGCAGGGGAGATAACCTTTAAAATATGGTGGTGTACACCTCTTACACCCGGGCGGATGTTTATCATCCTGACTACGGGTGTTTCGGGAGTGCTGCAGTTTTCACATTTATAGCTTTTATCGGAGCATTTTACTCCGCAGAAAATACAGCGGTTGGGGTAAAGAAATTGACCAATGAAATCAACTAAATTCATAGTTATCCTTCAAACTCGTCCTTTAAAAATGCAGGTAAACCTGTATAGCGGCGGGTTTTCTTATCGTTTTCAATCATTTTAATTATTTCGTTTTTACTGCCTGCAAGAATAAGCAGATCCTTACTTCTTGTTATGGCGGTATAAAGAAGGTTTCGGTAGCATAAAAGCTGAGTGCACCTGAGTACGGGCATTACAACAGCGCTGAATTCATTACCCTGACTTTTGTGAACGGTTATGGCGTAGGCGTGTTCAAGCTCATTTCCTGCTTTTTCAAAATCGTAAAGCACTTCGCGGTCATCCATCAGAACTCGTACCGTACCTGAAATTTTATCGATTTCGCTTATTATTCCCATATCACCGTTGAAAACGCCTTCACCCTGAGTTCCGTCATCCTTTTCCCAAGGTAATTTGTAGTCGTTTTTAATCTGCATTACCTTGTCACCTTCCCTGAAAAGCACACCGAAAATTTCCGATTGGCGTTTATCGGGTGAAGGTGGGTTTATGGCCTCCCTTAAAAGGTGATTCAGGTTTATGGTGCCAAGCTCACCTTTTCTGCCGGGGCACAGCGCCTGAATATCAGAAAGGGGTGAGTAGCCGTAGGTTTTGGGCAGGCGGTTTTTACATAAATTTACTATTTCGTGGCTTAAAAGTTCCGTGTGGTCATAGGGTAAAAAGAAGAAATCCTTGTCCCTTTTCGTAAGGTCGGGCATTTCGCCTTTAACTATTCTGTGGGCGTTTGTAACTATAAGGCTGCTTGTTGCCTGGCGGAAAATTTCGTTCAGGTGTACTGTTGGGAAAAAGCCTGAGGCAATCATATCGCCTAAAATATTTCCGGGACCTACGCTTGGCAGCTGGTCGCTGTCGCCTACTAAAATAAGTCTGCAGCCTAAGGGCAGGGCGTGTAAAATTCCCTCGAAAACCACGCTGTCTATCATTGAAAGCTCGTCCACTATAACGGCATCACATTCAAGGGGGTTACCGTCGTTTCGTGTGAATATGGGGTTGTCGCTTTCATCCCAGTCAACCTGAAGCATACGGTGAACAGTTTTAGCTTCCTCGTTTGTAAGCTCGCTCATTCTTTTCGCGGCTCTGCCCGTAGGCGCTGCAAGGAAAACTGTTTCGCCGTTTTCTTTTAAAAATCTTATAATTGCCTTTAAGGTGGTGGTTTTACCTGTGCCGGGACCGCCCGTTAAGATAAGTAAGCCTTTTTCAAGAGCGGCTTTTATAGCTTCACGCTGCTTTTCAGCGTATTTCAAGCCTTCCTTTTGCTCTAACGCATCTATCTCTTTATCAATGCCTACAATAGGTCTTGGGGGATACTTAATAACCATGGAAAGGCGCTCGGCAATAAACCTTTCACATTCATACATCGAGGGAAGGAAAATAAACTGCTTTCCGTTTATTTCACGGCTTAAGAGCTCCATTTTCGCTTCTGCCATTATTATAGCGTCGGAAACTATCTCTGTGCTTACACCAAGCATTTTGGCAGTTACTTCCGCAAGCTTGTCGGAAGGGAGTGCGGTGTGGCCGTTATTGCTGTTGTGCCTTAATACGTAAACAAGTCCTGCGGTCACTCTGTAAGGGTCGTCAGCAGTTCTCTCAAAGGAGTTAGCAATACTGTCCGCAGTGGAAAAATCTGCCATAATGCTTTCGCCGCAAATTATGTATGGATTATCTTTAATAAGCTCCATTGAAGCAGGTCCGAAAACCTTCCATATTCTTACAGCTTCATCGGGACGTATGCCAAAATCCGAAAGAAACATCATAAGCTCACGGATACCGTAGACTTTTCGGTACTCTTCCTGAATATCTCTTGCTTTGGAAGGGGATATTCCCCTTACCTGAGCAAGCCTTAAGGGGTCGTTTTCAATAACGTCCAGAGTTTCTTCACCAAAGGTTTCAACAATTCTTTGCGCCATTACAGGGCCTATGCCCTTAACTGCGCCGCCCGAAAGATACTTAAGCACAGCTGCTGTGCTTTTTGGAGCAACCTTTTCAAAAGCTTCAGCTTTAAACTGCACACCAAAGGAAGGGTGAGAGGTCCAGTTACCGTAAATTTTAAGCTCCTCACCCTCTGAAATATAGGGAAAGGTGCCTACTACGGTAATAAGTTCATCAGCCCCAAGCATTTCAAGTACTGTATATTGATTTTTTTCGTTATGGTAAATTATGTGTTCAACACTTCCTGTAAGCTCCAGGAGAATTTTTTCGGGCATTACTAAAATCCTTTATAAGTTTATAATATGATTATAATTCAAATCCTCGTAAGATAAAAGAGTAATATTACTATATTTTGAAATTAATTTTTCGGCAATCTCCCTTATTTCCTCATTTTCCTTATTATAAAGCACCAGAGCCTTAAAATCTATACTGCTCCAGCGGATTCGCTCAATAAGGGACTCAATTATGTATTCGCATTCCTCGGTGCTTTTTATCTGAACAAGTAATGTGAAACTGTTTTCAGGCACACTTGTCATACTGTAGGAAAGTATCCTTATTACTTCCAATGCACCAAGTACCGATAAAATTATAACACATCCCAGCAAAATATACTGCATAAAATTTTCCCTCCATTAAAAATCTTACAATATTTTATGCAGGAAAAATAAAATTGACAAAGGGAGAAAAATAAACCCAAGCGATGTAAAACACTTGGGTTTAGATTTAAATGAATTTTTCTATTGCTTTTACGGTACTTTCCAGTATTTCTCTGTCGCTTTCTTTGAAGTATTCAAGCTCAGGGCTATCCATATCAAGCACACCGAAAAGCTTGCCGTCCTTTAATATGGGAATGACAATTTCACTTCTTGAGGCGCTGTCGCAGGCTATGTGACCCGGGAATTTATGGACGTCAGGTACAAGTACGGTTTCCTTTTTTGAAGCCGCCGCACCGCAAACACCTTTGTTGAGAGGAATTCTTATGCAGGCAGGCTTACCCTGGAAAGGACCTAAAACCAACATATTTTCTTTAAAAAGGTAGAAGCCCACCCAGTTAGTGCCTTCGTATGCAAGCTTTATTACGGCGGAGGCGTTGGATAAATTGGCTATAAGGTCGTTTTCACCAAGGCTAATAGCTTCAATGGCGGAAACAAGCTCCTTTTCTTTCGCTGATTTTTCCGTGCTGAAAGTAAAATTAAATGACATCAGTTAAGCTCCTTAATGGCGCTCAGGAGTTTATCGCAAAGGTCAACAACGCACTGGTGGGGGCAGGCAAAGTTTACACGCATATAGCCTTCGCTCTCCTCACCGAAGTCCTTACCGCTTACGAAGAATATTTCGTGATTTACTAAGAACTGCTGTAAATCGTTCTTAGTCATACCTAATTTGTTGAAGTTTACCCAACCTAAGTATGTACCTTCAGTAACAGGCATACTGAGCATAGGTAAATTTTCCTTTATGAAGTTTCTGAAATATTTGATATTGCTGTCAACTGTTTCAATCATTTCATACATCCAGTCCTCGCAATAGTCATAAGCTGCCTGGCAGGAAATGAAACCTAAAACATTCATGCTTTCAATGCAGTTAAGGGACTTGTTCTTATTAAGGGCAGCACATATATCCTTGTTCCATACGATTATGTTGGAAGTCTGCATTGATGCAAGGTTAAAGGTTTTACTGGGAGCTGTGCAAACGATAAGATTATCACGGCAGAAATCAAAAGTACCCATAGAGGTAAGGGTGTAGCCGGGCATAATGATATCGAAGTGGATTTCGTCACTTACTATAAGGACGTTATTTTCCATGCAAATTTTTGCCATTTTTTCAAGCTCATCCGTGCGCCAGACTCTGCCTACAGGGTTGTGAGGATTACAGAGAATGAAAACCTTGTTCTTTTCGTCTTTACAGAGCTTTTCAAAAAGCTCAAAGTCCACTGTGTAATATTCATCTGTGTTGATAAGGGGGCACTTGGCAAGGTTACGTCCGTTTGCTCTTATAGCGCCAAAGAAGGGTCCGTAAACGGGAGGCATAATGATAACGCCGTCACCGTCATTTGTGAAGGTTTCTACAATTTTGTATAAAGCAGGAACAACACCGGGATAGATGATAACGTTTTCCTTTTCAAATTCCAGGTCGTGGTGCTTTTTCATCCACTTTTTAAGACTGTCATAATATGCATCTGTGGCAGCGGTATAACCCAATATGTTATTCATAGCATAATCAGCTACGGCTTTTCTGATTTCAGGGGCGTTCACAAATTCCATATCGGCAGTTGTAAAGGGCACTGCATCATCAGAAACATTGGGGTTAAGCCTTTTCATAGCATCCCACTTGTGTGAGCCAATACCGATTCTTTTTTGAAGTGTAGTGAAATCGTATTTCATAATAGTAACCTACCTTTTCATTTGTTTCCGTAGAACTTAAGTTTATTATAAGCTTTATTTCCTTTATTTTCAACACAAAAAAGAAAACGGAGATAATTTATCCCCGTTTGTTGTTTAAAAGAATTTCATCGGGTCTACTCTGGAGCCGTTTTCGTAAACTTCAAAGTGAAGGTGGTTGCCGGTAGAGTTTCCCGTGGAGCCAACATAGCCTATAAGCTGACCTTGCTCAACCCAGTCGCCTGTGTCTACAACCACGCTGCTGCAGTGGGCGTAAAGTGTTGAATAAGATGAGTTGTGATAAATTGACACGTAGTATCCCCAACTGTAACCCCATTCATCGGTTTTGTTTGCCATCATAACGGTGCCGGAGTAGGCGGCGTAAATAGGTGTGCCGAAGCTTGCTGCCATATCAAGACCTTTATGACCCGGGTAACCCATCCATTCGGCAGATATATAGGAGTAACCGGGACAAGGCCAAAGAAGGTTTATACCGGGTGCGGAAGGTTCAGGGGTGGGTGTAACAGTAGGTGAAGGTGTGGTCTCAGGTGATTCCGAGGGTGTTTCTGAAGGAGAAGGTGACTGCGAAGGAGCTTCCGAAGGCTCAGGGGTTGGCGTAGGAGTTGGTGCTGTGGAGGGCGTTGGCGTCGGTGTTGGTGTAGGCTTCGGCTTATTTGCCTCCGCTATAATCATCTGGCGGATGTAATCCTCCATCATGCTTGAAAGAGCCTCGCTGTCAGCATAAATTTCGTCCAACTCGCTTTGTGTCAATAGCTCTTTTTCGGTAAGCAGCTCGATTAACGCCTGATTCTCTTTTTCAAGTTCTTTTAGCTCCTCACCTTTTACTTCTAATTTGATTTTAAGAGCAGCTACGTCATTCTTTTGCTTTTCAAGAAGCAGACGTTTTTCTCTTGTTTCATCCATATATTGGTTAATGTCTTCCATTAAAGACTTATCGCGCTCTGTCATAGTCTGCATAAGCTGTGAACGGCGCATATAGTCGTTAAGGCTTTCGGCTTCAAAAAGAATCTGCAAAGTGCCAACGTTACCCATTTTGTATATGGCTTTTATTCTCGTTTTCAAAAGCTCGAAGGTATCCCTTATATTCTCCTCAGCAGCTTTAAGCTCTTTATTAAGTGAAGTTATGCTGGTGTCAAGCTCTCGTATATTTTCTATAGAGGTCATAATCTGCTCTTCAGTAACCTTTATCTGCTTTTCAAGGAGTTTCTGGTATTCTATGGAGCTTTCTTTTTCACTTTCAATTTCTTTAAGCTTTTCCTTAAGCTCTCGCTCCTGCTGTTCCAATCGACTTAATTTATTCTCCATTTCGTTTATGGTGCTGTCATTATTTATAATATCCTCTATGTCGATGTCATCGGCAAGTCCGGGCAGGGAGAGTATACCCGAAAAAGTAAGCACCAGAGAAAGGATTATAGCTAAGGCTTTATTTTTAAATTCAGGGTTCATTTCAAATTCCTTCTGTTTAGTGTAGTAAACTTATAAAATAAGTTTACCATAAAATAGCTCTTATTGCAACTAAGCGTACTTGATTTAGTATGTGCAAAAATTTCCTGATTATAAAATGTGAAAATATTTCACAATAAAATAACAGCAATAGAGCCAAAAACAGCACAATAATTTTGTAAAATACAAATAGCATCCGAATTGTAAATTTTTTAAGCAGCAAAGAAAAATAAAAAATCACCGCAAAATAGGGCATTCTGCGGTGAAAATTTTAAACTATAATATTTAATTTAAGGCTGTTTTAAAATGCCTACTGCCTTGTCGGGCACGTCCGTCATAATAGCGTCTGCACCGATTTTCTGGAGCCTTGCCATTTCGGCGGGGTCGTTAATAGTCCAGTACTGAACGGCAATATTATGCTTATGCGCGTAATTTACAACTCTTGAAGTACCAAGGTTTATAGTATAGTCAGTAGTAGGAATTTGAAGCGCAACATAATTAAAGTGGTCATCAGAAACAGGGAGATTGAACATAGAGCATATAAAGAACTCAATACATTCATTTACGCCTGCGCTTCGGAGCATATCGGGGTAGGTTTTATCCATATATTCTGTTACTTCGTTATTGAAAGTACCTACGATAGTTCTGTCAAGACAGTCGAATTCAGCAAGTGTATCGTGAAGGATATCGGTAGCTTTTATACCCTTTTCACCTGAGTTCTTAATTTCAATTATGTAGTGGAAATCACCTTGTGACTCAAGGTAAGTAAGAGCTTCCTTAAGTGTTATAATGCGAAGGTCTTCGGGGACATCCTCACCTTTTAAGGAGGCAAAGGGGTATTGCTTGTACTTGTTTTTGAACTTTGCACCCATATTGAGGTTTTTAAGCTCTTCTAAGGTTTTATCTCCAACTTTTACATCTTCCTCACCGAAAAACTCAACAGCATCACTTGTTCTGTCCAAAGTGCTGTCGTGAATAAGTACAGGGATATCATCCTTTGTCAGGTGAATATCAAACTCAAAAATGTCAAGCTCGTAAATGTCATTTTCAGTACAGTTTTTGAGAGCCATCATGGTGTTTTCGGGGGCAATACCGCCGCCTGCTCTGTGACCTGAAAGCATCGTTGTGCCTAAGGGAGTGATAAGTGAGTTAGATACATTATCGGTGGAAACAGGAGCGTCGGGAGTATCCCTTGTAGCATCCCAGAAAAGGTAGCCTGCCAAAGCGGCAAGGAAAAGAATAACGCAAAGCACTATGATGATAGTCTTCTTAACCCATTTTGCCATTTTGCAGCCGTCTGCAAACCACTTGAAAGTGAGAGGCCATACGCAAGCAGCAAACATAACTACAAGGAAATATCTTACTGCATCAGCAAACTGATGTCCGCCGAAAATAGGATTTATGATGGGTTTTAAAGCAGCTTTAATAGCAAGAACAGCAATAAGACCTGTAATAACCTTTAAAAGCTGAGTTTTTAAAGGTGCTTTGGTTTCGAAGTTGATATACTTTCTTTCAAGGTAGAAGGAAAGTGTCATACCACAGCCACAGCCGAAAAGCAGGTAGCCGTTTTTGAGTGCAGAGGCTAAATTATCCTTGTCAATATCCGCTGCCCAGGGGTAAAATTCCACAAATAAGGCATAAGCAAGTGATAAAACCGTAAGGGCGCCCATTGAGATATAGATAAGCTTGGGGTTCTGCTCACCCTTTTTAAATACAGGGTAGAAAGCAAAAATAAGTAAGGTGCCAAAAATAAGCGAGAAACAAACGTCCAAAGGCGTGTGAACACCTAAGTACATACGGGATAAAGCTGTTAAAATAATTAATACAATTAAGGCAATTCTTACCCACAGCTTTTTACTGCTTCGTGCAGGACAGCCAAGGGAGGATACTACACTTTGAGTGTGACCGCTGGGGAAGGAGTAGCCTGTGGCGTCCTCTCTGGCGGCTTCAACAATTGTGAAATTTGGGTCCTTGACCCAGGGTCTGGGGATCTGGCAGACAATTTTAAGGAACTGGTTAACGAGGGTTCCGAAAAATCCTACCGTCATAAGGTAGTAACCGGTGTATTTGTTTATACACCAAAAAATCACTATGGCAATAGCAAGGAATAACGTCTCGCTACCCAAATGAGTGATAAGAGAAAAGAAGGTATCAAGTACCGGATTTCTTATTCCTTCAAGAACGTATAGAAAATCCATAAAAGCCTCCGAATAATTATTCATATATTAATAATAAACCTTTTTCTTTCATTTATCAACAGTAAAAAGGTAATAAGTTGCAAAAAATACTTAGATTTTTTCAGCTTTTTTGATAAAAATCATAACCAACAGCGATATCAGAATTTCCGTTATAAGCATAGAGTACCACAAAGCATCTGCTGTGAATATTAAAGGTAAAAGCATTATTAATCCGCCGCTGACAACAGCGCCCCTCAGAATGGAAATAACGAAGGAGACTTTTGGCTGCATTATGGACTGGAAATAGTAAGTTGAGAAAACGTTGAAGGGCAAAAGGACGAAAGAAAGGCTATATATCCTTATAATCATAGGCGCAATTCTAAGTATGGATTCTGTGGGCGTCATAAACAAATAAACGAAAAATTCGGGAGACAAAAGGCTTACAGCCGTCCATATAATTCCGAAAGCGAAGGCTGTTATAACAGAATATTTAAAGCATTCCTTTATTCTGTGGTATTTGCCTGCACCGAAGTTAATGGAGAATATAGGCTGTGAAGCCTGACCGACACTGTACGAAGGTGCTTATGTTTATTATAACCGCATAAACGGAAAGTGCGTCCGTACCAAGGTGCTGCATTATCTGACGGTTGAAAAGCACCGTCATAATTCCCATGGCAATGTCGGTTATACAGGTAGGAAAGCCGACAACAGCAATATCCTTAAGAAGCTTTATAGCCTTTTTCGGTTTAACAAGGCGCAGTGTGCATTTCTTTTTCAAAAAATGAGTCAGGCTTAACAAAAGAGAAAGCACTGCACTGAGAGAAGTTGCAAGACCTGCACCGTAAATCGAGGAGATAAGGGTGCTTCCGAATGCAGAAGCCAGATATTCTAAATAAATACTTTTTACGTTTCCCTTTAATATGTCCATAATACTTCTCCTTATATCAGATTTTTATAATTAAAAAACACCGAATAAGAAACCGTACCAATCAGTTATCTTATCCGGCTTTGCCTTATGTGGCAATTCCTCCGATAAAAAATTCGTACGACATCTTATCCGGCGCTACGTTTAAGAAAAGTAACATCCTCCGATGACCAACAGGTATTATAGCATAAATAAAATAAATATCAATTAAATAAAATACTTGTCAAATTGGATTTTTAGGTGTATCATATAAATACAATTGATAGACGGGAGCTTGTAAACAGGCTGAGAGGAAGGTGTGACCTTCGACCGATAACCTGATTTGGATAATGCCAACGTAGGGATGCCTGCCATAAATAGTAGTGTATTAACGGAAGTTACCAAGTCAGGTAGCTTCCGTTTTTTCTTTATTATAACTTCAAAAAGGTGGTGGAAATTCCTAAAATCATTTTCCCGTAAATAACTTCGGGCAGGCAGAAGGGGAGCGCCTTGTGCTTTGTATTGAGCGATGGGAACCCGTGTTTCGGGGTGAGAGGAGAAAAATAATTCTCGACCGAGCGAAGCCAAAGTTTATGTGACTTCGTACTTAAATTTTAAATTTATTTACGAAAGAGGAAAACAAAATGAAAAACTCAAAAGCAATACTTAAATTAACAGTACTTTCACTTTTAATAGCCTTAGGTGTAGTAATATCGCCCATACTGAGGTTTGAAGGTATGTGCCCAATGGCGCACCTTATTAACATTGTGTGCTCGGTACTTATGGGACCCTGGTATTCACTTCTCTGCGCAACTTTAATAGGCATAATAAGAATGCTTATTATGGGAATACCCCCAATAGCATTAACCGGAGCCATATTCGGTGCGTTCCTTTCAGGCGTATTTTACAGGCTTTCAAAAGGTAAGATTCTTTTTGCGGTTATAGGTGAAATAATCGGAACAGGTATAATAGGCGCCATTATTTCCTACCCAGTTATGACCTTCCTTTGGGGCAAGGAGGGGTTATCCCTGTTTTTCTACGTACCGTCCTTTATTGCAGGAACACTTATCGGTGGAAGTATAGCCTTTTTATTTTTAAGAAAGTTAGCTTCAGGCGGTATGCTTACCGAAATGCAGAAAAAGTTAAGCGACCAGAGCTTTGAAGATAAAAGCGGACTTATCTCAACTTCTGCAGTTATAGCTGCTTTTGGAGTAGTGGCTTTTATGGTTATAAAGATTTTGACAGGTATTTTTGATATGTCAAACGTAGTTTGGGATTATATTGCTTATTCTGCTCTTGCAGGTTTTGTAATTGCCGGTGTTATTTATTTTGCGGTGAAAAAATTCAAAGGAAATATAGAAAATGACAGCTGATATTATTAATAAAATCAGAGAAAAAGTAAAAGAAGAAGCCCCGCTTATCCATTCTATTACAAATCCCATATCCATAAACCAGTGCGCAAACGCTGTGCTTTCTCTGGGTGCAAGGCCGATAATGGCTGAGCACCCAAAGGAAGTGATGGAGATAACTAAATCAGCAAAAGCACTTTTATTAAATCTCGGAAATATTACCGACGTAAGAATGGAAGCAATGAAAATTTCTGCCGTTGAAGCAAGCTGTCAAAGAATCCCTTTTATTATTGATGCCGTTGGAGTAGCTTGTTCACAATTAAGGCGAAGCTATTTTAAGGAATTAATGAGTATTTCACGCCCTGCTGTAATTAAAGGAAATTACTCGGAAATTATGGCATTGGCTTCGGAAAATTATACATCCTCGGGGGTGGATGCCGAAAGCTTGCTTACAAAGGAAAATATTGGTGAAGTTTCCTGTAAGCTTGCAAGAAAATTAAATACGGTTATTCTTGCAAGCGGAAAAACCGATATTATTACGGACGGAAAAAGGATTTTGCACGTAAATAACGGCACCGCACGGCTTGGCAAAATAACGGGCACGGGTTGTATGCTGGGAGTAATTGCCTCTGTGTTTTTATCAGCAGGCAGTGCTTTTGAAGCAGCTTTTTCAGCAGCGGCAGTATTGGGAATTTGCGGTGAAATAGCCTGTGAAGAAAAAGGAAACGGTAGTTTTTACGTAGATTTAATGGACTCACTTTCTTTAATTAATGACGAAGATATCAAAGAAAAATTAAAGGTGGAAATGATATATGAATAACTTTGACCCAACACTTTATTTTATAACAGACAGCACGGGATTTAGCGAGGAGGAATTTTTACAGAGAGCGGAAATGGCTTTAAAAGGCGGCGCTACCCTTATACAGCTTCGCGAAAAGGACAAAACTACAAGGGAATATATAAACCTTGCAGAAAAGCTTCACGAAATTACAAAAAAGTATAATGTGCCCTTAATTATTGACGACAGGGTGGACGTTGCAATGGCTATAAAAGCGGAGTGTGTTCATTTAGGACAAAGCGATATGCCTATAGATATTGCAAGGAAAATTCTTGGAGCTGAGATAATTATCGGAGCAACAGCTAAAACCGTCTCTCAGGCTTTGGAGGCTATGGAAAACGGCGCCGATTACCTTGGTGTAGGCGCAATTTATCCCACCACAACAAAAGTGAAAACAATACTTACTTCCGTGGATACTTTAAAGGATATCTGCAAAGCGGTTTCAATTCCTGTAAACGCTATAGGAGGACTGAATATTAACAACACGGATACATTAAAGGGCTCAGGTATTTCGGGTATTTGTGTAGTTTCCGCTATTATGAAGGCAGAAAATCCCGAAAAAGCAGCTGGAGAGCTTAAAGAAAAGGCAGAAAGTCTTATTAAATAAGGCTTAAAAGCGGCGGATCGGGGGCACCACTTTTTGCCGCTATATAAAATAATGTTTAAATCTGCAAAAAACAAAAAGGAGTAAAGCAGGATGAAAACAACATTAACCATTGCAGGCAGTGACTGCTCAGGAGGCGCCGGAATTCAGGCAGACATCAAAACGATGACTATGAATGGAGTTTACGCTATGAGTGCTATAACAGCTCTTACAGCGCAAAACACAACCGGTGTGTACGGGATTTTGGACGCAAGTCCCGAATTTTTAAAAGCTCAGTTGGATGCCGTATTTACGGATATTTACCCTGATGCTGTGAAGATAGGTATGGTAAGCTCAAAGGAGCTTATCGAAATTATTGCGGGGAGACTTGAGTTTTATAATGCAAAGAACATTGTCCTTGACCCCGTTATGGTTGCAACCAGCGGTTCAAACCTACTGAAAACGGATGCAGTGAATACGCTTACAGAAAAGCTTTTGCCTATTGCAAGCCTTGTTACACCCAATATTCCTGAAGCTGAAGTTCTTTCTGACATTGTAATTGAGGATGAAGCAGGAATGAAACAAGCCGCAAAGTATATTGGCGATACTTACGGCTGCGCTGTACTTATAAAGGGTGGGCACAGTATAAACGATGCCAACGACCTTCTGTACGAGGGCGGCAATTTTACCTGGTTTAAAGGTAAAAGAATAGCCAATAATAACACCCACGGAACAGGCTGTACCCTTTCCTCCGCAATTGCAAGCAACCTTGCCAAGGGATTTGATTTGAAGGAAAGTATAGAAAAAGCAAAGGAATATATTTCCTGCGCCTTAAATGCCCGGTTAGATTTAGGCAAAGGCTCGGGTCCCATGATGCATAATTTTGACCTTCAGGGAAAATTCAGCAAGGAGGCAGAATAATATGCAGGAGAAAAGAACTTCACTTTTTGAAAACGGACTTATCTGGTTTGGTGCAGCTGTATCTATTGCCGAAATAGTAACCGGTATGAGCTTTGCACCCTTGGGTTTTGCCAAAGGATTTACCGCCATAATCTTAGGTCATATTATCGGTTTTGTTCTTCTTTCCTTATCGGGAATTATAGGCGGTAAATTAAGAAAGAGCTCAATGGAAACCACAAAAACAAGCTTTGGCAGTATAGGAAGTATATTCTTTGCACTTTTAAACGTTATTCAGCTTGTAGGCTGGACAGCTATTATGATATTTGACGGAGCTATAGCCGCCAACGGTATTTTTGATATGGGTAATGCCGTTTGGTGTGTGATAATTGGCGGACTTATCATTCTGTGGATACTTATAGGTATTAAAAATCTCAGCGTGGTGAATACCGTTGCTATGGCGGCACTTTTTGTGCTTACAGTAATTCTCAGCTTCGTAGTATTTGGCGGTGGTGACGTAAAAAGCGAAGTAAGCGAAAGCTTAAGTTTCGGTGCTGCTTTGGAGTTAAGCATAGCTATGCCAATTTCATGGCTCCCGCTTATAAGCGATTACACAAGAGAAGCAGAAAAGCCTGTAAAGGCATCATTTGTAAGTGCAGGCGTTTATTCGGCTGTTAGTGTATGGATGTATGTTATAGGTATGGCAGCGGCTATATTTACTGAAAGTAACGATATTGCGTCCATAATACTTAAGTCCGGTATTGGTATCAGCGGTCTTGTAATTATTATATTCTCCACAGTAACCACTACCTTTCTTGATGCTTATTCGGCAGGTGTTTCCTTTGAATCTATATTCAGTAAAATTAAAGGAAAATACATTGCAGTTATTACTGCACTGATAGGAATCATCGCAGCTGTTACTTTGCCCCTTTATGATATTACGGAGTTCCTCTATTTCATAGGTTCGGTATTTGCACCTATGATAGCTATACAGATAGCGGACTTCTTCATACTTAAAAAGGATGCAAGCCGTCAGAAGCTTAACATAACTAATGCACTTATCTGGATTATAGGCTTTGTGCTCTACAGAATTCTTATGAACGTGGATATAATTATAGGCAGTACCGTTCCTTCAATGGTGGTAACTGTGGTGCTGTGTGTAATTACAGATAAAATCAAAAACCTTATAAAAGGCTAATAAAAAAGAGAGTAAGGCGAACCTTACTCTCAATTTTTTATACGGAATCAGTCAAAATATCTTATGCCTTCAATACCTTTGATGCCAAGGCCGGGAGCATTGGGGAGCGTGATTTCCTTCTCGTTAAATACTGCACCGCCAAGTACAGGGTCTTCACTGCAGAGAACGGGACCGTCAAGGTCGATTTTTGTGATGATGTTCTTTGCGCAGGCAAGGTGAACGGCTGCGTTAACGCTGACCTTAGCTTCAAGCATACAGCCAAGCATACACTCAACACCGTAAACCTCGGCAGCAGAAGCAATTTTAAGTGCGTTGTAAATACCGCCGCACTTCATAAGCTTTATGTTGATAAGGTCGGCTGCACCCATCTGCATAATTTTGAAAGCATCCTCAACCGAGAACACACTTTCATCAGCCATAACGGGTACATAACTGCGTTCTGTAACGTATTTTAAACCCTCGAAGTCTCTGCCTTTAACGGGCTGCTCAACAAATTCAATATCAAGACCCTTATCCTGCATTTTGTTAAGAAGCTTAACAGCCTGCTTAGGTGTCCAAGCCTGGTTGGCATCGATTCTTATAAGAGTGTTGGGGCCTGCTGCAGCTCTTACGGCTGTAAGTCTTGCAATATCAAGGTCGGGGTTAACACCGACTTTAACCTTGATTGTATCATAACCACGGTCAATGGCAACCTTTGTATCCCTTGCCATTTCGTCGGGATCGTTTACGGAGATTGTAATATCGGTGATAATCTTATTTTTGCCGCCGCCAAGCATCTTATAAACAGGTATGTTGTAAAGCTGGCCGTAAAGGTCATAAAGAGCCATATCAACAGCAGCTTTAGCGCTTGAGTTGTGAACTATGCACTTATTAAGAGTCTGAAGGAGGTTTTCAAAGTCGTCAACATCCTTGCCGACAATAGTTTTGATAATGTGGTCATTAAGTGCACCTAAAATAGCACCTGTGGTGTCGCCTGTTATAGCGCCTGTAGGAGGAGCTTCGCCGTAGCCGATGTGACCTGTATCGGTATGTATTTCAACAATGATATCCTCAACGCTGTTAACGGAGCGAAGAGCCGTTTTAAAAGGAACTCTTAAAGGAACTGATATTGTGCCAAGTCTGACTTTTGTGATTTTCATTTTTAATATCCTTTCTTTTTATGTTTAATTTTTAGCCAATTCGTACATTGCGTTTGCGAAAATTGCTGCATTATCAAGAAGTCTGGAAATTTCCATAAACTCGTCGGGTTTATGCTCACGTACTTCATCGCCTGGGAATATAGGTCCGAAAGCAAGAACGTTCTTCATCATTTTTGCGTATGTGCCGCCGCCAATGCTCTTGGGTACGGCTTTTTCACCTGTATAATCAGTATACACCGATATAAGCTTTTTAACAAGCTCACTTTCAGGTTCCATATAAATTTTTTCTTTGTGGGTGGAAACTGTGAGATTAAAGCCTGTATCCTCAAATGCTTTTTTAACAAGGGGACCGCACATATCGAAATTCTTAGTAACGGGGTAACGGTAATTAAGCTTAACACTTAAGGTCTTGCTATCTCCCTCCAAAACGCCAAGGTTCATTGTAAGGTAGCCTGAAACCTCGTCCTCCATGTAAATTCCAAGGCTCCTGCCGTCGTATTCTGTGCCGATTTTCTCAGCAAGTAAAGCAATTGCATCCTTTACCTTACCTTCAAAGGGGAGTTTGTTTAAAAATTTAACAAGAATGCCTATGGCGTTTAAGCCTTCGTTAGGTGTACCGCCGTGAGCGCTTATGCCCGTGGCTTCCACTTTCACACCGTCAGCTGTTTTTGTAGCGGTGATATTTTCTTCCTTCAAAGCTAAAATTTTCTCAGCGCATTTTTCACAGGCACATAAAAGCTCGGCATAAGCAAAGCCGGGAACAATGTTATGAGCTGTGCCGCCCTTTATTTCCTTAATTGTAAGTGCACCTTCACTTTTATAATTAAGTGTGTACTGCTCGTTTATAAGACCCTTTTCACCGTTTATGACAGGGTATTCACCATCGGGAGTAAAGCCCATAACGGGCATTTCACCGCCTTTTTGTGCATAGTACTTCATATCAAGGCTGCCTGTTTCTTCATTACAGCCGAATATAAGGCGGATTCTTTTGTTTATTGGGAGCTTGGATTCTTTGATGGCTAAAAGTCCGTATAAAGCTGCCATTGTGGGGCCTTTATCGTCCATAGTTCCTCTGCCGTAAATTCTGCCGTCCTGAACTAAACCCTCGTAAGGCGGTACACTCCAGCCGTCCCCTTCAGGTACAACGTCCAGGTGACCTAAAACAGCTACCATTTCTTCGCCTTCACCGTATTCACACCAGCCCAAGTGATTGTCCATATTGTAAGTCTTGAAGCCAAGGCTTTCGGAAAGCTTTAACATATAATCGAGGCAGTCTTTAACATTTTTACCATAAGGGTAACCGGAATCATCATCTTCATAAAGGCTTCTGATTTTTATGGCACCTTGAAGGTTTTTGACAAGCTCATCCTTTTTGTTTTCGATAAGTTTATAAAAATCCATATAATTGCCTCCTTATAATTTTATACATTCAATTGTAGATTTATATCTGTCATATTCATTGAATGAAAAACCTTTTGTGTCTGTTTCCATTTCACCTACCTGATTGTCATAGGGGTCAGCGCGCCAATGCTCTTTAGGAATAGTGAATTCTTCCTGAAAATCGCTGTTGGCTACCATTCTGTAAGGCTCAATGTTACCGAAGTAGAATTTTCTTCTCTCTTCGTTTTCATTTCTGTTAGCCGCAACACCGTAGGAGGTGTCCGCAAAAATCCAGCCGTAGGGAGCTATATAGAATTTAACCCAGTCGTGACCGCCGCAGAATTCAGGCTCAGCATCGAAACCGCTTTCCCATTTTGCAGGAATACCTGCACAGCGGCACATCGTAAGGAATAAAAGTGCAAATACACCGCAGTCACCCGTAAAGTTTCTTGCACAGTTTTCGGCGATATTTTCAAGACTGAAGTAAGCCGGCATAAAGTTATACTTCATATTTAAGGTGATAAAATCGTAAAATCTTTTCGCTTTTTCCAAATTGTTTTCAGCACCTTCGGAAAGTGTGGCAACCAGTTCTTTTATATAGGGGGTAAACACGATGTGGGGCGGTTTTTCCTCAGTGAAGAAGCTTGGCTGATTTTCGTCAGGAATTATTTTTTCGGCATCCTTGTAAGTTGATTTATAAGTATATGAGTAAGTAACCGTGAATTCGTGGTTTTCTTCCATATTTTCTTCCCAACAAACAGTTCTCTGGGGAGCATCAACAGGAGCAATTTTACCGCTTTCGGGATAAATTTCTTCTATTACAATATCGCTTTGTTCGTCACAGGCGGCAGGAATAGGCAAATGAGCTCTTATAAACATACCTTTTTCAAAGCATTCGTCCTTAAGCTTCATACCTGCTTTTATCTTGAAACGTCGGGTAGTGAAGCCGTTTTCTTTCATATCGGTTATGGCTTCATCAAGAATGGTGTTTTTGTCGGTTTTCTTTAAGCTTTCAACACCTTGTGAAGCTACGCCTGCTCTTCCTGCAATATCTGCATTGGTTTTGCAAAGGGATGCAAAGAATCGGTTGAAATACCTTATTTCACCGTAGGAGTAAACCCAGCCTATAGCGCCTTTATCCACAAGAGCGTCGAATTCCTCTTCCGAAAAATCAGGTATGCTTTCTCTTACAAGAGCCAAAGCTTCAGCCTTGCTGTAGGGGTAATCTAAGTGAAAACGTGAAATAAGCTCGCGCTGAACTATA
Organism: Clostridia bacterium; assembly: GCA_017935165.1. Classification (GTDB taxonomy): domain Bacteria; phylum Bacillota; class Clostridia; order Oscillospirales; family Acutalibacteraceae; genus SIG603. The sequence continues at coordinate 20,165 of JAGBID010000232.1, forward strand.
AGACAGGAGCGAAGTGCCTGAGGTATATCCTCCTTAAGCTTTATGTCTATAAGGCGGATGGCTTCATTAAAATTGCCGTACATTTTATGGCGGAGAATATCCTCAGGAAGACCTATATTTAAATATTTAAAATTTTCATTTATATTCATAGGAAAGCTCCTCTGTGTTTTATATTAAATAATTGTGAGAAAATATGCAATTTAAGAAAGAAGCTCCCCTCCCCGCCAATAAAGCAGGTAGGGGAGCCTTTTAAAGGTTTCTTAAATAATATCTTATGCGAACAAGCTGAGTATAGCACCCATTCCAAGACCGAAGAAGTTACCAATGGCGGCGCCAAGAACACCCATAAGAACACCGATACCGGCATAGGATGCATCATAAGCGGAGGAAACGATAGGAGCGGAAGCAGAACCACCGATATTAGCAAGAGATGCTGTAGATACCATGCAGAGGTCCCACTTGAAGAGCTTGGAAAGTAAGAACATAAGAACAACGTGAACGAGAAGGATAACAAATCCGTAAACAACCCAAACAGGAGCGGAAATAAGGTCTGTAAGAGATGCTGTAGAAGCGATAAGTGAAACAACAGCATAGAGGTAAATACCGGAAAGCTCCTCAACAGCAGGAAGCTTGCCCATGGGAGTTAATGCGCAAACAAGACCTAAAAGTGTTACGATAACTGTTGTACATGTGGAAGCACCGAACATATCAAGACCGATAGCCTTTAAACCGCCGTCAGCAAGACCGCCGAGCCACTGTGAACCTGCGGAAGCAACAAGGGAAATACCGATAATGAATACCCAGTCGGCTGTTGTAGCCTTCTTCTTTTCCTTAGCAATTTCTTTGTTAGCTGCATCAGCAACTGCCTGAAGCTTGCTTGTGTCTGCCTTAACAATCTTGTTCCACTTGGGAGCGATGTTAACAGCAAGAAGAAGAAGAGCGATCCATACAGAGTAGCAAACTGTGTCCAGAGCAAGAGCGCATCCGTAAGCGCCTGCGTCAATTGAGCCTTCAAAAGCAACTTCCATAGCTGCCATGTTACCGCTGCCGCCAACCCAGGAAGCGTATAAAGCGGAAACAGCAGCCCATGTTTTTTCAGCACCACCCATAGGGCTTACGAATATAGGATAAGCTGCAATTGTACCGATAGCAAGGGTAATGGAACAACCAAGGAAAATAGCAATCATTCTGCCGCTGAGCTTAGCGAGCTTTCTGAAGTCGCAGCGCAGGAGCATAACGAAAATCATAGCGTAAAGAAGGTTATTCTTTAAAGCTGAGTAAGTTGGCTTAACGCCTTCTGCAGTCATATCATAGAAATTGAATGTGCAGAGGAGCATGTTGATAACATAGAGCCATACAAGGGGAGGAACTATGTTAAAGATCTTCCATTTTGTGTACTTCTCAAGTGCTAAAAGGCCACCGGCAAGAAGCATCAAAAAGGCAATGTAGGTAAAACCGTCAGTGATTTGCATGTTTTTTTCTCCTTTATTATTATTTTGCGGCACGGTGCCGCACCCTCAATTACATATAGTTCCGACAAAATTCGCTCTTAAAAGCGCACCGCCTATGCTTTTTAATGGTGCGAATTACACAAAATATGTATTCAAAACTACATTTAATTTATTTAATTATACGGGTAAATTTTAATATTGTCAAGCATTGAAGTGTTAAGCTGTAAATATTTTATAAAAATATGAATAAAGGATTATTAACATAAGAAATAAAGCTATAGCATATACTGATAAAAAAGATATGGAGTGGTAGCTTTGAAAATGAAAACGGACATCGAAAAACGAGCTATAATGCTCGGTGAGTATATAATTAAGCACAGCTCAACGGTGCGAGGGGCGGCAAAATATTTTTCCGTAAGCAAATCCACCGTACATAAGGACGTAGCCTTAAGGCTGAAAGAAATTGACCCTGCCCTTTTTAAAGCTGTAAGGGCTGTACTGATTTTGAATAAAGAAGAAAGGCATATAAGGGGTGGTATAGTCACAAGAGAAAAGTACAGGAAGCTGAAAGAAAACAGTTAATAATTTAAAAGATAAATATTTTTATCACCAAATTTCCGACGGAATTTTTACTTTGCGCCGTGTAATATTAAAGAGGCTAAAAGCCTCTTTTTATTTTTGCTTATTAAGAAAGGACGTAAAAATGATTACAGTTGAGATGAATGATGATACGATGGTAGTGCGCCTTGCAGGTGACATTGACCACCACACCGCAGGCGAAATCAGGCGCTATATAGATGAAAGAGCTCAGATAATGAAACCTTTGGTGCTGAAAATGGATTTTGCAGCAGTACCTTTTATGGACAGCTCAGGTATAGGGCTCATTTTAGGACGAATCAGACTTTTAAAGCTGTGGAACGGCAAGGTGGTGCTTATGAATATATCGGAAAGCGTTTCCCGTATGGCGAAAATGGCAGGAGTATTTAACTTTGCCACAGTTGAAAATAAGGCAGAAAATACAGGAAGGGGAAATTATAAAAATGAATATATTAAATGAAGCTACAATAAGTTTTGTTTCGAATTCAGGTAACGAAGCCTTTGCAAGAGCCTCGGCGGTAGCTTTTTTGTTAAGTGCCGACCCGACGGTAAACGATATAAGCGATATTAAAACTGCTCTTTCCGAAGCGGTTACCAACGCTATAATTCACGGCTATAAAAACGCAAAGGGCAAGATATACATAAATCTAAAGCTTTTTGAGGATAGAAAGCTGGTTATAAAAGTAAGGGATAAAGGCTGCGGCATAGCGGATATTAAAAAAGCCATGGAGCCCCTTTTCACAACAGGCGGCGAGGAGCAGGCGGGTATAGGTTTTGCGGTTATGCAGAGTTTTTCCGATTCACTTAAAGTAAAGTCAGAAATAAATAAAGGTACTACCGTTACCATAGTAAAAAAGCTTTGCTGTAAGGATGATGTAAAAAATATGACGGTTAAAAGACAATGAGCCGGGAAGAAAGCCTTGTTACCGATAACTTAGGCCTTGTGCATCTTGCGGCTAAAAGATTTATGCAAAGAGGTATAGACTACGAGGATATTTACCAGGCAGGATGTTTAGGCCTTATTAAAGCTGCAAAAAAGTTTGACGCAAGCTTGGGTTATAAGTTTTCCACCTATGCGGTACCCGTAATAATAGGTGAAATAAAGAGTCTTTTCAGGTATGGTACAGAAATTAAAATTCCCCGTGATATTAAAAGCATGGCTTTGAAAATCACGGAAGTAAGAATGGAGTTTGAAAAGAAATTTGGCAGGGCGCCGTATTTAAGTGAAATAGTAAAGCTTACGGGTATTGACGAGGACAAACTGACAGCGGCACTTTCGTCTTTAAATCCCGTTATTTACAGTGATGATGAAAAGGAAATTTTTGCCGCTTTAAGCGAAGAATCCCACGAAAACAATATAACCGAAAAGCTTGCTTTGAAAGAATGCTGTGAAAAACTGAAAAGTGATGAAAAAGAGCTTGTTTATTTAAGGTTTAAGCTAAATAAAACACAAAGCGAAACCGCAAAAATATTCGGTGTATCGCAAATGCAGATATCAAGAAAGGAAAGAAAAATACTCCTCTATTTAAGAGGAGTACTTGAAGACTGATATTAAATTAAAGGTAATAATCTGAAGGCTCTTCCGCTTCCATATCTTCCTCTAAAAGATCGCTTTTCAGGAAGGAAAAATACGCCATGCTTACAACACCCTTTTCGGGAAGATAAACGCCCTGGCGGCTTACGCCTTCCTTTGTGAAACCGGAGGCGAGAAGTATATCCTCAAACACCTTGTTTTCTGCCAAAGCGGAAGCGGCTATTCTTTTAACCTGGGCTCTTTCAAAAAGGAACTCAGCTACAAGTGAAATTGCTTTTACAGCAAGGTTTTTGCTGCGGTAATTTTTCCTTAAGTAAAGGTCAATGTCCACACACTCTGTGTTTGCATTAATATTATCAAGCAGAACAAGACCCAAAAGCTCATTGAGGTTTTCATTATGGAATATTCCCAGAAGCACGCTTCTTTTGGATTGGAAGCTTGCCTCCATCTGCCTGAAAAACAAGTTAACGTTATAGCTGTCAAGCTTTAAGGTGCGCCTGCTTAATTTAATAAGCTCTTTATCGGAAAAAATCTCCACTACGGCGCTGCCTTCCGTTGGATTAGGCTTACAAAGGGTAAGCTCCTTATTTTTTATAAAGGGATAGTTATCGAATAACCAATTTGTTTTCATTTGCACATTCCGCCGCTGCCCTCGCAGCAGCACTCCGTTAATACTGTTACTGAATTTATTATAGCCTAAATTTTCATTTATGTCCACTTACTTTCAAAAGATTATGAAAAAGCCTTTTTTAGCTTTAAATGTTGCAAAATCATCTTTTTGGTGTTATATTTTAATAAAGCTTAAAAAAGGTGTGAAAGTATGAGATTTGTTGTTGACCACGATATACATATTCATTCAAAAATATCAGGCTGTTCAAACGACCCTTTGCAAAATAAGGAAAGAATGCTCAAGTATGCCCTTGATAATAACCTTAAAACAATTTGTGTTACGGACCATTATTGGGAAAAGGGCATCGAAAACGGACCTATGGGTCAGACTTACGAGAGGCTTTCCGAAAATTTACCTCTCCCTCAGGCGGAAGGCGTTAAATTTATGTTTGGATGTGAAACCGACCTTAACAGATTCGGCGTTCTGGGAATCAGAGAAACCATTGATAAATTCGATTTTATAATAATTCCCACCACGCACCTGCACCTTGAAGGCTTTACGGTCGAAAAAGGTGAATCTACGGAAATCAGCCACAGGGCAGATTTATGGGTAAAAAGGCTTGAAAACATACTAAGCCGCGACCTTCCCTTCCGTAAAATCGGTATAGCTCATATTGTGGCAGGTAAAATTATTAAGGGTAAGGAAAATCTTTTAGCCGTCCTTGATTATATTCCTGACGAAACTTACGAGCGCATATTTAAAAAGATCGCTTCTCTTGGCTGCGGTGTTGAGATAAATTACAGCGATATGAAGGCATTTGATACAGAGGGAGAAAGAAAAAGACTTTTAAGACCCTATAAAATTGCAAAAAAATGCGGCTGTAAATTCTATTTCGGTTCCGACGCCCACCACCCCGAGGTTTTCGAAAACACCATAGCTATGTACGAAAAGGTCGTAGACGAATTAAACCTTCTTGAAAGCGATAAATTCCATATGGCGAAAGCGTAAAATTAAAATGCAAAATAAAACTCCCGAAGAAAGTTAAAGCTTCTTCGGGAGAAATTTTATTTTTTTAATTATTCAATATCAACGCTCTTGCCTGTCTGTGCGGAGAGGTAGATAGCGTCAAGAATCTTCATAAGTGTTACGCCGTCCTCAGCGTTTGCAACAAGCTCTGCCTTGCCTTCAATAGCATCGATAAAGTTCTTTGCTTCAGCAGCAAAGCTGTTGGAGAAGTGGAAGCCTGTATCGCCCTGAATAGCGATATCGGCAAGCTTATTATCAACAACAGTGTGAAGCTCAAAGGGAGTGAAGGAGAGGCCTGCCTTATCACCGAAGAATTCAACTGTAGTTGTGGGAGTCTTGATGTTTAAGTTAAAGCTTGCTTCAACGTGTAAAACGGCACCGTTATCAAAACGAACCATAGCTGTAGCTAAGTCCTCAACGTCGAAAATGGGCTTTTCTGTTTCTGTAGTGGACTGCCAGTCATCAGCAGAAAGAGCAACTTCACTTCTTGCACCAAGCTTATCAAATGTAGCGCCGTAAGCGGAAACAGGCTTGGGATTGCCCATAATATATCTTGCAAGGTCAATTACGTGAACACCAAGGTCAATAAGAGGACCGCCGCCTGAACGGGACTTGTCGCCAAACCAACCGCCGGGGAAACCGCAGCGGCGTAAGTAAGAAGCCTTAGCGTAGTAAATGTCACCCATATAGCCTTCCTTAATAAGGTTAAGGGCAGATTTAGCATCGTTACCGTGGCGGCGAACGAAACCGAGCATAAGAATTTTACCGTTTTTCTCAGCGGCTTCTTTCATTGCCTTAGCTTCTTCAGCGTTCATAGCCATAGGCTTTTCGCAGAAAACGTGGCAGCCTGCGTTTAAAGCAGCAATTGTACACTCTGCGTGAGCACTGTTCCATGTAGTTACACTGACAGCGTCGATTTCGTTTTCTTTAAGCATATCGTAGCAGTTATCGTATGCTTTATTTGCGGGGATGCCGTATTCTTCGGCATATTTTTGAGCTTTAGCTAAATCAAGATCCGCGCAAGCTACAAACTCAACTCTGTCGCCTAATTTTTTATAAGCATCACCGTGTGCGTGTGCAATACCGCCTGTACCGATTACAGCAATTCTTATTGCCATTTTTCTCATTCCTTTTCTTTAAATTAAAGTTTTATTCGATATCAACACTCTTGCCTGTTTTTGCGGAGAGGTAGATAGCATCCAAAATTTTCATCAGCATTACGCCGTCCTCAGCAGTTGAGATGAGCTTGCTCTTACCTTCAATAGCATCCAGCCAGTTATTCATCTGGTTTGTCCACTTTGTGTCAGTTTTGAAGTCACCGTATATCTCAATATCAGCAAGCTTATTGTCCACAACTGTATGAAGCTCAAAAGGATTAAGTGAGAGACCTGCCTTATCGCCAAAGAACTCAACGGTGGTTGTAGGTGTTTTGATATTTAAGTTAAAGCTTGCTTCAACGTGAAGTACGGCTCCGTTATCAAAACGAACCATGGCTGTTGCTAAATCTTCAACATCAAATATAGGTTTATCTACTTCGGTCATGGATTTCCATGCATCCTCACCGAGGGCAATTTCAAGTCTTGCGCCTAATTTATTAAATGTTGCACCATAAGCTGAAACAGGCTTTGGGTTTCCCATAATAAATCTTGCAAGGTCAATTACGTGAACACCAAGGTCAATAAGAGGACCGCCGCCTGAACGTGATTTATCACCAAACCAACCGCCGGGGAAACCGCAGCGGCGAAGGTAAGATGCCTTTGCGTAGTAAATATCGCCAAGGCGTCCGTCTTTTTTAAGGTTTAAAGCGCTTTTTGTTTTATTCTCATGGCGAAGAACGAAGCCTAACATTAAAAGCTTATTATTCTTTTCGGCTGTTTCCTTCATAAGGATGGCTTCTTCTTTATTCATAGCCATGGGCTTTTCGCAGAACACGTGACAGCCTGCGTTTAAAGCTGCTATTGTACATTCAGCGTGAGCTGAGTTCCAGGTACAAACGCTTACTGCATCCAGCTCATTTTCTTTGAGCATATCATAGCAGTTATCGTAGACGTTCTTAAAGCCGTAGGTTTCAGCAAATTTTTTTGCCTTATTGATATCAAGGTCACAGCAAGCAACAAGCTCAACTCTCTGACCTTGCTCCTTATAATTCCTTGCATGAAAGTTCGCAATACCGCCTGTGCCGATGATACCGATTTTTATAGCCATAACAAACACTCCCTGTTAATAAAGTTTCTTTAAGATACTGTTTAAGTAATCGTAAGCAATCTTGATATCTTTGAGTGGATCCTCGCCTACTTCTCTTTCGATTGTAAGGAAACCATCAAAACCGATATCACGAAGCGCTGCAAGATATTCGGGGAAGGGTACGCCACCCTGACCTAAGGGGAGCTCCTTGTATGTTGTTTCGCCTGTTTTTATACCGTCCTTTGCGTGGGTATGAACGATGTAATCCTTAAGGATGTGAACGGCCTCAACAGGGTCCTGACCTGCGCACATCACGAAGTTTGCGGGGTCTAAATTAACTTTTGCAGCTTTAGCATTAGCTTCATCAAGAATACCCTTTAATACAACTGCCATCTCGGGACCGGTTTCAGTTGCAAAACTTACACCTACGTTTTCTGCATAGTGAGAAATTTTGCGGATTGTGTTAACTGTATTGATGTATATGGGGTCGTTCTTGTCATCCGGTACATGGCCGATGTGAGTTGTAACGATATTTGTGCCCATATCAACAGCCATATCGATCATAGCGATCATTCTGTGAACGTCACCTTCGTTATCGGCCCTGTGGAAATATCTGCCGAAGTCTGCGCAAACAGCAGAAATCTCAAGACCATTATCACGGATGAACTTTGCAGCGGCTTTTCTTTCATCCTTACTCATAACAGGGGAGAAGTCACCGAAAGAGATAAAGGGCTGAACGCCGTGAGCACCTAAATCTCTTGCTAAAATAATAGATTCCTTAAACGGAACTCTGAAACAATTGGGCATAACACCTATTTTCATCATAATAGTTTACCTTCTTTCTTTTTTAATTTATATATTTGAATTTTTTTATTCCTGATTGATGTAGTAATTTTTAATAAAGTTTCTTAAGTAAGCCTCTTAAGTAATCGTAAGCTTTTTTGATATCTGCAATGGGGTTTTCGCCGCACTCTCTTTCAATTGTGAGGTAACCGTCGTAACCGATATCGCGAAGTGCGGCAAGGTATTCTATAAAAGGTACGTTGCCTTCGCCTAAAGGCCTTTCTCCTGTTGTGGGAGTGCCGGACCAAGTGCCGTCCTTTGCGTGTGTATGTACAATATAATCCTTAAGAATGTGAACTGCCTCAACGGGATCCTGACTGCAGCACATTACAAAGTTAGCAGGGTCGAGGTTGACCTTTGCAGCTTTTGCATTTGCTTTATCTAAAATTCCCTTTAATATGTATGCTTTTTCAGGTCCTGTTTCTGTAGCAAAAGTAACTCCTATATCCTCGGCATAATGAGAAATCTTACGGATCGTTTTAATTGTGTTTACGTATATCGGGGAAGTTTCGTCATCGGGGATATGTCCAATATGAGTAGTTGCAATATTAGCACCCATATCCACAGCTTCATCAATCATAGATATCATTCTCTGAATCTCAGCTTCATTATCTTCTTTGGAATAGAATGCGCTGCCAAAGTCTGCGCAAACTGCAGAAATTTCAAGGCCGTTATCGCGAATGAATTTAGCAACAGCTTTTCTTTCACTTTTGCTAAGAAGAGGGGAGATTTCTCTTTTTGCAATGTAGGGCTGAACACCGTCGGCGCCCAAATCTCTTGCTAAAATAATGGACTCTTTAAAGGGTACACGGAATGAATCGGGCATAACGCCTATTTTCATCATAAAATCACCGCCTTATCAGATTTTATTTAATAATTTTCTTGTAAAATCAATGGAATTTTTTATTTCGGCTTCTCTGTCTTCACCGCCGCCTCTTTCAATGGTGAGGTAGCCATTATAGCCTATATCCTGAAGTGCCTTTAAATAACGGGGGAAATCCACACTGCCTTCGCCTAAAGGTACTTCCATATAAGTGGTATCACCGGTCTTTATACCGTCCTTTATATGTGTGTGAACAATCAGGTCGCCAAAGGTGTAAACGGCTTCTGTCGGGTCAACGCCAATGCACATAACAAGGTTAGCGGGGTCCAGATTGACCGTTGCGGATTTACAGCCTGTTTTAAGAAGAAAATTCTTGAGGTTTTCTGCAGTGTCTCTGCCTGTTTCAACTGCAAGATAAATACCCATATCGTCAGCGTATTTTGCAGCTTTTTTAAAGTTATCAAGCTTTATGGCGTATAAGGGGTCGTTTTCGTCCTCAGGAACAGGACCGATGTGAGTGGATACAATGTTTGTGCCTAAATCAGCTGCCATATCTATCATGGATATAAGCCTGTGAAGTGAAGCTTCGCTGTTTGGTTCGTCAAAAAATTTACTTCCGAAATCGGCGCAAACTGCAGGTAACTCTATGCCATTTTCTTCCATAAACTTTTTAATTTCAGCTCTTTCACTTTTAGTCATTAAAGGTGAAATGTTTCCGCCTGTAATGAATGGCTGAATTCCTTCTGCTCCCGCTTCTTTTGCGAAAAGAATAAATTCTTTAAAGGTCATATATCCTATGCCTTTATTCATTGTACCGATTTTCATTTTATTTATCCTTGTGGGTTACGTTGATGCCGTTTTCTATCATCATACAGCCCCAGCCACTGCCTGTTTTGTTGCCGTCAAGGAGCCATTTTTTGTAAGCTCGTCTTAATGAGTTGTTTTCGGGGTAATCTTTAACTTCGCCGTCAGCGTATTTTCCGTAAAGTCTCCAGTTGTTACCGAATTTTTCTTCTTCTACCGATGCAGTTAAATGGAAGTCGCTCATAAATTTTAATATGTTGGATTTTTCAGGTAAGAATTCAGTGTGTTTGCCGAAAAGAAGCCACGAACTGCAGCAGAGGAATACTTTGTTTGTTTTGAATCTCTTGGAAAGGAAGTCGTAAGCCTTCTTGTAAGAGGCATTTCTTACTTCATCTGTAAGGGGTACACCTGTGGAAGGTATGTGCATATTTGCTATGGGATTTCCGGGTAATAAAGTTTCGCCGCAGGGAAGTTCTACAGCTTTTCCAAAGTTGTAGGAAATGGGTTCATATTGGAATCTGCCCAGTGCAAATCTTGTAAGTCTGAACCAACCGTTAAACCAGCCGCCTACGAAGGTGCCGGGCACACCTTTACACTCCATACATTCAAGAAGCTTTGCGCGCAGGTCCAAAAGTCCTTCCCAGTAAATCTCCTCGTCAATGCCTTCTTCTTCATAAAGCTCATACATTCTGGGTGTGCAGCTTAATATGAAAGCCATGTGCATTGTATACTGATTTTCACCGTACTCAACAGCAAGCTTCGTTACCTTGTCAAGGGAATCACCAAGCTTCATATCGGGCTCTTTGTAAAGGTATTCATTTAAAAGAGCGTAGTACTCTTTTCTCAAATCTGCTTCGTTTCTGATTCTGTCAAAAATACGGTTAAAGCACGCCTTTGCTTCCTCAGGAAACTCTACTTTGTCCATTACCTTTTTAATGTGTTCGGCATAAATCATACTCTTTCGTTCCTTCCTTATTATAATAAGTATATAAAGGGAATACTGTAGTTTAATTTTATATCGGTTTCAATATCAAAGCAACTGATTATATTGCTGAAAATTGTCACAATATTGCTGTTCACTTAAGATCGTTAAGGTCGTAAGGTGTTTCCTGGTATACGTAGTAGTTAAGCCAGTTGGAAACTAAAAGGTGAGCGTTACTTCTCCATGTGAAGGGAGGAACTTTGGAATCGTCATCATCAGGGAAGTAGTTATATGGTACGTTGGGGTTAAGACCTTTGTTAAGGTCACGGAAATATTCTTTGGCTAAAGTGTATCTGTCGTATTCGGCATGACCTGTAACGTAAATTCTTCTTCCGTCGTGGGTGGCTGCTATGTGCAGTCCCGCCATATCGGAAACACCAAGAGCGATAAGGTCAGGGTGCTTCTTTATGTCGGAAAGCTTAACCTCGGTATATCTTGAGTGAGGAGCGTAATAATTATCGTCAAAGCCCCTCATTAAAGGATGGTAGGGGTTTAAAACATTATGGTTGTATATGCCGCTTAATTTCTCACTTAAAGCGTATTTTTCTATACCGTGGTGGTAATAAAGTCCTGCCTGTGCTGCCCAACAAATATGTAGGGTGGAGTAAACGTTTTTCTTGCTCCATTCCATTATTTCGCACATTTCAGGCCAGTAGTCAACTTCCTCAAATGGTAATTTTTCGACGGGCGCACCGGTGATTATCATACCGTCGAATCTGTCTTTTTTTATTTCAGTGAAAGTTTTGTAAAAAGTATTTATATGGGAAGCACTGGTATTTTTACTTGTATGGGATGCCATATGTAAAAAGGTTACGTCAACTTGCAATGGAGAGTTGCCTAAAAGTCTTAAAAGTTGCGTTTCGGTTTCGACTTTTGTGGGCATTAAATTAAGAATCAGTATCTTAAGTGGGCGTATTTCCTGTGTCTCGCTTCTCTCGTGAGTCATTACAAATATATTCTCAGATTCAAGAACTTCTATAGCAGGAAGGTCTGCATTAATTCTTATAGGCATATCGGTTACTGCATATTGTGTATATGCTTTTCTCCTCTCATTAATATTGTGATTTTAGAAGAAAGTCAGTATTTGCACTAAATTTTGCTTGAAATCAGGCTTTCTATCAGTTATAATATCAATCACCGACTAAAGTATATCACATCGGTGCTTTATCCACAATAAAATCTTCTTCAAATCTTTTGAAAAAAGTTTGAAAAAGGTATTGACAAAGCAGGGATGAAGTGATATTATATGCAAGCTGTCGCGAAGAACAGATGAAAATCTGAAGGTTTGAAAAAACTTTTAAAAATATGAAAAAAGTTCTTGACAAACTGAAATCGACGCGATATAATAGACAAGCTGTCACGAAGAAACGTAAGTTTCTCGGTGAGAAAAAAGAAATTAAAAAAGTTTAAAAAAACTTGAAAAAAGTTCTTGACAAACCGAAAACAATGTGATAGAATAGTCGAGCACTCAGCTCAAGAGGGTTGAGAAAGCCAAAAGGACCTTGAAAATTAAACAACGATGACGAAAAAGGAACCCGTAATTGAAATTGAGTAAAGTACTCATATGAGTAAACTCATAAAAATTACAAGGAAACAGAACCTAAGAAAAATCTGTGAAAGAAAGTCAGCAATGACGAAATGAGCGAACATCAAGCTATGATTAAGATTTAAAGACGAAATTCTTAAAATACAATTAAGTAGAGAGTTTGATCCTGGCTCAGGA
>JAGBID010000233.1 GCA_017935165.1 Clostridia bacterium
GGTGTTCATACAGGTGACAGTATTGTTGTTGCTCCTGCTGTTACACTTTCCACAGCTGAGTACGGTATGCTTCGTGCAGCAGCTATTAAAATTGTTAACGCATTAGGCGTTGAGGGCGGCTGTAACGTTCAGTTTGCTTTACATCCCACAAGCTTTGAATATGCAGTTATCGAGGTTAACCCCCGTGTATCCCGTTCTTCTGCTCTTGCTTCCAAGGCTACAGGTTACCCCATTGCTAAGGTTGCTACAAAGATTGCTATCGGCTACCGTCTTGATGAAATCATCAACGGCGTTACAGGTAACACCTACGCTGCATTTGAACCCAGCGTTGACTATATTGCATTAAAGTTCCCCAAGTGGCCCTTTGATAAGTTCGTTTATGCTAAGCGTAACCTCGGCACACAGATGAAGGCAACAGGCGAGGTTATGTCTATTGCCGACAGCTTCGAAATGGCTTTGATGAAGGCTGTAAGAGGTGCTGAAATTTCTCTTGACACATTAGAGCTTTATAAGTTCCGTGAGTACACAGACGAAGCTTTATGGGATATTTTAAAGGGTGCTACCGACCAGAGACTTTTCGGTATAACCGAGCTTATGCGCCGCGGCGTAACACTTGAAGAGATTCATGAGTGCACAATGATCGATATGTGGTTCCTTACAAAGATCAAGGGTATTCTTGATTTCGAGGAGTCTATAAAGAATACAGTATTAACCGAGGAGCAGTACAGAAAAGGTAAGAAGTTAGGCTTTACAACTGCTTCTATGGAAAGAATCAGCGGTAATAAAATTCCCTACACAATGGAAGAAACCTACAAGATGGTTGATACCTGCGCAGGTGAATATCCCGCAAAAACACCTTACTTCTACGGTACCTTCGATACTCCCGAGTCAGGCGCTGTTAACGAAGCATTTGACTTTATAGGCAAGAAGGGCAAGGAAACCGTAATGGTTTTAGGCTCAGGTCCTATCAGAATCGGTCAGGGTATTGAGTTCGACTACGCTTCCGTTCACTGCGTTAAGTCCTTACAGAAGTTAGGTTATGAGGTTGTTATAATTAACAATAACCCCGAAACAGTTTCCACCGACTTCGACACAGCTGACAGACTCTATTTCGAGCCTCTCTGCCCCGAAGACGTTATGAATATTATAAACATCGAAAAGCCCGTTGGCGTTGTTGTTGCTTTCGGCGGTCAGACAGCTATCAAGCTTACTAAGACCTTAGCAAAGAACAATATCAACATTATCGGTACTTCAGCCGACAGTATTGATGCTGCTGAGGACAGAGAACGTTTCGATGCTATTCTTGAAAAGTGCGGCATCAAGAGACCTAAGGGCGACACAGTTATGACAGCTGAGGAAGCCTTGGAGGTTGCTAACCGCCTTACTTACCCCGTTTTAATGCGTCCTTCCTACGTGCTTGGCGGTCAGAATATGATTATCGCCCACAACGACGCTGATATCCTTGAATATATGGAGATCATTCTCCGCCATAAGCAGGATAACCCCGTGCTTATCGATAAATATTTAAGTGGTATGGAGCTTGAGGTTGACGCTATCTGTGACGGTGAGGATATCTTAATGCCCGGTATTATGGAGCACGTTGAAAGAACAGGTGTTCACTCCGGTGACTCTATTGCAACTTACCCCGCTCAGGATATTGACGATTACCTCATCGAGAAAATTACAAGAACAACAGAGATGCTCTGTAAGGAATTAAAGGCAATAGGCCTTATGAACCTTCAGTATATCATTATGGATAACGAGCTTTACGTTATCGAGGTTAACCCCAGAGCTTCAAGAACTGTTCCTTACATCAGTAAGGTAACGGGTGTTCCTATGTGTGACTTAGCTACAAAGGTAAGCCTTGGCTACAAGCTTAATGATTTAGGCTTTGGTACAGGTCTTTATAAGAATGCTCCTTACGTAGCAGTTAAGGTTCCCGTATTCTCCTTCGAAAAGCTTACCGATGTTGATACACAATTAGGACCGGAAATGAAGTCCACAGGTGAGGTTCTCGGTATAGGTAACAATTTAGAGGAAGCTATCTACAAGGGTCTTCTTGCATCAGGCTGTAAGATGAAAAAGGACGGCGGCGTATTCATCTCCGTTCGTAATCAGGACAAGCCTGAAATTGCTGAAATTGCTAAGAAGTTTGCTAAGCTGGGCTTTAAGCTTTATGCAACAATGGGCACAGCTAACGTTCTTATCAAGTCAGGACTTAACGTTAAGATAGTAGACAAGATTCACGAGGGTCCCGTAAATACCTTAACACTTATCGAAAGCGGTAAGGTTAACTACGTAATCTCCACTTCTGCAAAGGGCAGAAATCCCGCCCGTGACTCTGTTAAGATCAGACGTAAGGCAAGCCAGCTTGGTATACCCTGCTTAACAGCTATCGATACAGCCAACGCATTAATCGACAGTCTTATGAGCCGCTATACTCCTTTCAATACAGAGATAGTAGATATCAACAATATGCGTAAGGAAAGGCAGCAGGTAAGATTTACAAAGATGCACGGCACAGGTAACGATATAATTGTTATCGACGGTATGAAGAACGACATCACTTCTCCCGAATTTTTATCCATCTACCTTTCCGACAGACACACAGGTGTAGGCAGTGAAGGTGTGGCTATTATTGATAAGTCCGACATTGCTGACTTTAAGATGCATATGTACAATCAGGATGGCAGTGAAGGCAGAATTGCAGGCAACGCTGTAAGATGTGCAGTTAAGTACGTTTTCGATAACGGCATCTGTAAGAAGAACCCCATAATGGTTGAAACGTTAAGCGGTGTAAGGGAATGTAAAATAACTACAAAGATGGGTATTGCTGCTAAGGTTACGGTTGATATGGGTAAGGTAGATTTGAAACCTGAAAACGTTCCCGTAAAGCTCAAGGGCGAATCAATTATCAACAAAGAGATTACCATAGGCGATATTGACTATAACGCAACCTGCCTTTCCGTTGGTAACCCCCACTGCGTAGTATTTACAAATTCCGTTGATAAACTAAACCTTGAAACAATCGGACCTAAGTTTGCCCAGAGTGAGCTTTTCCCCGAGGGTATCAATGCAGGCTTTGCTGAAATAATTGACGAGAAAACAATCAAGATCCGCGTCTGGGAGCGTGGCAGCGGCGAGACAATGTCTTGCGGCAGCGGTGCCTGCGCAGCAGCTGTAGCTGCAGTTCTTAACGGCTACTGCAAGCAGGGCGAGGATATAAGAGTTCTTGTTAAGGGTGGCAGCCTTATTGTAAACTATACAGACGAAAGAGTCTTAATGACAGGTAACGCTGAAAAGGTTTACGAAGGTGTATTCGAAATCTAAAATAATAAAGGTACACTCAATCCGGGTGCACCTTTTAAATATTGAGGTAATATATGGACAATAAAAAATGGTTCCGCGAAGCAAAATTCGGTATGATGATACATTGGGGACTTTATTCACTTCTTGCAGGTGAATACAAAGGCAAGCGCTTCGATTACAGCGACCCTATGGTAAAGGGCTGGGACCCCATAGGCGAGTGGGTGATGGCAAGGTATCAGATTCCGATAAAAGAGTATGAAAAATTGGCTGAAGCCTTCAATCCCGTTTATTTCGACGCTGAAGAATGGGTGCTCCTTGCTAAGGAAGCAGGAATGCAGTATATAATAATCACAAGCAAGCATCACGAAGGCTTTGCTCTTTTTGATTCCGAAGCGGATGAGTTTAATATAGTAAAAGCAACACCCTTTAAAAGGGACGTAATAAAAGAGCTTTCAGATGCCTGCAAAAAGCATAATGTGAAGTTCGGCCTTTACTATTCTCAGGAGCTTGACTGGCACGAGGAGCACGGCGGCGGTTATAATATAACAGAGCCCGACAATAAGGGCTGTATGTGGTGCAACTGTTGGGATTACCCTGAGATGAATAAAAAGGATTTTTCAATCTGCTTTGAAAAGAAAATCAAACCTCAGGTTAAAGAAATTCTTACAAAATACGGCGATTTAGCCGTTATCTGGTTCGATACTCCCGGAGTTATCACAAAAGAGCAAAGCAAAGAGCTTTACGATATGGTTAAAAAGTACCAGCCTGATTGCCTTGTAAATTCAAGAATCGGTAACGGTATGGGTGACTATACCTCCTGTGGTGATAATGAAATTCCAGAGGATTATAAAACAGAGCTCTATGAATCCGCCTGCACTTTAAACGATACCTGGGGTTATAAGAGCTTCGATAATAACTGGAAATCCCCCGAGAAGGTTCTTGCCATAAAGAAGCACTTAAACGACCACGGCATAAATTATCTTTTAAACGTAGGACCCGATTATTTAGGCAGAATCCCCGCACCATCCATTGATATTTTAAAAACAATAGGTAAGCTTTCAAAATAAAAAAGGGAGGATTAATACCTCCCTTAATTTATTATAAGCTGTTTATTGCGTTTTTAACTCTCTCACAAGTTCTCTCATAACCTAAAATCTGTGTAACAGTGTAAAGGTCAGGGGAGTTTGTCTTGCCTGTAATAGCAACTCTAAGGAATGTGGAAACGTCAGTTACAGTACCCTTGAAAGCTGTGGGGTCTGCCTTATAAGCCTTCATATCGGTTGTAAAGCCGATTTCCTCTGTAATAGCCTTAACCTTATTAAACCAGGTGTTCTGGTCGTCGGCAAAGTCGAAAGCTGCTAAATACTTATTTAAAACGTCCTTAATAAGCTCTTTCTCGAATTTCTCCTCAAACACGGGAGCTTCAAGGTACTTGTCATAGAAGAATCCCATATAAGGCTTAGCTTCTTTCCATGTAGCTAAGTCCTTTCTGGGTTTTTTACCGCCGCGGCCGATGGCAAGAATCTTAACAGCATATTCCTTGTCAGCCTTTAAAAGCTGGGCAAACTCTGTGTCAAATTCCTCTGTATATTCAACAAGACGGCTGTAAACTGTTTCAGCATCCATCTTTGCAATTTCATTCTTACTTACGTCGCAAAGCTTTAAGTAGTCAAAAAGGTTACCTGCAGGATTTAACTTTTTGGGACTGAACTTAAAGTCTGTGGAAGGAGCTATTGGGTTTGCTCTTCTCCAGTCCTCGTAGTTAGAGTTAAGAAGAGTCATAATGTATTCGTAAACTGCCTCAACGGGGAAACCCTCAGCCTTATAGAATGTAAGTGCCAGCTCGGGGTCCTTACGCTTACTAAGCTTTCTCTTGGAGTTACCGTCCATCTTCATTAAGGGTCCGATGTGTACGTACTTGGGAAGCTTAAAGCCTAAAGCCTTGAAAAGCTGAATGTGGAAGGGAAGGGAGGGCAGCCATTCGTCACCTCTGACTACGTGAGTTGTTCTCATTAAATGGTCGTCAACTGCGTGTGCAAAGTGATATGTGGGAATACCGTCGCTCTTTAAAAGCACCTGGTCAATGTCATTCTCTGTAATTGTAAGCTCGCCTTTAACAAGGTCGTTATATTTAAACTGATTTTCAATAGAGCCTGTGGAGCGGAAACGGAGTACCCAGGGCTTGCCTTTTTCCATCTCTGCCTTAATATCCTCAATGCTTCTGTCGCGCCAGACAGCGTATTTGCCGTAGTAACCGAAGTTTTCCTTGTTAGCTTCCTGCTTTTCACGCATTTCACTAAGTTCTTCCTCAGTACAGAAGCAGGGGTAAGCCATACCCTCCAGAATAAGCTTCTTGGCATATACGTGGTAAATAGCAGCACGCTGACGCTGGCGGTAAGGGCCGTAGTCGCCGCTGTCGCCGTCAATTGTAGCACCTTCGTCAAAATTAATGCCGTAGTGCTTAAGTGTGTTTATTAAAACCTCAACAGCGCCTTCAACTTCACGCTTGGCGTCAGTATCCTCTACACGAAGGAAAAGAACACCGCATGACTGGTGTGCCATTCTTTCACTTGTTAAGCCCTGAACTAAGTTGCCTAAATGTACAAAGCCTGTAGGGGAAGGAGCCATACGTGTGATAACAGCATTCTCGGGGTAATTTCTTACGGGGAATCTTGCTTCCATATCCTCGGGAGTTTCAGTAACTTCGGGGAATAAAAGCTCAGCTAATGCCTTATAATCCATATTTATAAAACCTTTCAAATATATTTTTTCGCAAAAACGAAATTTACACTAAAATCCAAAATATTATAACACATAAATACATAAAAATCAATTTACTCTTGACTGAAGTTAAAAAATTAAATATAATATTTTTGTAAAATACGTTAAAGGTGGCTAAAGGATGTCAGTTAAGTAATTACCATTTAAATGCAAATAAATTTATCCCGTTTGGTTACGGGTAGGTTTTTGCGGTTTACGGTAGTTACTTAGGGTGAATTTTGCCCCTCTTTAGCTTTATATAAGCTATTTCTGCCGTTTTCCGCAAAAGGAGAACGGTATTTTTGTTTAGAAAGGAAAACATATATGTCACTTATAAACGTACAAAATCTAACCTTCAGCTATGAAGGCAGCTACGATAACGTATTTGAAAATGTGAGCTTCAATATAGACACAAAATGGAAACTCGGCTTCTCAGGAAGAAACGGCAGGGGTAAAACTACCTTTTTAAAGCTGTTAATGGGAGAATATGAGTATAGCGGAAAAATAACGGCAAGTGTGAATTTTGAGTATTTCCCCTACGAAATCAAGGATAAAACCCTGAATACTATAGAAGTTATAAAGGGTGATTATGAATTATGGCAGCTGCAGTGCGAGCTATCTCTTTTAAATGTAAACGAAGACGTGCTCAACAGACCCTTTAACACCCTTTCAAGCGGTGAACAAACTAAGGTGCTTTTAGCTTCAATGTTTATAAGGGAAAATAATTTCCTCCTTATAGATGAGCCTACAAATCACCTTGATATGGAAAGCCGTGAAAAGCTCTCTGATTATCTTTCGCTTAAAAGCGGTTTCATATTAGTATCGCACGACAGAGCTTTTCTTGATAGATGCACAGACCATACCTTGTCCATAAATAGAACAAATATTGAAATAATAAAGGGTAATTTTTCAACCTGGTACGAAAATAAAATTCTTCAGGATAATTTCGAAACTGCTGAAAACGAGAAGCTTAAGAAGGATATCAGGCGCTTAAAGGAAACAGCTAAAGAAAAGGCTGAATGGTCCGATAAAGCAGAGGCAAGAAAAATAGGCTTCGACCCAAGAAAAGTAGAAAAGAGCTTAGACAGAAGACCCAAAGAAGCCGCAAAAGCAAAAAAAGCAATGGCGCGCGCCAAAGCTATAGAAAACCGCACAAGTAAACTTATTGAAGAGAAGGAGGCTCTGCTTAAAAACATTGAAGAAAACGAGAGCTTGAAGCTTTTTCCCGAAGCTTTCCATTCCAAAAGGTTGATTGAAGCCAGGAATTTAAGTATTAATTACGGCAGTAAGGAAGTATTCGGTAACCTTAATTTTGAAATATTAACAGGTGACAGAATTCGTCTGGAGGGCATAAACGGCAGCGGAAAGTCAAGCCTTATTAAGCTTATAATGGGCGAGGAAATAAGCTATACCGGAGAATTTTTCAAAGCAAAAGGTCTAAAAATTTCATACATCCCACAAATAACCGATAATTTAAAAGGCAGTATTTATGAATACGAGGAAAGAAACGGCCTTGACAGTCCGCTGTTCAGAGCCATACTTCGCAAGCTTGATTTCAGCCGTGTGCAATTTGAAAAGAAGCTTGAAAGCTACTCAATGGGTCAGAAGAAAAAGGTTTTAATTGCTCACTCACTATCTGAAAGAGCCAACCTGTATATCTGGGACGAACCGCTCAATTACATCGACGTACTTTCAAGAATTCAACTTGAAGAGCTTATTATTAAGTATTCACCTACAATTCTGTTCGTTGAGCACGATAAAGCCTTCTGTGAAAATATCGCCACGAAAAGAATAAAGCTGTAAAAAAGCAGGAGAAAGGTAAAATCCTTTTTCCTGCTTTCCTTTATATATCCCTGTTAAAAACACCGTGTTCTCTGAAAAAGAAGGTAATGCACCAAACAGCGGCAATACCTACAAGTGTGTAAATGACTCGGCTTAAAAGTGCTGACTGTCCGCCGAAAATCCATGCAACAAGGTCGAACTGAAAAAGTCCCACAAGGAGCCAGTTAAGACCGCCTACTATAGTTAAAATCAAAGAAATTATATCTAACATAAATTTCTCCTTTCCTGATGTTCACAGTTATTATTATCACAAATTTAATTAATATTCATTTAATTAAGAGTATAAGCTTCCTAAATTTGGTAATAATGAAAGTAAATTAAATAAAAGGGTGAAATTATGAGTAAAATCAAAAGATTTAAAATAGCTTTAATATTGGCATTTATCAGCACGGTGCTTATTTCATTTGTAAATTTCGGTACAAGCTGTGAAAGCATAACAAATAAAGTAATTAGGTTTCATATTCCGGCGGCATCAAACAGCGATTATGACCAGAACCTTAAGCTTAAAGTTAAGGACGAGATATTTTTATACGTAACCAAAATGCTTGAAAATTCAAAAAGCTATAAAGAAAGCCTTGATATAATAAGCAATAACATCGAAAATATTGAAAATAAAGTAAATTTAATTTTAATCGAAGAAGGCGCAGAGTATAAAGCGGAAGCTAAAATTAAGGAGAGCTTTTTCAAAACAAGAAAGTACGAAGGCTTCACCCTGCCTGCAGGCAGTTACAAATCCTTATATATAAAGCTTGGAAGCGGCGAAGGCGAAAACTGGTGGTGTGCCCTTTATCCGTCACTATGTTTAAATCCTGCCTTTGGAGAAAAGGTGCTTACTGAAAATGAGCAAGACATAATTGAAAGCCAAAGTGAAAATGAAATAAGCTTTTTAATTTATGAGTGGTTTTTGTCCTTAAAGATTTTTTTAGGTCTGTAATAGATTATTGAAGTAAGCGCACAAAAATGATATAATTATATAAATATTATTTTAAGGCGGATAAAAATGCTTCAGTTAGTTCTCGGAACTTCAGGCCACGGCAAAACAGAATTTATTCATAATAAATTAAAAGAGGAGCTTTTAAAAAGCAGGGAGGACGTATACTTAATTGTTCCCGACCAGCTTACCTTTTCAAGGGAGAGAAGCTTCCTTGAAAGCTTAGGTGCAAAGCTTGCTTCAAAAATTAAAATATGGTCCTTCAGTAAGCTTTGTGAGGAGGTGTTCCGCCTTTACGGAGGCATTTTCGAAAAGCCTTTAACTGAAACGGGTAAGTACGTATTTCTCTCCAAAGCACTTAAAATTGCCCGTGATGATTTGAAAATATACAGTAAAACAAACGACAATATTTTAAAGCTTTTACTTGAAGCCATTAATGAGTTTAAGGAAAATTTAATAAGCCCCGAAAGCTTAAAGGAAACTGCAAATAGCTTAAGCGGCAATTTAAAGGATAAAATCGGCGATATTTCATTAATTTTAAGCATCTATAACGCCTTAATCGAAAATGATTACCTTGACGAAAGTGATGTTTTAACAAGAGCTTTACAGGTCCTTGAGGGTAAAAGCTTTTTAAAAGGTGCAGTAATTGCTTTTGACGGCTTTGAAAGCTTTAATAAGCAGAAGCTTATGATAATAAGGGAAGCTATGAAAAGGGCAGAAATCTGCTATATTTCCCTTTGCACGGATACTTTAGCGGTAAACGACACCTCTCTTTTTGAACCTATAGCTGAGACTGCATACAGAATTAAGAGTATAGCGTTAGAGGAAAGAGTAAAGGAAAATGTTCCCGTATTCTTTAAGGAAAGCAAGCGCCATATAAACGATGAGCTTTGTCACCTTGAAAATAATCTTTTCAGGTCAAAGCTTGTTCCCTACATAAAGGAAACGGATAAAATAAATATTTTCGAAGCTAAAACCGTTTACGATGAAGCTGAGTTTATTGCCGCTTCAATAAGAGAGCTTGTTATAAAGGATAATTACCGCTACGGCGATATTGCAGTAGTCAGCAAGGACCCCGGTAAATACTACAGTATATTGGCGCCTGTGTTCGAAAAATGGGAGATACCCTGCTATTTTGAAGAACCAATAAGGCTTGACAGCCGCCCGATTATAAGGCTTTTAATGTCTTCTTTCAGGCTTAGCTTCCGCGGTTTCAGGGCAGAGGAAATTTTACTGCTGCTTAAAACAGGCTTAACCGAATTTAACAGCGATGATATTTCTTTGTTTGAAAACTATATCTACCTTTGGAAAATTGACGGCAAAGCCTTTGAAAGCGAATTTTATAAACACCCAAAAGGCTTCGGTTATGAAAAGGACGAAGAAAGCGATGCTGTGCTTGAAAAGCTTAACTTTATAAGAAGCAGTATAGTAACTCCTGTATTAAAATTTAAAGAAAGTATAAAATCTGCCAAAGCAGGTGAAATAGGCGAAGCTATATATAATCTTTTAACCGAGCTTAAGGCAGACATAGCTGTAAGCGACAGCTTTAATAAATATATAGAAATGGGTATGCCTGAGCTTGCCAAGGAAAACAGCGCCTCCTGGCAGAAGCTTATGGATATACTTGATGAATTTACCTATGCATTCGGTCAGGAGCAAATTAGCGGCGAAGATTATTTCAGCGTATTAAAAGACGTGGTTTCCAAGGCAGAAACAAGGGATATCCCAATGCGAATGGATACTGTAACCCTTGCTTCAACTGACATTTATAAGCCGCAAAGTGAAAAAGCTGTGTTTATAATGGGTGCCTCTCAGGGCGAAGTTCCCTTTGTACCTTCCGAAAGCGGTATATTCAGCGATTCCGAGAGAAGCAGGCTTATTTCCTTCAATTTAAATATGGATTCAAAATTGGAGGATAAAATCAAGTCGGAGCGTTTCCTTACCTATGCTGCAGCTGTAAGCGGTAGTGAAAGGCTTTTTGTCAGCTACCATAAAGAGGGCGGCGAGGAAGAATTAACTCCGGGCAGACTTATTACCGACCTGAAGAAAATATTTCCTCTTTTAAAAACAAATAATAATCAGGATGTTCTTTTTTACGCAGGCACCTATAATTCTGCATTCGGTCTTTACGCCTCTCTTTATAAGGAGGAATCACCGGAAAAAGAAAGCCTTAAAGCTTTACTCAGCGAAAATGAGGAATATAGAGCTAAAATAAATGCTCTTGATATTGTTGGCAGCCGCGGTGAGCACAGAATAAGTGACAAATATTTAGCTGAAACAATGTTTGCAGAAAGTTATTTTTCTGCCTCACAGGTTGAAAGCTACCACCGCTGTGCTTTTTCATATTTCTGTAAATACGGCTTGAACGCTAAAGAAAAGCGTACTGCAGAAATTGATAATTTAGAGTACGGCACCGTAATGCACTACCTTTTTGAAGCCATCCTGAAGTCGGACTTTTCCAAATATATGGATAACCGAGAGCTTCTTTTAAAGGACGTAAACGCGCTTATTGATAAGTACACCCTTGAGAAAATGGGCGGTATAAACAGCCTTTCCGGTAAGGATAAGTATAGGTTCAGCCGCCTTGTTAAAGCCGCTGTAAGTATGATTGAAAGGTTTATTGAGGAGTTTACCGTAAGCCGTTTTAAACCTGAGTATTTTGAATTTTATCTTTCCGATTATTCGGAATTTCCGCCTCTTAAAATTTATCTTGATAATGGTAAAGCTGTTACGGTTGGCGGTATAGCGGACAGAATTGACGTTTACACTAACGAAAAGGGCAAGTTTGTAAGAGTTGTTGACTATAAGACAGGTGCCAAGGAATTTAAGTATACGGACGTATTGTTTGGTCTTAACCTGCAAATGCTTATCTACCTTGCCGCTATGGCTGAAAAGGGTAATGTTATCCCCTCAGGTATACTTTATCTTCCATCCTCCGTGCCTGAAATCAGCGGTGATAAAAACTTAAGTGCTGCAAAAGCCTCAGCTGAAATGGACAAAAGGCTTTCTGCCAGCGGTGTGATTCTTGACGATATTGAGATAATTAATGCAATGGAAAAGGACGGCGCAGGCAGATTTTTACCCACAGCCATAAAGGATAACGGTAAACTTACAAAGCCTCAAAGCGTTCTTAGTGATAAAGGCTTTGAAGCTCTGTTTACCCACATTAAAAGTCTTATAAAAACAATGGCTGAAAATTTAATTGAGGGCGATATTTCAGCAAAGCCGTTAATGGTTAATAATAATTCATGTACTTATTGCCCCTATAAAAGTGTGTGCGGCAATGTCCATGACGACAGACTGATAAATAAAATGAAGCTTACAAAGGAAGAGCTTATTGAAGAAATTGAAAGGAGGGAGAAGAATGCCTGAGTGGACCCCTGCTCAAAAGGACGCTATTGAAGCATTAAAGGGTACCGTGCTTGTATCTGCGGCAGCAGGTTCAGGTAAAACTGCGGTCCTGGTTGAAAGGGTAATAAGAAGAATAACCGACAGCGAAAACCCGATAGACGCGGATAAATTTTTAATTGTAACCTTTACAAAAGCCAGCGCAGGGGAAATGAAGGAGAGAATCGAGAATGCTATTCTTGAAAAGCTCCGCCTTGACCCTTTGAACAAACGTCTTTCCCGCCAGCAAATTCTCCTTTCCGAAGCTAATATATGTACTGTGGACAGCTTCTGTGCCAAAGTAGCAAGGGAGTTTTTTGAAAGGCTTAATATTTCAAGAAACTTCACGGTTTTAACAGGTAAGCAGGAAGAACAGATGAAGTCAGATGCCCTGCAGGAAGCTATTGGCGAAATGTATGAAAGCGGCAACACAACAGCAGCTGACCTGTTAAGCTCAGACAGAAACGATAAACGTTTAAGCGAAGCTGTTATGCGCCTTTACAATTTCACCCGTTCACATCTTTTTCCTGATGAATGGCTTAAAGAAAAGCTTAAGGACTATAATACGGATATCCCGCTTTTTGACACAGTGTGGGGTAAAATAGTAAAGGATTACATAGTTAAGAATCTGAGCTTTATAAAAAGTCTTATAAATGAAGCTTATAAATTAAGCTTAGAGGACAGCATATTAAAGGATAAATTCAGCTCAATGTTTGCTTCCGACATGGCTATAGCGGAAAATATTGAAGACGCTTTAAAAACAAATGACTTTGATACGGTTATGGCTTCTATCGATAAAGCTTCTTTTGCAAGGTTCCCCACCGTAAAAGGCTACAGCGAAAATTCCCTTAAGATAAGAATTCAGGAATTAAGGGAAACCGTAAAGGAAACAGTTATAAAGCTCTCCTCTTATTTTTACGATACCGAGGAAAATATTAAGGATGATATAAAGAGAACAGTACCTTATGCGCAGGCGCTTTATAATCTGACACTTCGTTTTACTGA
>JAGBID010000234.1 GCA_017935165.1 Clostridia bacterium
AAAACGTAGAAAATAAACCGGTTTGGGAGTGTATTAATATATTATTATAATTATAATATAAAATTGTTTATTTCTGCACGACCAAGCCAATTGAAAGGAAAGGTCGTGGTTTTTATTAAGAGAACTTCTATTCAGAAAGTGCTTAGCCTTGTGTTGGTGATTGCACTTATGATGTGTGTGACACAAGTTGTGACGGCGGATTTAAATATTGGTAATATAAATAGTCGTTCCGGAGATGGTAATGTTGCAAAGTGGAGAAGTACTCCTCATAGCGTTTTATTCCGAAATTGTTTACTGGGAACATTACATGATACATATGAAAATGCTGTTAACTCTGCAATGGGGTCGTGGAATGCTATAAGAGATACCGATGGAAGTCAGTTGGTTTACCTTAGTTCAACGACAGATTCAGATGCAACAGATCAATATTTAATTATGGGAGATTCTTTGCCATTGGGGACTATAGCACGTGTTTATTACACAAGTTGTACTTATTATAATGACGCACAGTTTGTATATGTTCAATTGAATACATCTCATACCTGGACAGATGGTGCAGCTAATGGATGTTATGATGTTCAGACTATATTAGTACATGAATTTGGACATGTGGTTGGTTTATCACATTGTCACGAGATTAACGAAACATGTGCATATAGTAATGACGATACATTTGTTATGTATCCATACGGATACACGTTTTATACAAAGAGATTGTTAAAGGAAAATGATGCAAGTAGATACAGAAGTTTATATTAACGGGGGGATAAACGAATGATTAGTAAATTGAAAATTCTTTGTTTGGCTTTCTTTATATGCAGTTTGTTTTGCTCATGTTCATCTGAAGATGAAATATCAGTGTTGCCTAAAGGATGGGAAAGTACTACAAAAATTACAATTACTGATGATATAAATAATATGCCGACAGATTTAGAACCTAAAGTTATAAATATGGATGAAACCATGATGTATGCAGGTTTTCGAAGCTGTGGTGAAGCGGTTGATAAGGCAGAGATTGTCGTTTATGGAACGGTAAACTATGTTGGCAAAACGTATGAAGCTGTTTTTACAACTGAATTTATGCCCGATGAGTATATTACGTCCCGATATTATTACACTCCTATTGAAATAAGTATTATTGAAGTAATAAAAGGAGAGTATAAAGAAAATAAAATAATCTACAACGCTTTAGGCGGTACCTACGGAAATATAACATATGATTCAAAAGTTTATGATACTCTTGGGTATAAAACAGGAGATAAGATACTTGTATATTTATCTCAAAGTTATGATGAAATCGGTTATGAATGTATTGGTCCTGAATGTGTTATAGGCGAGGGTGAAGATGGTTTATCCAACAAACCCGCCATTGGAGGAAATAAAATTGTTAATACTTTCGAGGAACAAGTGAATGCAGCTAAGGTGGCTTATAAGGCTTTAGCAGATAACGAGAAATTAAGCGAATGAATATAAAAAGCAACTGTGCATTATGAAGTGCATCCCAAAAGATAGATACTTTTTGCGGAACGTGACAAGTCAATGCATAGCTGCTTTTTGTTTGTTTTTTGTTATTTCAAAATAATATTGCTGTTTAAAACCGTGGAGGAATATAAGAAGAGTACGTCCTTATTTTCAAATTCCACATACTGATTTAAAAGGGATGAGCTTAAATACCTTAAATCCACCAAGGTGACACTTCGGTAATTACTGAGGAATAAGGGAGAAATTGAGCTTCCGTAGGAATCACGGAAAATGATAAGCTCCTTATCTGTGGCGGAATTTTCATTTACAGCCTTGATGATGGGGGTTGCGCCCTGCATAAACAGGTCGTAAGGGTCAAGGTTATTGAATTTTTCAAGGTCATAAATTTTGTCGCTGCCCTTTGGTTCTAAATTCTCGGTTACAATGCCCTCTACGTCGATATAGTACATCTTTTCCATAGGGATATCGGCGGCAAGCTGACCGTAATAAACGCCGTAAAACTCGCCTGCAGTCTTTTTATTTTTAAAGTCGGGAAGTGAAACCATACCCATTTTATCTTTGAAAATTTCCATTACGGGCAGGAGCTTATCCTGGGACCAATGGCTGTCGGTTTTATAGTAGCTTTCTAAGGATAAACCGGGGAAAATATCTATATACTCAGCTTTATTTACGCCATTTGAATAAAGCTCTGCTATCTTTAAGGCGTCCGCCTTAGGTCTTGCCTCTTTACTGAAATGCAGCTTGTCGGGCACAACACTTAAATAGATATTGTTATTTTCGTTTAAAAAGGTTTCAATAATCTCGTTGGTTTTCTTAACGAAGTTGTTTACGCTTTTTTCGTTAGTTTCCTCGTCCATACTGAAAATATAACCGTTTTCAACATATAAGCCGTTAACGTCACGCTGAAGGAGAATGTTGCGGCGGATAAAGGAGTTTATAACGCGGAAGTTATCACGGAGAACAAACTGGTCGTCACTGTAGCTTTGGAATTCACTGAAAAATTTACCGTTAAACACGGTTTCTGCCCTTAGCTCAGGGAACTGTGTAAGCTTTCTTCGCTCCCATTTGGATATTTCACCGTCGGGAAGGATGGCATTTACAAGGAAAACGGAAAGTATCACAAGGAAAAACAAGGCGACTGTTATAATGTTTATTATTTTTTTCATCAGAATCTGAAGTACAGGAAGGGGTTAAATGAGCCGTCAACTGAGAAAGCAGTTACGATAATTAATACTGCCAACACGAACACGGGCTTTAAGACCCAAAGTACTTTTTCGCCTCCTTTTTTTGTGATAATTGCGGATAATTTTTTCATAATAGGTGTGGAGCCTATAATTGCTATGATGATTGTGGGGAGATAGCTTGTAATATAGTAGGTGGCTTCCTTTGAAAGGGGCGCAAGCAGGTTGACCATATTGTAAAGGAAATTGAAAAGCAAGCTGAAATCCGTCTCCTTAAATATTACGAAGCTTATTATAATAAAGAAAATAACGTAAATATGGGAAACGAATGAGGGTAATTTCTTTAGAATTTTATTAAGAACAAGCTTTTCTGCTACAAGGAAGAATGCAAAGTAAAGTCCCCATAAAATAAAGTTCCAGGATGCACCGTGCCAGAAGCCTGTTAAGAACCAAACGGTAAGGATGTTAAAAAGCCAGCGGTAGGCACTTACTCGGTTGCCGCCCATTGGGATGTAGACGTAATCGCGGAACCAGGAGCCAAGGGAGATATGCCACCTTCTCCAGAATTCTGCGATGGTTTTGGAAATAAAGGGGTAATTGAAGTTTTCTTCGAAGTCGAAGCCGAATATTTTGCCAAGTCCGATAGCCATATCGCTGTAGCCGGAGAAGTCGAAGTATATCTGTAAGGAGTAGGCTATGGCGCTGAGCCACCAGAAAATTGCGCCTGTCAGATTTTCACCTGCAAGAGCGGTGAATTCACCTAAGACGTTAGCAATCATTACTTTTTTGAGAAGACCTACACAGAAGCGGAAAACACCCTCCGCGGTTTTTTCCATTGTGTGCTTTCTGTTTTCAAGCTGGTCGGCGATAATGCTGTAACGAACTATGGGACCTGCAATAAGCTGGGGGAACAGGGCGATGTAGCAGGCGAAGTTGATGAAATTCCTCTGTACCGCTACGTCTTTTCTGTAAAGGTCAATGGTGTAGCTTGTAAGCTGGAAGGTATAGAAGCTTATGCCTATGGGAAGAACGAGCTTTAATAAGGGTATTCCTAAGCCTAAGGCGTTCAGGTTTCCTATAAAGAAGTCGGTGTATTTGAAGAATAAAAGCGGCAGAAAATTAAGTACCAGGGATAATGTAAGGTATAATTTCCTTTTTTTGCCCTCCGCTTTATCAATGAGGAAGCCGAAAAGGAAGGCGACAAGGGTGGAGATTATCATTACCACAATGTACCTGGGCTCGCCTAAAAAGTAGAAAAGGAAGCTGAATGAAAGCAGGCAGAAGTTTTTGAATTTCCTTGGCAGTATAAAATAGAATATACATACAAGGGGTAGGAAGTAGTATAAAAACGGGGTGGATGAGAATACCATAATGCACCTCAGAAAATGTATTTATATAATAGTATTACCAGCCGCTTATGCCTGCACGCTGCATAGCGCCGGTAATCTTGTTTTTTATGTCTGGAAAATCTTTTTCAAGGCTTTTAATAAGCTCTGTGGTTTCGGCTCTTTTGGAAACGCCGTCCTCAGGACATTTGCTTTTTACTACGGGTAGGTTCATTCGGTTTACCGCATTCTGAACCTCGTTGTCGTCCATAAATATTAGGGGGCGTATCATAGTTATGTCCTTTATGCTTAGGTAAGTAACGGGTGAGAAACAGCCGATTTTTCCGCCGTAAAGGAGATTCATCATAAAAGTTTCGGCGGCATCGTCGTGGTGGTGACCCAAGGCAATTTTGTTACAGTTTGCCTCTTTGGTCATATCGTGAAGCATTCCCCTTCGCATTCTTGCACAAAGGCTGCAGGGGTTTTCCTCTTTTCTGTCTTCAAATATTATTTTGCCAAGCTCCGTCCTCCTTATTATATAGGGGACCTTAAGCTCCTCACATAATTTTTCAACTGCTGAAAAATCCGTGTTCTCGTTTCCGAAGCAGGGGTCAATGGTTATTGCCACTATGTCGAATTTTTTGGGATAGAATATTTTAAGTTTAGCAAGAGCGCATAAAAGAAAAAGAGAATCCTTACCGCCTGAAACACCTACGGCAATTCTGTCCCCGTCTTCTATCATATTATATCTTTCAACTGCGGCTCTTACTTTACCGATAACTTTTTGCATACAGCTCTCCTCTGCTTAGTTTACATACATTGTTATTATAACTCATTGCTCTATTATATATCAATAGAAAATGAGAATTTAAGAGTTTCTTAAGGTGGTACCAAGGTTTCGGAAAAGCGAGCATTTTTAAGAAAAAACGAGGAAATAAAAAGAAAACAGCGGATAAATTAAAGTGAAAATTAAAAATCGAAAATGAGAAAACAAGAGATAATAAGAGAAAACAAGAGAAAACAAGAGTATCTAAAATATAGATTAAATTTTTTTAAAATTGTGCTTGACTTTATAAATAGCTTGTGGTATTATATCTAAGCGTCAAAAAAGCGCATAGCATTAAAGTGCTATTAAATAATGTTTATATTAATATAAATATCAATTTTATGGAGGAAACGCTAATGTCCACATTCATGGCAAAAGCAGGTCAGATCGACCGCAAATGGTATGTAATCGACGCTGCAGGCAAGCCTCTCGGCCGTGTTGCAGCTGAAGCCGCTGTTCTTCTTCGCGGTAAGCACAAGACAACATTCACACCTCACGTAGATTGCGGTGACCACGTTATCATCATCAACTGCGCAGAAGCTGTTCTCACAGGTTCTAAGCTCCAGAACAAGTACTACTATCATCATACAGGCTACATCGGCCATATGAAGTCCGTTAAGTACGATACACTTATGAAGACAAAGCCCGAAAAGGCTATGGAACTTGCTGTATGCGGCATGATCCCTTCTAACACAATCGGTACAGCTGCTAAGAGCAGACTCCGTGTATTCGCAGGCGCAGAGCACACACACGCTGCTCAGAAGCCCGAAGCATGGGAATTATAATAGGAGGTAGTAGATAATGTACGAGAAAGCACCTTATTTTTACGGTACAGGCAGAAGAAAGTCTTCTGTTGCTAGAGTAAGACTTTATCAGGGTACAGGTAAAGTTACAATCAACGATCGCGACATCGACGATTACTTTGGTCTTGAGACACTTAAGACAATCGTTCGTCAGCCCCTCGCAATCACAGATACACAGGAAAAGTTTGACATCGTTTGCCGCGTTGCAGGTGGCGGTGTTACAGGTCAGGCAGGCGCTATCCGTCACGGCGTAGCAAGAGCTCTTCTCCAGTTCGATGCTGAGAACCTCAGAGCTACACTTAAGAAGGCCGGCTTCCTTACACGTGACCCCAGAATGAAGGAAAGAAAGAAGGACGGCTTAAAAGGCGCACGTCGTGCTCCCCAGTTCTCCAAGAGATAATCAGCCGATTATTCTTCATCAAATCGCTCAAAAACCCCGAAAAACCTTGGTTTTTCGGGGTTTTCTGCATTTAATGTAGTCTGATGAGTTTATAAAGATTTAGCTTAATTTGACCTGTTATGTGCCGCTTTTAATGTGTTAATGATAGGACAATCTGCGTTTCTGACCCCGTTTGTGTTAAAAAACAGGGCAATTTTAAGTCGTTTTTCAACTGTTTTTTCGGTGTGTAAATCTATAAAAATCAAGTGATAAAGTTAGTGGCAAACTGAGAAAAATAAATCACATAATTTGGCCTGATTTGAAGGGTTTTAATATATCTTGTACAGATTATAAGGTATATATAATCTTGAATTTATATCAATCATACTTGTTATCTTCTTAATAATGTTTATAATGATTAGTGGGGGAATAAATAATCAACCTCACAGAAAATATTAGAAGGAGAATGAAAATGAATTTATTTAAAGCTTTAGGTAATGAACTTGATTACAAAGAGATTTTACAACTGGATGGTGCTTTTTCAATAGCACATATAAATTATGGTAAATCACCTATATTTAATGGCACTGTCGGTAAAAACATTGCTAAATTATCAAGGAAAAACAGTGCTTCATCGAAAGATAGAATTGAAGATGTTCTTGGACTTCTTGTTTCGTTTAATGGAACTGAAAAAAATTATAAAAAGGCAGATAAAATACAGCTTTGGGAAGCATATTGGTTAGAGTATATAAATGCGTTTGATAAAATGACGGAAATATTACCCGATTCGGTAGTTACAGCATATGTAGGAAGACATACTATTGAAGTAGGTTTAAAATATTTACTGGCAAAGAATAACGAAGAAATACCCTACGTGCACATATTAAAAGATTTGGTTAATAAAGTAAGCTTTGAATGTAATGACAATTATATGGATGATGTGCCTTGCTTTTGTGAATTATTTGATCATTTTATTGAGGGAGACAATGTAGAATACTTTAGATTCCCTGAATATAAAGGAAACAACTATTTTGCAGGAAATTCATTAGATATAAGATGGCTTTCATATAATATAGCTTTAGTTATTCTGAAGTTATTGCATTATACCAATTTAGAAGATAGATTTAGCAAGAAATAAAAAAGACGATTATTGCTACAGAAAAACGAAAATTTAATATCAGTTAAATGTTAACATATACGCTTATTCGAAAAGAATAGGCGTTTTTTTATTTTAGTACATAGCCGGACGTTTAAGATGTTCGGCTAAATTTATGTTATATGAACGCAAATAATATTGCATTGGCTGGTGCTGTTCATGACTTTACTTGCCCGTCGAACGGAAAGAATTATATGTTTTTTCCGATAAGACCAATTTGATGAAATCCAATATATCAAACAGATTTGCTTTCTGTGCACCCGAAGGCTTACACCTTTGGGTGTTTTTTTCATTTACATTTAAAATTTATTGTGTTAGTATTTTTGTGAAAGGGTGAGAGAAGTATGGATTATTATAAAGAGATATTTAAGAGAAAATCTTTCCACTTTTTTAAGGAGAGGGAGAGTATAAGCGAAAGGGAGCTTGCGGACTTAAATGAGTTTATGAAGGGGCTTGTGCCGCTGAATCCTCAGATAAAGACAGAGATTAGGATAGTAAGGGAAGAGGAAACCACCTGCAAGCGCGGCGGTGAGTACTGCATTCTGTTTTTCAGCGAGGAAAAAGGAGAATATTTAAGAAACGTAGGGTACATAGGCGAGCAGGTGGACTTGTACCTTGCTTCAAAAAATATCGGTGCCCTTTGGTACGGAATAGGTAAGACGGAAGAGAAGATTGAGGGACTGAGCTTTGTTATTATGATTTCAATTGCAAAAATGCCCGAAGATAAATTCAGGAAGGATATGTTCAAGGCAAAGAGGAAACCCCTTTCCGAAACTTGGTCAGGGGATACCTTAGGGGTGGGTGAGATAGTGCGCTTTACTCCCTCTGCCTGCAACACTCAGCCATGGGTTGCTGAAAACATAGGTGACAAGCTTTTAATTTACAGGTACAAAAAGCCGGGCAAAAGAGGAATTATGCCTGCCGACAAAGTAAGGTACTACAATAAAATAGATATGGGCATTTACCTTTTTATGCTGGAGGTCTGTTTAAAGCATGAAAACATAAGCTTTGAACGAGAGCTTTTTGAAGATAATACTGATGACAGCGTGGAGAAAACATTAATTGCCTCTTACAAAATAGTCAGGTGAAATTCGCACCTGAAACTTTACTTCAGGCAATTCATAATACCTTTATTTGTACTCTTATTTTATTTATAATCATAGAAAAGGAGGGGTGAGATGACTACAGGTGAGAAATTAGCAATGCTCAGAAAGAATAAAGGACTTACTCAGGAGGAACTTTCCGAAATTCTGGGAGTTTCCCGTCAATCTGTTTCAAGGTGGGAGATGGACCTTGCTTTTCCTGAAACGGAGAAGCTTATTAAATTAAGCCGCCTTTACGATTGCAGTATCGACTTTATGTTAAGGGGAAGTTTTGAAAAGGAAAAAGAAAACACCTTGCTTTCCTATACTGACTGCAGCAGGTTTATAAAGGAATGCGGTTATTTCTTTATAGCAACCGTAAGAGAGGGTAAACCCCGTTTAAGACCCTTCGGGATGATTTACGCAGGCAGCAGAGGACTTTATATCGCTACGGACAAGAAAAAGAGCGTATATAGTGAGATTATTGAAAACCCTTCTGTTGAAATCGGCAGCTACAATTTAGCCACAAGGAAGTGGATAAGGATAAGCGCTGAGGCTGAAAGGGAAGAATCCCTGGCAGTTACTGAGGAAATGCTGGAAGCCTACCCCGTGATTAAGGCAAAGTACGCAGGGGAAAGAGAAGCGGACTTTGTGATTTTCAAACTGATTATAAAGGAAGCTTACATAGAGTAAAATAAGGAGTAGATTATGGAAAAATTAAACAGTAAAACAATAAAAATAATGGACGAGCGCTTTAAAAAGGATAATATAGTCGCCCTTGCCACAGTGGGTGAAAATAAACCTTTTGTAAGGTACGTTAACGCTTATTACGAAAAGGGCGCTTTCTATGTAATAACTTACGCTCTTTCCAATAAAATGAGGCAGATTGAAGTTAATCCTGCTGTGTCAATTGCAGGGGATTGGTTTCAGGCTGAGGGCGAAGGCGAAAATCTGGGTTATTTCGGAAAAGAGGAAAACAATGAAATTGCCGATAAGCTGAAGATTGCTTTTTCAGAGTGGATAGATAACGGTCACAATAATTTTGAGGATGTAAACACTGTTATCCTGAAGATAAAGCTTAAAGAGGGTGTTCTTTTCAGCCACGGCACAAGGTACCATATAGATTTTACAAATTCTTAAATTTTTAAGTCTGCCATATTATTTCTTTACATTTTCTGTGTTTTGTAGTAATATATTTCTCTAAGACTTTTTTGGAGATATGTAATGAACATAGATATAAGATTTATGGCGGACTTTTTTTGTGCCGCTGTAGTATACCTTATACTTCTTTTTACCTTGTGGAAAAAGAAGGGTATAAAGGCAATACTTATAAATACGGTGCTCTATATTTATATAGTATCGGTTTTAACCGTTACTGTGATGCCTGTTATTGAAAATATTAAGTATATCGGTACTTTCCCTTACAGATATATGCGCCTTGTTCCTTTTGATGATTATAACTGCGGCAGGGCAGAGGCTTTAAGGCAGATAATTTTAAACACGGTGATGTTTATTCCCTTCGGTATTTTACTGCCTATGATAAGAAAGCAGAATTTGCTTACGGTTACTCTTTTAAGCTTTCAGTTAAGCGTATTTATTGAGGTCTTTCAGCCGCTTATAAGTGCTGTCAGGTACAGCGACATAACGGACGTTATTACCAATACCTTAGGCGGAATGATAGGCTACCTCCTTTATTACCTTGTAATGAAGCTTATTAGTAAAAGAAACAAGAATAATTGACACGAAACTTTCCTTGATTTATAATTAAAGTAAATCAAGGAATTTTTTATAAAGGGAGAATAGAAAATGGCAAAAGCGGATATAATGTTTGACAAAACCGAGATAGTATTAAGAATTGCTGAGAAAAGACCCGTCTCCTATAATATAAGAGCCGAGCAGATTACAACAGTCACCTTCAGGCCTACCACGGTTAAAAAGCTTTTTAAAAGTGAAAAGAGCGAAGTTATGCTTATAAAGTTCAGTGGAGGTCCTCAGGATGGTGCCGCTGTAACAAAAACTGCCCTTGAAACTATGAAAAAAGGCTCATGGGACATTGCCAAAAAGCAGATGGAGGATTTCTGCAAGTATAACAAGCTTACGCTTCATTACGAGGATACGGAGTGGAAGCCGATTTCCCTTGCTAAAAGTAAAGCAGGCTGATAAATAAAATTAAACCCTTAAGGAAAGGTTACTTTTGGCTTAATTTTTCCTTAAGGGGTTTATTTTTCCTTGACTTACGAAGAAAAGGGGAATATAGTTAAATACATAGAATTTCGTAAATAACGGAGATGTATATAGATGAAAAAGATTTTTGCGCTTGTTTTGGTTTTGCTTTTGACACTCTGTGTTTTTGCAGGATGTCAGAATGAGAAGAACGTGGATAAAACCGACGGCGAAAGAATATCCTCAGCGATTTTTGAGGAAAACAGCGGTGAGGGTGAAGTGATAAGTGAAGTTCCGGACGAAAGTGAGTCTGCTCCCGAAAATCATCAGCCCGAAACAGATGAAAAGGAAGAGGATACCGAAAGTGTTGGTTCCCACGAAAGCGAGATATTCCTTGAATCAGGTACAGGTGTTGAAACAAAAAAGGAGCCTGAGATAGTGGTCGAGGACGGAGTAACCTACGTTGACGGCATACTGATAGCAAACAAAACCTACGCGTTGCCTTCAAGCTATGCGCCCGGTGACCTTTTACCCGAGGTTTACGAAGCTTTTTATGAGCTTCAGGCAGCGGCAAGAAGTGACGGCCTTAGTATTTACATAAGCTCAGGTTACCGCTCTTACGATTTACAGAGCAGTTTATACAGCCGTTACTGTGCCCGTGACGGTCAGGCTGCGGCGGACAGATACTCAGCGCGCCCCGGCCACAGCGAACACCAGACAGGTCTTGCCATGGACGTTAATGAAATAAGCGACGCCTTTATCGGTACTCCCGAGGCTATATGGCTCCAGGACCACGCCCACGAATACGGCTTTATTATCCGCTATATGAAGGATAAGGAAGATATAACAGGCTATAAGTACGAGCCCTGGCATTTAAGGTATTTAGGCGTGGATGTTGCAACTGAGGTTTACGAAAGCGGACTTTGTTTAGAGGAATACTTAGGAATTGACTCAGTTTATCAGGATTAAATATGCTTATTAAAAGAAGTGAAAAGACAAGGGATTTAACTGAAGGTTCACCCATAAAGCTTTTAACAGCCTTTATAATTCCTACCATGTTCGGACTTTTGTTCCAGCAGTTCTATAATATGGCAGACAGTATTGTGGTAGGCAGAATATTGGGCCCTGATGCTTTGGCGGGTGTTGGCTCTACAAGCTCCGTTACCTTTTTCGTTTTAGGTTTTAGCGTTGGTGTTTGCACCGGTTTTTCCATTCCCGTTTCCCAAAGCTTTGGAAATAAGGACTATAAAGCTTTAAGGCGCTACGTGGGAAATATAATATTTCTAACAGCCGCGGCTGCTTTAATTGTAACGACCGTTACGGCAATTTTATGCGACGATATTTTAAACCGGATGCATAACCCGAAAGAGACCTTTCCTTATGCATATAAATATCTTTTTATCTGCTTTTTGGGCATACCTGCCACGATGGTTTATAATCTGGCGTCAAGCCTGATGCGTGCCATGGGCGACTCCAAAACTCCGTTATATTTCCTTTTGATGTCAAGCCTGCTTAATATTATTCTTGATATCGTGCTTATAGCGTATACGCCTTTGGAGGTTATGGGTGCGGCTTTGGCAACGGTAATTTCCCAGCTTTTGGCTGCTGTGTGTGCCGTTATATATATGGCAAAGGCTTTTCCTGTTATAAGGCTCAGCCTTCAGGATATGAAACCGAGAAAAAGTGAAATAATCAAGCTTTTATCTTCGGGTATTCCTATGGGACTTCAGACCTCGGTTACGGGTATTGGCATCATACTTCTACAGAGCAGTATTAACGATTTAGGACCTATGTATATGACAGCCTTTACCGCAGGTGATAAGGTAATGGTTATGATGATAAGTCCTATGGATGCAATAGGTATGGCTATGGCGGCTTTTGTAGGACAAAACGTGGGTGCAAAAAAGCTGAAAAGAGTTCACGACGGTGTAAAGGCTTCCTCTATATTAGGTATAAGCTACTGTGCTTTAATTGCTCTTGTGGCTGTATTTCTCGGAAATCCTATGGTTTCCTGGTTTTTGGACGTGGAAAAATTCAGTAATGCGGCGGGAATTATCACCCACGGACATAATTACCTGATGATAAACGTTGCACTTTTCCTGCCCTTACTCTATATACATATATTAAGGAATTCCGTTCAGGCTATGGGCTTTTCAAATTTTGCAGTATTCGGCGGAGTTTTGGAGCTTATTGGCAGGGGTGCCACGGCGCTGTTTGTAATTCCTCACCTTGGCTTTGCTGCTGTGTGCTTTGCGGCTCCTGCTGCCTGGGTTTTGGCAGACCTATACCTTTTCCCATTGTATTTTATTTTGCACAAGAAACTTAAAAAGAAATTATCACTTAAGGGACAGAATTAAATCTGTTCCTTTTTATTTTACTGTTGACAAAGATTTAAAAGTATATTATAATTTGAACAGTTGAACGATTGTTCAACTGTGAAATTTAAGCAAGGATAGGTGACAAAAGTGAAAGAACAGCATAACCATAATGAAGGGTTGGAGGCTTACAGCTATACCTGTGAAATTCACAAGGATGCCGTTAAGGAGCTTAGTAAAAATATGCCTGACGGCGAGTTTTTTTTAAGAATAGCGGACTTTTTTAAAATATTCGGTGACCCTACAAGAGCAAAAATTATATACACCCTTGAAAGTAGGGAACTTTGTGTTTGTGACATAAGCGCTGTATTGGGTATGACAAAGTCGGCGGTGTCCCACCAGTTAAGCATTTTAAGGCAGGCAAACTTAGTTAAATACCGCCGCGACGGTAAGAACATTTACTACAGCCTTTCCGATGACCATATTAAAAGCGTGTTTGATGCAGGCAGCGAGCACGTTAACGAATAAAATTATATAAACTGAATTAAGGAGCAATATTATGACACTTAAGTATAAGGTAAATAACCTCTGCTGTGCTAACTGCGCCGCAAAAATGGAAAGATCCATAAATAAGTTAAAAGGCGTTAAGGAAGCTAACTTAAGCTTTATGAGTATGCGCTTAACAGTTGACGCCGAGGCAGGCACTTCCGAGGAAGAATTAGACAGACAGATAGAAAAAATAGTTAAAAAAGTAGAGAGCAAGTGCTCCTTAACAAAAATCTGAGTATGAAAAAAGATATTATAAAGTGTGCCCTTTCCGCTTTGCTTATGGCAGGCGGATTTGTAAGTGAAATATTTTTCCCCTATATCCCTTATTTAAGTATGGCACTTTTTGTTATTTCCTACCTTATAGTAGGTATCGAGGTGCTTATCGTCGCTTTTTCGGGAATATTCCGCGGAAATTTTATGAACGAGACCTTCCTTATGACCATTGCGACGGTAGGTGCTTTAGTAATAGGTGAATATGCCGAGGCTGTGGGCGTTATGCTTTTCTATAATATAGGCGAGATGTTTCAGGAGTACTCCGTTAATAAATCCCGTAAATCCATATCGGCTTTAATGGAAATATGCCCTGAAAAAGCCAATTTGATTATGGAGGGTGAAATTAAGGAAATACCTGCCGAGGAAGTAAAGGAAGGGGATATCCTTTTAGTTAAGCCCGGTGAAAGATTCCCCGTGGACTCTGTTATCACAAGTGGTGAAACAAGTATCGACAGAAGCGCATTAACGGGCGAATCCTTACCAAGAAGTGTAAAAGCAGGGGACGAAATTTTAAGCGGTGAAATAAACTTAAACGGTACCGTGCACGTTAAGGCTTTAAAGGAAGCTAAGGAATCCGCAGCAGCTAAAATTTTGGAAATGACGGAGAATGCCTCCGAAAGAAAATCAAAGTCAGAGAAATTTATAACAAGGTTTTCCGCGGTTTACACCCCGTTGGTTGTAATTCTTGCGGTGCTTTTAGCGGCAATTCCTCCTTTATTAATTGAAGGGCAGGATTTTAGTACATGGATATACAGGGCACTTTCCTTCTTGGTTGTTTCCTGCCCCTGCGCTTTGGTAATAAGTGTGCCCCTTTCCTTCTTTGCCGCAATAGGCAGAAGCAGCCGCGAGGGTATTCTGGTTAAGGGCGGCACAGCCATTGAAAGCTTAAGCAAGGTAAGCAGGGTGGTGTTTGACAAAACAGGCACACTTACAAAGGGAAAATTCGAAGTCAGCAGAATCAAGCCTGCAGCAGGCATCAGCGAGGCCGAGCTTTTACACAAGGCGGCTTTGCTTGAATGTAACTCAAGCCATCCCATAGCCCTTTCCGTAATGAAGGCATACGGTAAAGCTATTGAAAATATGGAAAACCTTAACCATAAGGAAATTGCAGGCAAGGGCGTTATGCTTGAATATGAGAACAAGGTAATGCTGGCAGGTAACCTGAAGCTTTTAAAGGATTATGACGTAACAGGTACGGAGAATGTTTCCGAAGCTGAAGCGGAAGGCACTGTTGTATATATTGCTGAGGACGGCAAGTACTTAGGCTTAATAGAAGTCAGCGACACATTAAAGCAGGATTCCACAGAGGCTGTAAATTCCCTTAAAAAGGAAAATATACTTACCTATATGCTTACAGGCGACAGTAAAATAAGCGCACAGAAAATGGCTGAGAAGCTTGGCATAAGCGAAGTTAAAAGTGAGCTTCTCCCCGGGGATAAGCTTTCTGCCCTTGAAAGCATTATGAAGGATAATAAGGAAGCTATGAAAACCGCTTTCGTAGGTGACGGTATTAACGATGCTCCCTCCATAGCTCTTTCGGACGTGGGTATAGCCATGGGTGCTTTGGGCAGTGACGCCGCAGTAGAAGCTTCGGATGTAGTGCTGGTTGACGATAAACCCTCGAAGATATTAACAGCCATAAAGCTTGCAAGAAAAACAATGGTAATAGTCAAGGAAAATATCGTTTTCGCCTTGGGTGTGAAATTTTTGGTACTCCTGCTTATAGCTTTGGGACTTGGCAATATGTGGTTTGCAATATTTGCGGACGTTGGCGTAAGTGTTTTAGCAATTTTAAATTCAATGCGTATGCTTATAGCAAAAAGTAAATAATTAAAGTGAGGACGTTTTTTACAGAATGCGTCCTCTTTTTTTATAAAAATGTTGATTTTAATAATTATGAGTAATAAAATATAATTATCTGAAAAAGAGAGGATATTGCTATGTTCTGTATAAATTGTGGGACTAAACTCCCTGACGATGCAAAATTTTGCTATAACTGCGGCAAAAAGCTGGATGTGAAGCTTTCGCCTGATGAGTCTCAGGTTTTAAAAGACGAGGAGAAAAGTTTTAAGGAAGAAAAGGTAAATATTCTTAACGAGTACCCGAAACAAGAAAAAACCGTTTCCGCTAAGAAAGAAAAGGAAAAAACAGAAATCGGTTTCGATATAAAAAGGTTTATCCCAATAATTGGCGTAGGTGTAATTGCTGTTATTTTTATGGTATTGCTTTTCTTCGGCTGGAATATGCTTTTTGGCAAGAAAAACATCCCTGACCCCGAATATTATTTTAAAAACCTCGGCACTATAGAATTTAACAGTAACGGTATTTATGGTTCTTACGTATATACTGTTAAGACGGATGAGGATATAACCGATGCGGCTATAGAATACTGCGATTTGCTTACAGATGAATATAAGTTTACAGATTGGTATGAGAGATATAGCGATATTGACGAACAGGGCGATTTTAAGAAGACTTTTGACTACGATGGCTCAAGGTTCGGGCACGATACTTCCTGGGATATACAGAT
>JAGBID010000235.1 GCA_017935165.1 Clostridia bacterium
GCTTTAGGCGATATGTACCTTATCGACGGTATCCCCGCTGTTTACTTCGATGAAATTTATCCCGAACAGACTCTTATCGACTGCGTAAATAAAATTATAGACTTATTTGCTCCAAACCTTATTTTAGGCATTTCCGACGAAATTTCCTCTACAGGTGATATTGAAAGAATCCGCCTTGTAGGTAAAATAGTTGACGAGTATAACGCAAAAATCGACGCACAAAACAATGCATAAATAAATGCCCCAAATTACCCGAAGAGGAAAATTCCTTTTCGGGTTTTATTTTGGGAGAAAACCATAGAAGATTCGTGAATTTAGGTTTCAAACCCAATTGATTTAAGTCCTTAAATTGTTATAATTATAAAAGAATAACACTTATTTAAATAAGCTTTTAAATTTAAATAAAATCAAAGGAGAGGGTAAAAGCTATGGAAACTAATTTCTGGAAACTTCACGAGGATGTTTGCTACAAAAGAGCCGGCGGTAAAATTATATGGCAGCCAAGAATTCAATGCTGGATCGACGACAAAATATTTGAAGACGGTAAGCTCCCGGGAATCTATGAAGGTATGACACCTCCTGAAATTTACAGAGAGCTTGGCTGTTCTGCCCGTGTATACGATTACGGCTGGTGTATTGAACCCTATTATGATGAAACAGTAACAACAAGGTTCGAAAGAAAAGGTGACACCGAGTACTATTATATAGATACTCCCATCGGTACCGTTTGGCAGGAAATTAAGCTTAGTAAAAACAGCTGGGCACGTTTCCCCAGTAAGTGGTATATAACAAATGAAGAGGATATGAAAATATATACCTATATCGAAGCACATACCTTCTGGCGTTACCATCCCGAAAGATATGAGGAAATAAAATCAAGGTGGGGCAACTTAGGCGCACCTACCATGTTTATTCAGCGTGTAAACCTTCTGCGCCTTTATATTGATCTTATGGGCGTTGAAGAAACTATTTACGCAATATATGATTATCCCGAGGTTCTTGAAGAATACTGCAAGGCATTACACGAAAGTCAGTCACGCCTTTTGGATGTGCTTGTGGATACTCCTATTGATATTATAAACTACGGCGATAACGTCCATTCAGGTACACTTCCTCCCGAGCTTTTTGTAAAGTACGTTCTTCCCGAGTATAAGTTCAGAAATGAAAAGCTTCACGCCGCAGGTAAGTTCCTTTATGCACACTTCGACGGTGACAACAAGGGCCTTTTAGAATACTATAAGGAAACAGGTCTTGACGGTATTGAGGCTATCACACCCGTA
Organism: Clostridia bacterium; assembly: GCA_017935165.1. Taxonomy (GTDB): domain Bacteria; phylum Bacillota; class Clostridia; order Oscillospirales; family Acutalibacteraceae; genus SIG603. The sequence goes on from JAGBID010000235.1 coordinate 1,281, forward strand.
CCTCAGGGCGACGTAACCCTTGAAGAAGTTAAAGAAGCTTTAGGCGATATGTACCTTATCGACGGTATTCCTGCAGTTTACTTCGATGAAATTTATTCCGAGCAGACTTTAATTGACTGCGTAAATAAGATTATCGAGCTCTTTGCACCCAACCTTATATTAGGTATCTCTGACGAAATCTCCTCCACAGGTGATATTGAAAGAATCCGCTTAGTTGGTAAAATAGTAGATGAATACAACGCAAAGATTGAATCACAAAATAAATAAAACAAAAGCGAGGCGTAAAACCTCGCTTTTATTTTATTTAATTTCTATTTCGAATTCTTTTATACCTTTTTTCAGGTGCAAAACGTTACCCTCAATAGTATCAATATATTCATTGCCAAGTGTGATATCTTGACTTTTTACACTATATTTGTTTCTAAGGACTAGTTCAACGTTAATTTCAGGCGTATTTTCAAAAGTGACAATTAGCTTTTTGCCGTTATAGCTCATATCAATTTTACCTTCTGAAAAACTTATGCCTTTTACTTCAAAAGGCTTATTATACCATTCACGAGGCAGTGCGGAAAGCAGCCTTAAAGTTTTGCCCTCTACATTTTCATAAGCAAAACACCATGTAAGCATAACAGGGACAGTTAAAAGCGAAGGAATACAGTCGTTACCAACTGCTGCGCCATCAATGGAAACCTGTTCGTGGTAGGTCATAAGATCGGGTCTTCCGTGATGTGAAGCGTGAGCAAAAAGTAATAATAGGTATTTTTCAATACGGTTTGTTTCAATGAGGAATCTTGCATAACTTAACACAGGCCAGTTATCTATTCTTTCCAGGAATCTTGTCATGCCGAGGGTTTCTCCGCCAATGTTTTCACGCATCATAAAAATAGAATCAGCATAACGTTTATCAAGAAGCATGGAGGAGAGCATTTCGGGATAGTAACGGTAATTTGCATAAGAATTCTCAATCAAGTCTTCGTCTCGGTTAGTATCCGTTCTGTCCCAAGCAGAGCTATAATATATAGCTCTTTTTTCATCTGTAAGAGGATAAAAAGTATCCAAACATCTTGAAAGAGTGGCGGGAGTTGCAGTATATCCGATTCTGAAAGGCGGTAAATCGCCAAAACGTGTGTTTTTAACAGCGAAGTTATCAATTATTTTATTAACGTTTGTGTGTAATTCTAAAGCGGCTTTTAAATATTTATAGCC
>JAGBID010000236.1 GCA_017935165.1 Clostridia bacterium
GCTGAATTTGGAATCACCAAAGGCATACACGGAAAAGCTCCAATGGCTTAAGCTTTACGACCACAAGGAAATTTATTCAACAATGGTTGATAAATATGCCGTGAAGGAATACGTAAAAGAGAAAATCGGTGAAGAATACCTGGTACCGCTTTTAGGTGTGTGGGATAGGGCGGAGGACATTGATTTTTCAAAGCTTCCCGAAAAATTCGTCCTGAAAACAACTCACGACAGCGGCGGCATAGTAGTCTGCAAGGATAAATCCAAGCTTGATACAGAAAAAGCCAAGAAAAAGCTTGAAGGCTTCAGAACACGTAACTACTACGGTCAGAACCGTGAATGGCCCTATAAAAACGTCCCCCACAGAATAATAGCTGAAAAATATATGGAAGACAGCGAATATAGAGAACTCAGGGACTATAAGTTCTTTACCTTTGGCGGTGAACCCAAGGTATTATACATAGCTCAGGGCAGAGGAACAGGCAAGGAAACGGTGGCTGACTTTTTTGATATGGAGTATAACCACCTGCCCTTTACCATTGACCACAATATGGCAAAGGTTCCTCCAAAGAAGCCTGAAAATTTCCTTTTAATGCAGCAGCTTGCAAGAATCCTTTCAAAGGGTACGCCTCAGCTTCGAGTTGATTTTTACGAGGTGGACGGCAAGGTCTACTTCGGTGAGATGACATTTTTCCATTGCAGCGGTATGGAAGCCTTCCACCCTGAAGAGTGGGACTACACCTTCGGAAGCTGGGTAAGCTTACCTGAGAAAAGCGGAGGAAAATAAGTGGACGGCAAAGTTACAAAAGAACAAAGCAGCTTTAGGTTTTACTTTCTGCTTACTTTACTTTCTGCCGTGATTTTCATAAGGTATGGCTTGCAAATAAACATACCCCGTGAGCTTGCATTGGTGCCTATAGCAGCTATTGCAGTTTTAGGAACTCAAACGGAAATTATGGCGGTTTTAATGTGCCTTATTCCTTTCCACGAATCCCTTGACTTCTACATAGCTCTTATATTGGTAATAGCCGTTTACGTAATAAAGTATTACGAAAAAATTAAAATCGGCGGTAGTTTCTTTTTGATGCTGCTTATTATGCTATGGGAGCTGTTACATTGCTTTACTTCAAGCTTTTCACCAATGAATCTTATCGTCTCTCTGGCACCGATAATAGCACTTACGCTGATAATCTGCAGCGATTTTTCTGAGCTTGACTATGATTTCCTTGTTCGTGCGGTAGCCTTTGCGGCGGTGGTAACCTCACTTACAATGCTTATACAGATAGCCTGGATATCACGGTTCAACCTCGTAAGCTTTTTAATGAACTTAAGAAGGCTGGGTGCTTTAAGCGAAAGCTCAATAGACAGACTTCAGATTTCAGGCGGTATGGTACAAACAAACTCCCTTGGCGTTATATGTGTAATAATCACAGCGGCGCTTTTGCAATTAAGAAGTGTAAAAAGAGGTAAAAAAAGCGATATCTTCATAATGATGAGCCTGATTATCTTCGGTACCTTTACAGCTTCAAGGACCTTCCTTGTGTGCCTTGCGCTGATGGTATTTATGATGATATTAAGCCGAAAGGGCATAAAAACGAAGCTTAAGTTTTTCTGCCTTGCCTTTATAGCCTTAATATTCGTAGTTATATTGTTCAGCATCTTTTTCCCTGAACAGCTTGAATATTATATAAGCAGGTTTTTTGTAAAGGACATTACAACCGGCAGGGATGACCTTATGGTTGCTTATAACAGATTCATTACAAAAAACCCGGAGGTTATGTTCTTTGGTGTAGGACTTCAGAATTTCGGTGACAAGCTTGTAAATGAGTACCGTGTAGCGGCAAACGTACCCCATAACAGTATTCAGGAAATTACGGTCGCCTGGGGCATTGAAGGCTTGATATTAATTGCCGCAATGATTTTTATGCTTATACACTCAGCGAAAAAAAGAAACCCCAATATAAAATTGATTAACTATATTCCTCTTATTATCCTGCTTTTTAAGTCCGTGGCAGGTCAGCTTTTAACCTCCAATTACACAATGCTTGCTTTGGGCTTTGCTTACATCACTATGGTGCAAAGCTTAAATGAAAAGGATGCCTTAGAAGAATATACAAAATAAGTTTATTTTACATCCATTCGGGCTTTACTCACAAGGCTGAAGGTCGGAAGGATATGTTGAATAAAAAAATCAGAAAGGATGAAAATTAATGAACTACACTAAGTTCGCACGTTTTCTGTCAGTTTTATTGGCAGTAGCATTACTTATAAGCGCAATGCCTATGGTAAGCTTCGCTACTGAGGCAGAGACAAATGATGTTACTGAGGAGATAATTGTAACAGAAGAGATTACTGATGAGCTCACAGTAACAGAGGAGATTACTGAGGAAGCACCCTTGTTTGCTTACCCAACTCTCTATGATACATCAGTATCAAACAATTACTTCAAGGTTCTTGAAGAAAAGGTATACGACCTTGCACCCGGTGCACAGGAGTATGGCTTCACACTTAACAATGCAGACGGTAACGACCGTAAGCTGGTTCACGTATTTGCAGTTGATACAAAGAACGAGGATATCAAGGTAATGCCCGGTTATTACGGCATCGATAAGCTTGACCCCGATAATCTTGCTCTTGACGGTATTGACGATAAGTCACAGTACTGGAAGGCTATGGAGCTTACCAAAACCGTAAAGTACTACGAGGATATGGGCTACAACGTAGTAGGTGCCATGAACACAGCCCTTGCTTACGACTCCAACGCCCCCTACGGCTATATGGTATGGAACGGCGTTGTTCTCGGTACACCCGAGGTTCATAAGGGCGCACAGACTTACCTTGCAATTGACAACGAAGGCAACTGTGAGCTTCGCTCCATGACTACTCCCTTAACAGGTAACGAGCAGACAGCTATCTCCGCTAACTTTGGCTGGCTTGTAAAGGACGGCGCACTTGTTACAACAAAGGTAGAGCGTACCTCCTCCGACGCTTCCCGTTCTATGATCGGTATTAAGGCAGACGGCACTTTAATTTTCTGCCACGTTGACGGCAGACAGGGCGATATGGTATCAGGCGGCCTTTCCAACTACGAAATGGGTGAAATGATGCTTGCCCTTGGCTGTGTAAATGCAGTTAACTGTGACGGCGGCGGTTCCTCTACTTTCGTTTCCAAGCGTGCAGGCGAAGGCTCCAACATAATGCGTTCAATGCCCTCCGACGGTGCTGAACGTCCCACAATCAACTCCGTAATTCTTGTGTCCACAGCAGGCGCATCCGGAGACTTCAGTAAGGTGCTCTTTAATTCCGAGTACGAGTACGTAGCTCCCGGTGCTTCTATGGCAATTGAAACAATCGGTCAGGACTCTAAGAACTTTACAATGGAAATCCCTCTTGAAGTAAGCTACCGCGTAGCCGAGGAAAATATGGGTACTATTGTAAACGGTGTTTTCACAGCAGGTAACAATACAGGTATAGCTACAATTGAAGCGCTTTATAACGGCGAGATAGTCGGCCAGTATACAGTTAACGTTGTCAGCCCCAAGGAATTCGGCTTTACATCCGAGGAAACAGTTCTTCCCTACGGCAAGAGCATGGAATTAGAGGTTGTGGCAACTTATGGTGATGACAACTGGGCAGTATGCCTTAACGGTGCTTACACAATAACTCTTTCAGACGAAAATGCAGCTACTGTTGATGGTAACACACTTACAGCTTCCGAAGATGAAACTGTTGCAGGCGTTAACGTAACAGCTACATATATCCCTGATTCTTCCTTAACAGGTGTATTGAAGGTAAGCTTCGGTAAGGGCAGCGAGGTTTTATTTGACTTCGAAAGCGGTATAGAATACTTCCTTGGCGTTGACGAGATGTATGACTGGGCTGAAGAAGTTGGCGCACCCGCACCCATTCAGAATGACGGCAACTACTCAGAAAATACAGACTCCGAAACATTCTTCTCCACAAAGGAAAACGGCGGTAAGGTTAAAAACGGCAACGGCGCTTTAGGCCTTATGCTTGACTACACAAATGCCACTTTTGCCAGCTGGTCCTACAATATGTTCTTCTACACAGGCGAGCAGATTGTTTTCCGTGACGTAGCAAACGGCAAGAATGCCACAACACTTGGCTGTTGGGTTTACATTCCCGAGGGCGCTGCAGGCCTTGCAATGCAGATTCAGGGTGTTAAGAATCCTGACGGCACAGGCGGCACAGGCGGTCACTTCTATTTCACCACAGTAAACGGCGTTAAGAAAAACCTTAACTCCTGCACCGAGGCTGACATCCCCGAGTCCCGTTGGGTATACGCTACAGTTGACCTTACAGCTTTCGGTGATTACTTCGCAACCTACCCTGCTATGGGTAATACAGGCCGTGAGCCTTCCTTCATCCGTTTCTACGTAAAGCCCACAACAGCGGCAGTTCACGAATTCTATTTTGACGATTTTACACTTGACTATTCCTCCGCAGTTGAGGACCGTGTTCTTCCCACAATCACTAACATCTGCTATGCAACAGGCGATACAGCCATTGAGCTTGCAGATAAAGCTGTAATCAACGGCAGTATGCTTACATTCTCCGCTAATGTGGATGATAACCAGGGTATAGACGGCGCTACAGCAAAAATCTTTGTTGACGGCATTCTGTTAAACACTAATTTATCAGGCAAGGTAATGTCTGCAGATGCTTGTCTTGCAGGCGGTGCTCATACAGTAAGCTTTGAAATCTGCGACAAGCTTGGCAACCAGATGAAGGTAACACGTACCTTCACAATCAGCGGTGAATCTGCCATCACTCTCGGCGGTCACAATGAAAGCGGTTTACCTGCTGAGTACGGCTCACTTTACTACATTGACATCAAGGCAGCTGACTTAAACGCTTTAGAAAGAATCTCAGCTACACTTAAGCTTCAGTCAGCCAACACATGGGAAAATGAAGGCTTTATTACAGCTCCCGGCTTTAAGGTAACATCCTTTACAGTTAATAAGTATTCAAACGAAGCTACCATAACAGTTGAAAAGAACGCAGCTTTAATGTCCTTAGCTGAAACTGATAATACCGTGGTAAGCATTCCCGTTCGTATGTGGACATGGGACGGTGTTAACCACGTAACAGACACAGCTATCACAGCCGCTTCCCAGTTTGCTACAGGTTACTGCCCCGTTGTTAAGGTTCAGTGCGAAGTTGTAAAGGGCAGCGCATTATACTCAGACGGCTGCGAAAATTCCTTCGGCGGTAACATTGACCATGAAACAAAAATCAACGATAACATTTATCCCTGGCACTACCACGATGCTGAGCTTACAGTTTCAAGTAAGGAAGCAAGCTGTACCGAAAACGGCTACGAAAACAGAACCTACTGCGAAACTTGTAAGTCTGTAGTTGACTTTGGTACAAAGCTTGAAGCCAAGGGTCACGATTATGAAATTATCGACAGTAAGCTTGTTTGTGCTTGCGGGTACGAATTAACAGGCAACGGTTTGGTTGAAGCTAACGGCAAGATATACGCACTTATTGACAGCAAGATTGTTACAGGCTGGCAGAACATAAACAGCAAGTGGGTATATGCAGATGCTTCCACAATGGAAGTTAAAACAGGTGAATTTACTGTAAATGAGCTTACTTACACAGCTGATGAAGAGGGTTATGTTATTAAAGGTGCCTGGGTAACTGATGCTAACGGTATAAAGTACAGCTTCGGTCCTCAGTTCTGCAAGCGTGAATGGTATGAAATCGACGGTGAAAAGTACTACTTCGGTACTGATTCCTATATGTACACCGGTCTCAGATTTATCGTTGTTAACCGCAATAACGTAAAGGAAGGCTACAGAGTTTATAAGTTCGGTGAGGACGGTAAGCTCCTTGACGAAATGCTTGACGCTAAGGGCATTATGCACAACGATATCGACGGCTGGTTCTACCTTGAAAACGGCAAGTCTGTTTACGGCGGCTTAATGCTTATTGACGGCGACTACTACTACGCACGTACATCAGGTCAGTTAGCTGTTGATACAACTTATTGGGTAACAAAAACAAACGATTTACTTCCCGCAGCAAACTATCAGTTTGGCGCGGACGGTAAGATGTTAAACGCTCCCGCAGTTGAACCCGAGGAGCCCGAAACACCCGAAGTAAATAACGGTATTGTTTCCGAGGGCGGCAAGCTCTGGTGGTACGTTGAGGGTGTAAAGACCTACGCAGGCTTAATGCTTATCGACGGTAATTACTACTACGCACGTTCTTCAGGTGAGATTCTTACAAACACAAGGTACTGGATCACAAAGACAAACGGCTTACTTCCTGCCGCTAACTATGAATTCGGTGCAGACGGTAAGATGTTAAATGCTCCCGCAGTTGAACCCGAAGAGCCTGAGATTCCCGAAACACCTGAAGTAAAGAACGGTATTGTTTCCGAGGACGGCAAGCTCTGGTGGTACGTAGATGGCGTAAAGACCTACGCAGGCTTAATGCTTATCGACGGCGACTACTACTACGCACGTACGTCAGGTGAGATTCTTACAAACAGAACTTACTGGATCACAAAAACTAATGATCTTTTACCTGCAGCTAATTACACCTTCGGTGCAGACGGTAAGATGATAAAATAATAAGACACTAAATACGCCAAGGGGTAAAGCCAAAATACCCCTTGGCTATAGTGCCGCACAAGGTCAGAGCCTCCACGTGGCGTGCGGTGGTAACGTTTTAACGGCGAATCTGATTATATAAAGTGAGTAATATGAAGAAAAAACTTGTACTTAATACATTGATATCAATTCTACTGCAAATAACTACAGTGATATGCGGTTTTATATTACCGAGACTTATGTTAGAGTACTACGGTTCCGAGGTAAATGGACTTGTACAGTCTATTGCTCAGTTTCTTGGTATAATATCTTTCCTTGAAATGGGTGTGGGACAGGTGATACAGTCAAGCTTATACGAGCCTATTTCCGCCTGTGATAATATCGGAGTTAGTAAAATAGTAAAATCGGGCAGTAATTATTTTCGAAAAATCGCTGTTGTTATGCTGATATATATAACAGTACTATGCTTAGTATATCCCTATTTATTTGGAAATAATTATGATTACGGTTTTATAGTTACGCTTATCATTGCTATGGGTGTCAGTTCCCTAACACAATATTATTTCGGACTTATTGACAGAATACTTTTAAGTGCTGATCAAAAAGGCTATATCCAGTTTATTACACAAATTATATCCAATATTTTAAACGTAACCGTTATAGCATACCTTATATATAGCGGTCACACCATTCATACAGTAAAGTGGGTTTCAGCCACAGTGTTTTTGTTAGGGCCTGCTATTATCAGACTGTATATCAACAAAAATTATAAAATAGACAGAAAAATAAAATATAGTGAAGAACCTGTAAAACAAAAGTGGAACGGTATTGCACAGCATATTTCCAACGTTGTTTTAGAAGGAACGGACGTAATTATCTTAACCGTCTTTTCAACCTTAACAAACGTATCCATTTACTCTGTTTATTATATGGTCATATCAGGCGTAAGGCAGCTTTATACAGCGGCAACTGCCGGTGTGCAGTCAATGATAGGTGCCTTATGGGCAAATAAGGATAAAGAAAAATTAGAAGCTGTATTTCAAAAAGCAGAAATTGTTCTTCATTTTTCAACGGTATTTCTTTTCAGTTGTATAGCGCATCTTATTGTTCCTTTTATTAAAGTATATACCTCAGGAATAAACGATGGTAATTACATTCAGCCAAGTTTTGCTTTAGTGATCACTTTAGCCTATGCTATCCGCTGTTTGCGTACACCGTATAACATATTGGTGTTAGCAGGCGGTCACTATAAGCAAACGCAAAGTTGCCACATTGTTTCAGCAATACTGAATATTGTTGTGTCTGTAGTTGCAGTAAAAATATGGGGATTAGTTGGTATAGCCATAGGAACTCTTATAGCTTTTTCATATCAAACTATTTGGATGATGATTTATAACTCAAAGAATCTGTTGAAATGGCCTTTAAGGAAGATGGCAAAACAACTTTTTGCAGATTTATTGACAACTTTACTTATCTGTACGGCTGCTTACTGGGTTAAGCTGAATGAAATCAGTTACTTTGGCTGGTTTGTAATGGCTGTAACAGTTGCTGCAATAGCGCTTATAGTAACAATTTCTGTAGCTTTTATATTTTACGGTTCAGAACTTAAAAATATAATTAAAAATAAAATCGGAAGAAATCATGTATAAAATTAAAAGATTTTTAAAAAAGATAATTTCATTTTTTACAAATTATATTCTTGTTCATTTTATTAATAGTACAAAAGAAATAAGCCTTTCGTTTATAGAAGCTGAAAGCGCTCTGGAAAAATATTCACCTGATCCAAAAACTTCAGCTCTATGGAATGTACCTCCATTTAAAAATACATATGATTTAACGGTTATTATCCCGGTTTATAAAGTAGAAAAATATTTGGCAAGATGTATCGAATCTGTTTTACATCAGAAAACAGCGTATTCATATAAAGTCTTAGTCGTAAACGATTGTTCACCCGATAATTCAAAAAAGATTCTTGAAAAATACAAGGATAATGAGCTGATAAAAATAATAAATCACACTGTCAATTCAGGTATATCAGCGGCTCGAAATACTGCATTGAAGGAAGTTGAAAGTAGATACGTAACGTTTCTCGATTCTGATGATTTCTTAACAGAAAATGCGGTCAATGATATGTTAAAGTTTGCTTATAAATATAATGCAGACATTGTACAAGGCGGTTATTACGATATAGAAGATAAAACAGGAAAAGTGTTAGGCTGTAATAAGTACATAGAATGTGCGTTTGTATCATCCAACGGAGCGGTATCAGGAATGCCATGGGGAAAAGTATATAAAGCTCGTTTGTTTGAAAAAGTTTGTTTCCCTGAAAAATATTGGTTTGAAGATACCATTGTAACGGCATTATTGTCACACATTGCAAATAACATTGTCACTATTGGAAATATGGTGTATTACTACCGAAAAAATTATTCAGGAATAACAAGTTCTTCAAAAGTAAACCCCAAAGCTATTGATACCTATTGGGTACATAAATGCGTTCTTGAAGCAAGGGAGCAGTTAGGGTTTACTACAGACGTAAAGTTCTACGAGCATATGCTGAGGATGATTATTTTGTCTTATAAAAGAACAAAGTTTGCCCCTGAAAATATAAAAATTTCGCTGTTCATATCGTTCAGGGAAATGTTATTAAACCTCCGTAAAGAGAATTTTAAAATGAATAGAAAGTACAAAAATCTTGAGAAAGCTATTATAAATAAGGACTATAAAAAATTCGTCTTCCTGTGTGATTGGATGTAAGAGCTTTCGGATACAAAAAGGTAAATTATGCTCAATATTAACGTTTCATTAAATAAGAAAACAATTTTAGTTACAGGTGCGGCGGGGTTTATCGGTTCAAATCTTGTCCGCAGGCTTATAAAATCGGGGGAAGAGCTTCAGGTTGTCGGACTTGATAATATGAACGACTACTACGAGGTTTCCCTTAAAGAGTACCGTTTAAGAGAAATTGAAAATACGGCAGAGGAAAACCCAAAGGCTAAGTGGACCTTTATCCGCGCAAATATAGCAGATAAAGCTATGCTTGACTCCCTTTTTGAAAAGTACCGCTTCAACGTTGTAATTAACCTTGCGGCTCAGGCAGGCGTAAGATATTCA
>JAGBID010000028.1 GCA_017935165.1 Clostridia bacterium
ACCTCTTTATCAACCCCTCAGTCTTTTGAAAAGTGGACAAGACACTTTTCAAAATCCAGCTCCCCTTACACAGGGGAGCCGAGTTGCCCGTGGATGGGAACCCCTCAGCTTTCCAAAATCCACCTCCCGCTTACAAAACCTCCATCCCCGTAAATAATACCCAGCAAAACAAAAGGAGAAAATTATGGAAGAAATTAAACTTTGGGAAAATATACCCGGCACGCTGAACACAACACCACGCCTTGAATACTACCCTGCGGAAAACAAGAAAAACAACCGCCACAGTACTTATCTGCCCCGGTGGCGGCTACGGTCACCTTGCCCCTCACGAGGGTACAGGCTACGCTCAGTTCCTTAACAGCATTGGTATAGATGCCTTTGTTTTGTACTATCGTCTTAGTCCTGACCGCTTCCCCATGCAGCTTTTGGACGCAAGAAGAGCTTTAAGAGTCATAAGAAATAAGGCGGAAGAGTTTAATATTGACCCAAACAGAATCGCCATTATGGGCTCCAGCGCAGGCGGCCATTTAGCTGCCCTTGCTTCCACTTACACTTCTCCCATCGACTTTGAGAATATCGACAGCACTGATAAGCTAAACCCTATGCCCAATTTAACTATCCTTTGCTACCCCGTTATTCATCACCCTGCCCCCGATAACATTACCCACGAAGGCACCTACAGCAATCTTTTGGGCGATAAAGTGGAGGCACTTTGCAAGGAGGTTTCACCTGAGCTTCTTGTAAGCGACTTAACGCCTCCTGCATTTATCTGGCACACAAGTAATGACAGCGGCGTTAACGTTATAAACAGCTATATGTATGCCAGTGCTCTTCGCAATCACGGTATAGAACACGAGATGCACATTTTCCCCGACGGTGTTCACGGCTTGGGACTTGCTGATAAGCTCCCCGGAGTTGAGAAAAGCACAGGCGGCGCGGGAATCAACAAGCACGTTTCACAGTGGAGCAAGCTTTTAAAGAATTACCTTGAAGAAATCAAGTGGCTGTAAATTCAAACCTTCGCATTACTTAATATTTATAAAAATCTTAAGGTACATTCCAAAAGGGGTGTACCTTTTTTATTATTAATGAAAATAAAAATGAGACGCACTCCGTAAGGATGTGCGCCCCAAATATAGCTTTTACTTATTATAATATTTATAAAATTCTTCCGTTAAGGCCTTGTCATCTACAGGGATTATGCCATTATCGGCGCAAATCATAAAATTTTTGCCATTATTTATCTTTTCTGATGAACATACAGCAACTATATAATCTTTACCCTTTTCAAGGCTTCCTTGAATTGTAGTTAATTTAAACTCGTGATATACTGCGCCTTTCTTTTTCAGTACCCTTTCTATACTGCATTTATATACACTTTTTTTAAGATATATATCATCTTCGATTAATTCTTCGACTTTTATATGAAGCAGATAATCGGATTGATTAACTACTTCCTCTAAATCTGCACCACGGAATATATTAGGATAATATGCTTCCGACCAAGTATCATAACCCAATATTTTGGCAACACACCTGATATAGTCACATAAAGATTCGGCGCTATTTATATTTTTAAACCTTAATGTGCTTTGATATACATCACCTTTGGCATCGTCTGAATTAGGTATGTAACTGCATATAAATTCATCATTTTCATTTATACGTTCTTTAAAATAAAAAGCATCTTCAATTTCGTATATAGGGAAGGGATTATAAATAACATCATATCTTTTTAAGAATAATATATATTTTGCACCTTCATTCAACTCTATATTCAAAGAATAATTTATCGGTGACATAATATATTCATCCGGCGCTTCTCCATACAATACTTCATGATTCTTGAATTTATAATATTTAAGATTACTATTCTCTGACCCGACATATTCGCAAACCACTGCTGTATGCGAATCCCCTATCGCCAAACGTGAAAAATCATAAATATCTTCTGATTCTACATCAAGATTTTCAAACTCTATTTCTATACCCATCGCTTCTTTTACAGTCATTTTACCAACATCTGTATTTGTGTTTTGACTATAAATCAAAACTGATGCGATTATTACAAGAACAGATAAAAAAGATATTAATATATATTTATTTTTCAAGTTTATTACCACCATATATCATAAATCTGTTTTACAGTGTTGCCTTGAAGCAGCGTACAAACAGCCTTGCTGATTATATTCTAATTTTTCTTATGTTCTTTGTCAACAGTTGCAACAAATAAATCCCCCGAGGTAAGCTCTTCGGTTTTAGGTTTGCAAGCAAATCGCAGCGAAACACTTCGTGTTTACGTCCGCCCCTTCGATTTTACTTATTATAATATTTATAAAATTCTTCCGTTAAGCTCTTGTTGTCCACGGGAATTATGCCGTTATCGGCGGCAAGCATAAAGCGTTTATTCTCTCTTTTCAAGGAGTAAGTCGGGCACAGAACCAATATATACTCCTTGTCCGTTTCAAGGCTGTCCTTAATTGATTGCACCGTAATCTCCTTTGCCGTTAAGGATTTTCTCTTATAGGGTTCAAGCACCGTACATTCATACTGGCTGTAGCCCACCCTTTCGTACCCGGAATTGACCTTCACCTTTAAAAGGTACTCACAGTTATCTATTACAGTCTCCAAATCCTCACCGCGGAAGAGCTTAGGAGCATAGAAGGTGCCGTAATAATCGTAACCGAATTTCTCAGCAAGGCGCTTAATAAAACCGCTTATTTCATAGCCGCCCTTAAGGTTAGCAAATTTAACCTTGCATACGGGAAGCGAGCTGCCTAAGTTAAAATCCAGACCCGGGTCATAGAAGTAGCTGTATTCATCGTCATAGCTGCCACCTTCCAAATAGGGCAAGGCGTTGGTTATCTGATAGCAGGGGAATGGTTTATAGATAAGGTTCTTATGGTTTAAAAATAATATATACTTCTTCCCTGCTTCGAAATTGATATTCAGGGTGAAGTCAAGCTCTGCCTTTATATCCTCGGTGTTTACTTCGCCGTAAAGCACCTGAAGCTTGCTAAAGATATCGTACTTACAGTCGTAGGTTTCACGACCCTTGTACTCTGCCACCACGGCGGTATGGGAATTGCCTATCAAAGTGGAGCTGAAATCAAGCATAGGACTGCCGTAATCCGCGTTACCTACTAAGTGAGTAAGGTCAAGTTCCACGGCGTTCATTTCCTTATTCGTAAATTCCTTGGCGTATTTTCCCGTGGTCTGATTACAAATAAACAAAGCTGCAATGAGCAAAGCCACAATGCAAATTATTGTTGCCATTATAAAGTCCCTTTTCTTATTCATAAAGCACACCTGCCTTTCATTTATATTATACATGATATTATATGTGATGTCAAAGGGTTTTGCGTGCCGCAGACCATTAACTGCCACAGGCAATACCACTCGGTATTCACCGAATAACACTCTTTAGCAATAAAACTCGCATTAACGAATAAACTATTTAACTCCTGCCCCCTACAGTTTGAGCATCACCGCAGGCTTACCGTAATCTCGCTTACGCGACGGAATATTTCTTCGAAATTGTAAATGTTGTCCCTACGAACGCCACTGTCACCTTGCCTGCCCTTGCAGGCGAACAAAGTTCGCCCCTACAGTTGTGTATCGCAGCAGCTCACCTAAATCTAAAAGGGGAGGGCATAAAGCCCTCCCCTACGGTTATATATTTTTGCGGAATTAGTAATCCGGCGATTACTTGATAAGGCTTTCGCCTGTCATTTCCTTGGGCTGCTCGAGACCTAAAAGCTTAAGCATTGTGGGAGCAATGTCAGCAAGTCTGCCGCCTTCGCGAAGCTCACAATCCTTACCGATTACAACGAAGGGTACGGGATTTGTTGTGTGAGCTGTGAAAGGAGATACGCCGTCATCCTCAAGCATCTTATCAGCGTTACCGTGGTCAGCTGTTAAAAGAACGATGCCTTCCATCTCCTTAACGGCTGCGCATACCTTACCAACGCAGGTGTCAACAGCTTCAACTGCCTTAACGGCTGCTTCAAATACGCCTGTGTGACCAACCATATCGCAGTTAGCAAAGTTAAGGATGATTGTGTCGTACTTGCCGCTCTTGACAGCCTCAACCATCTTATCGGTTACTTCGTAAGCACTCATCTCAGGCTGAAGGTCATAAGTTGCAACAGCGGGAGATTTAACGAGAATTCTATCCTCACCCTCGTACTGCTTCTCAACACCGCCGTTGAAGAAGAATGTTACGTGAGCGTACTTCTCTGTTTCAGCGATACGAAGCTGTGAAAGACCCTTATTGGAGATATACTCACCGAAGGTATTTGTAAGGCTCTGGGGTTTGAATGCAACTTCAACGTTGGGCATTGTAGCGTCGTACTGAGTCATGCAGACGTACTTAACGTCTACCCTGCCGCCTCTTCTTTCGAAGCCTGCAAAATTATCGTCAACAAATGTTCTTGTAATTTCTCTTGCTCTGTCGGGACGGAAGTTATAGAAGATAACGGAGTCGCCGTTTTTGATGTTACCGCCTTCGCAGCAAACTGTGGGAACCACGAACTCGTCGGTTACGTCCTGAGCATAGCTGTTCTTAACAGCGCATGCAGGGCAATCTGCCTTTAAGCCTTCACCGTAAACCATGGCAGCGTAAGCCTTTTCAACACGCTCCCAACGGTTGTCACGGTCCATAGCGTAGTAACGGCCCATAACTGTAGCAACCTGACCTACGCCGATTTCCTTACACTTCTTCATAAGCTCAACTACAAAATCCTTACCGCTGGAGGGAGGTACGTCACGTCCGTCAAGGAAAGCGTGAACAAATACGTCCTTTAAGCCGTTTCTTTTAGCAAGCTCCAAAAGACCGTAAAGGTGTGTATTGTGGCTGTGAACACCGCCGTCGGAAAGTAAACCGAAGAGGTGGAGTGCGCCGCCTGTTTTCTTAACGTTTTCAATAGCGTTTAAGAATGCTTCGTTCTCGAAGAAATCACCGTCAGAAATTGACTTTGTGATTCTTGTAAGCTCCTGATAAACGATTCTGCCTGCACCGATGTTTGTGTGGCCAACTTCACTGTTACCCATCTGACCGTCGGGAAGACCAACGTTCATACCGGAAGCACCGATTTCTGTAACAGGATTTTCGGCAAATATTTTATCAAGGTTAGGTGTTTTAGCAGCTACGATAGCGTTGCCCTTTTCGGGAGCGTTACCAAAGCCGTCAAGTATCATTAAAACCAAAGGTTTTTTCATTTTTATTTCTTCCTTTTCTTTCTATCAGCCGTTTCAGTTACTGAAGATTCTATTCTGTGGGGGAACTTTTGCGGTTTCCGAAGGAAATTGATATTCAAGTAAGAATATCAAAGCAAAATTCCAG
>JAGBID010000237.1 GCA_017935165.1 Clostridia bacterium
CTTTTAACAATGTTTTCTACACCCTCGGAAACGTTCTGAGCCTCGGCTGTATCAGCTTCTGCCTCAAAAGAAGTGAAGGGCACAGCGGAAAATAATATGGTAAATATAAGTATAAGTGACAGTAAACGCTTTTTCATTTATCTTGTTCCTTTACAAAAAATTAGTCATACACAATTATTATATCACATCTGATTTCTTATGTAAACCACTATTAACATTATTTTGCTGTTTTGTTGAAAACTAAAAGCAGAACCAAGGTTTTCCTCGGTCCTGCTTTGATTGTTTTATGCTTTTTAATTATCTCTTACAGCTGTACCAGCCAATGCCCTGGTATTCCCAGCCTGCATTAATAAGTATGTCGCGCTCCTCTTCGCTGCCTGTAAAGTGGTAAGCACCTCTTGTAGAGTTGGGGTTATGCAGGCGGTACTGGGCAACTTCATCGTCACCGCCGGAGTTAAAGGCAACGCCCTCGTATTTCCAGCCTTCCTCAATAAGCTTTGCTTTCTCAGCTTCGTCCATTGTGTAAAGGTGTTCGCCTGTAATAGGCTCGTATAATCTATGAACAGGTCTGCCTGCTACGGGGAAGTTAAAGCCAACGCCTTCGTAATGCCAGCCTGCATTTACAAGGAAATCTCTTTCATCAGTACTGCCTGTGTAGAAATGCTCGCCGCTGTTGGGGTCATACATTCTGTACATAGGTACTGAAGGAACGTTTAAACCTCTTACAAAATCACAGCTGTTACAGTATGCGTCGTTTTTATTATCATAGGTATGTACACCTGTAGCAGGGGTGAAGTTATATTTGAAAGATTCGCCGCATTTTTCGCAAGTATATGTTGTGTAACCCTTATCATTACAATCGGGAGCTATTACTGTTGTATCAAAATCGCTGATTTCATGGTGACAATTGTGAGTTAGGTACCAATAGTTTCCGCGAGATGAAAGGGTACCGCTTTCTTCTATTGTATACATAGAAGCATCAACACCGGTTAAGGCATCAAAGGGAGAAGTGCATCTGGGGCTAAGGATATAGGTAACGCCATTATCAAGGAAATATCCATTATCAACATTGCTTAAAGATGCATCTGATAACCAGTCGGTAGAATCCATTGTAGGCATATCGTCCTGGATCAAAGAGAAAAGACCGTTGGAATTATAGATTATACCCTTATTAATAATGGGCATACAAGAATACCAAAGGCATCCGTCCAGGGCGACCATACAATTTTCCTCAATTGTTATGGTTTTAGGGTCCCAATAAGATGTTTCAAAAATGGTGTTTGCAGGGAAGGTTAATGATTCATTGATAGTAAGGTCATAATCAAATAACGTGATGTAGTAACACCAATTATATATCTGGTTATTATTTGCGTAATCTATTGCTTTTTTGATATCGCTTGTGTTTTTAACGTAACGGTAATCATAAACAACACAGTTTTCATTTACGGGAATGATATTTTCGGTTCCGCTGACAGCTACGTTTATATGTTCGTAGGCATCTACGTCAAATCCGTTAAGGTCAATATAATTGAAGTTGTATAAGGTTCCGTTAACTGTAAGCTGCTCGGCGACAGAAAGATAATTTACACTCATAGTGCCGTTTACCGTAAGTGAATTAGTGCGTATGGTTGAGTGAGTTCCCGTAATTTCGAAATTTACGTCTTCGTTGATGATCATTGTGTTGTCTTCATCATCTATAGCAATATAAAAATAATCGGGAATTACAATATCTTCTGTAATAACCAGAGGTTCGTTTGAGCTATAGGTGGCATATACGTACCTGCCTGATGAAGCGAAATCTGAGCAGACATCAACTACATCTTTAAGTGACTGAAAATCCGTGAAGATAGGATACAGTGAATCGTCAGTATCCGCAGAAACACCAATAGATAGAGACGAAAAGAGAAGCAGCAGGCATAAGAAAACAGATAAAAATGAGCGTTTTTTCATGTTCATAACTCCTTTTAGTTAATAAACTAATTATATAGTATACGCCATATATAGTCAATAGAAAAGCTCCCTGATATTAATTCAGAGAGCTTTGGTGATTTATTAAGCTGTTTCGATTTTTGCTGCTGCGTGGAGGTTAAGTTTTTCAACTGCAGCTTCGCGCATCTTATACTTAAGAATCTTGCCTGCGGCATTCATGGGGAAGCTGTCCACGAAATCAACGTAGGAAGGAGTTTTGTGCTTAGCCATGTGGTCCATAACGTACTGCTTAAGCTCTTCTTCTGTCATTGTTTCGCCTTCCTTTAAGATTACGCAAGCCATAATCTCCTCGCCGTAAGCCTTACTGGGTACGCCGATAACCTGAACGTCCTTGACCTTGGGATGAGTATAGATAAAGTCCTCGATCTCCTTGGGGTAAATGTTTTCACCGCCGCGGATTATCATATCCTTGATTCTGCCCGTAATCTTGTAGTAGCCGTTTTCGTCGCGGCGTGCAAGGTCGCCTGTATGGAGCCAGCCGTCCTTATCAATTGCAGCTGCGGTAGCCTCGGGCATCTTGTAGTAGCCCTTCATAATGTTATAGCCGCGTGCTACAAACTCGCCGTCTACGTTGTCGGGGCAATCCTCGCCTGTTTCGGGGTCAACTATCTTACATTCAACACCGAAAATAGCGGCGCCGACTGTGTTAACTCTTGCTTCAATGGAGTCTGTTGTCTTACTCATTGTAGTTGCGGGTGAAGCCTCTGTCTGGCCGTAGGTGATGCATATCTCGCTCATATGCATCTTATTGATAACTTCTTCCATAACCTTAATTGGGCAAGGTGAACCTGCCATAATACCGGTTCTCATATGGGAGAAATCGGTCTTACTGAAGTTTTCGTGGCCAAGCATAGCGATGAACATTGTGGGAACACCGTGGAAGGCTGTTATCTTTTCTTTATTGATACAGTCAAGACCCTTTCTGGGTGAGAATGCTGTAATGGGGGACATTGTTACACCGTGGGTCATGGATGCTGTCATAGCAAGAACCATACCGAAGCAGTGGAACATAGGCACCTGAATCATCATTCTGTCGGCTGTGGAAAGGTCCATACAGTCGCCTATAGCCTTACCGTTATTTACTACGTTGTAGTGTGTGAGCATAACGCCCTTGGGGAAGCCTGTTGTGCCGGAAGTGTACTGCATATTGCAAACGTCGTGCTTGTTTATCATTGCAGCTCTTCTCCAAACAGCCTCAATGGGAGTTCTTTCGCTCTGTGCTACAGCTTCTTCCCAGGTGTAGCAGCCCTTCTGCTTGCTTTCAACTGTAATAATGTTGCGCAGGAAGGGGAGCTTGCGGCTGTGAATGGGCTTTACTTCGTCCATTTTATCAAGCTCTGGAATAAGCTCCTTAATGATACCAACGTAGTCGGAATCCTTGTAGCCGTCTGTCATAACAAGTGTATGGGTATCGGACTGGCGAAGGAGATATTCAGCCTCGTGAATCTTATATGCTGTGTTTACGGTAACTAAAACAGCGCCTATCTTAACAGTTGCCCAGAAGGTGATGTACCACTGGGGCACGTTGGTTGCCCATATTGCAACGTGGTCGCCCTGCTTAACACCCATAGAGATAAGTGCACGGGCAAAGGTATCAACGTCGTCTCTGAATTCGGAGTAGGTGCGGCTGTAGTCAAGCTCTGTGTAGCGGAATGCCCACTGGTCGGGGAATTCTTCGCACATACGGTCAAGAATCTGGGGGAAGGTGTAATCAATAATCTGATTTTTCTCCCATACGTAGTAACCGTCACCGCGATTACTTACCTGAAGTCTCTCGCCTCTGTGGTCATTGCCAAGGTACTGGGACATAAAGTGAGCGTAGTGGGGGAATACGATACCTGCGTCAGAAAGCTCAGGTGCATACTGCTTAAGCCATTCAAGGGAGATGTAACCCTCGTAGTTTAAGGAGCGAAGTGCTTTCATGTAGTCTGCCATAGGAGGAAGGTCACCCTCACCGACTAAGCGGTACTCTACCTTGCCGTCAACCATAACGGAGTCCTTGATATGTGTGTGCTTGATGTAAGCGCCTAAGTTGTTTATTGTAGTTTCGGGGGATTCACCGTTGAAACGGTAGGGGTGGTTCCAGTCCCAGAGGGCTGCAACACTATCGTGACCGATTCTTGCAAGTACGTCCGCAAGACGCTTAGTGTCGGAGTAAACACCGTTAGTTTCAATAAGAAGTGTAACGCCTGCTTCCTCAGCGATGGGAGCCAGTATTTTCATAGGCTCAATAACGTACTCGTCGGGGAAATCCTCCTCGGGCATAGCCTTTAAGTCGCCGAGAACGCGGATGTAAGGTGTGCCAAGCTCCTTGGCAAGTGCTATATACTCTTTAAGTTCAGCAATACTTTCCTCGTGCTTATCCTTATATTTAAGTGCACAGCCTGAAGAAAGGCAGCAGATCTCAAGCTTAAGTCTCTTTAGGTTAGCCTTTGTTTTTGCAAGGTTTTCCTTTGAGAAGGGTGCGTTAAGAGCAAAAATATCGTTGCCGAGGCCGCGAAGCTCAATACCGTGGAAACCGAAGTCCTTGGCAAGGGCTGTTATGTCCGACCAGGAAAAGTCAGGACATCCTAAAGTGGAGAATGATAATTTCATAAAATAAAAGCCTCCAATATTTAAAGTGAAGGTGCAAAATCCATACCTATATCGATACTACACCTATTTTAGCATAATAACTTAAATACTATAACACAAAATGAATGTGAAGTAAAGAAAAATAAAGAAAATGAGCAAAAAAATAAATATAATCAAAGTATAGCAACTTGATGATAATTAGGAAAAAATATTGACAAAAATAACAGTTAGCATTATAATACTAATATAAAACAAAAAGGAGTGAAGTAATATGTTAAAAAGAATGGTTTCATTTTTGTTAGTTGCTGTATTTGTAGTATCAGTATTTGTGTTAAATGTTCAAATAGATGCAGCAAGTACTAACAATAACGTAGATGTTAATTTTGTGTTACCGATACAAAATAATGTCGACTCGTGCAATACCCTTTCTTCTAGCAGAATAAAGAGAGATTACAGTTCTTCTTATGTGAATTATAAGAAAAATGCCTCTGGGGTTACTTCAACAGGACCTTATGAAATTGAGGTAATTGTTTATGGCGCCGCGGAAGAAGATTGGACTTATTATGATTGCACACGTTATACATATGATGGGCAACCAAGAACAAAAGCCATAGTAAGAATATATACTGAGGGTTTTGTTCGACAGGATGTAGCTGAAAGATTCGGCGTGGGTTCATGGGGACAAATATATGGAAGGACGGCTCCAAATTCTACATCAGGAACAGCGATAGGCTGTTGGAGTGTAGATAGTGTAGGTTCAGGAACATATTATAATCAAATAGCATAATTATGGAAAAGGAAATACTTATTAAGTATTTCCTTTTCTGAATAAAGAAGGAACATGTAATGAAATTTTTAATTTGTTTATGCGTGTTATTAATTCTTTCAGGTTGCTCTTACAGTGCTTTTGAAGATAGTCTCAGGGGTAATTTGAACGAAGCACAGGACAGGATTGAAGAAATGATTACGCCGGACTCCGATGAAAATAAACAGGAAACAGAAATTGTAAACGGCGTAGAGGTCAACGTGGATAAACCTGAAAAGGAAAAAAACGAAGATATAATTTTTAAAAGCGTGGGTGAATCCTTCAGCGGTTATGAGCTATACAAATACAGTTCGACCATTACAGAAGATATAGGTACTAAAGGTTTAGTCTATACCTTAAATTCAGTAAGGGTTTACGATTCTTTTTATGAAGCGGATTTAGGTGATACAGCTCACCTTTGTGATAATCCTGTTGAACTTGAAAATAACAGATTTATTTTACTTGATATGAAAGCTGAATACACTGCGCCTTCTGAGGATAAAACAGAGGTTATAGCAAGTGTAACTGATCTTGAAGCGAAAAATATCATTGGTGTTAAGCGTAACGGTAATAATGAAGAACGCTTAAAGAATATGTCTCCTTACGTTGCATATTTTAGCCATGCAGTAACTGAAGCAGGCGGCGAGCTTGACCCGAATCACCAGAAATTCTCCTATATCATAAAAGACGGTGAAACGTTTGAATTTAAAATTGGTATTATAGCGGGTAAAGAATTTGTTGATAATAAGGATGTATACTTGGCAGTAAACTACGTTCCTAAGGAAGGAACCGAGTATATAGATGGCTATAAATATAAATACTTCATACTCTTTCCCGAGGCAGAGTGAGGCTGAGAATGAAAAGACTAATAAAAATGGAGCTTAAAAAAGCAATATGCTCAAAGTTCTTTCTGCTTGGCGTTCTGTTGCTTACGTTGTTTTCGGTTTTGAGTGCTGTTTATATGATAGAAAACCGTATAAATTATAATCCGAATACCATTGAGAAATACATACTTACAGACGGTAATTACAAAACGAACCCCGATGTTTCACTTTACAGCTTCTTTAATTCCTGGCTTGGCGGCGAGGAGCTTTCCCTTGCAGGCAGCTTGTTTTTTAGTTTGATGCCAGTTGGTTGTGCTATACCTTATGCGTGGTCTTATTACACTGAAAAGAAAAGCGGTTACTTAAAAAACGTTGCGTCAAGGGAGAATAAACGTAAATATATATTGGCGAAAACTTTGGCGGTGTTTGTTTCCGGGGCATTAACAGTACTTATTCCTATGGTGTTAAATGTTTTTCTTGTCAGTGCCTTTGTACCGGACGTAATGCCGTTTGCAGGATATACCCTTTATAATCATATATATTTCGGGGATTTGTGGGTAGATTTCTATTATACTTTCCCTTATCTTTACGTGCTTTTTTACCTGCTTTTGGATGTTTTGTATGGTGGTATATACGCGCTTTTGAGTTTGGCGGTATCCTGCTTTTATCAGAATTTGTTATCGGTATTATTTTTACCGTTCATAACTATGGTAGCAGTAAATTATCTGAAAGGTTTATTTGACCAGCTGTATATGTCGAATGTTATATATAAAATAAATCCTATGGGATTTTTACATTCACTTTCAAGCGGCGGCACGAGAGCCTGGTGGATAATACTGCTTGTTACCGTTTTACTTTTGGCTACTTCGCTGTTGATAATTTTTATCAAAGGATTCAAAGACGAGATTTTTTAATATGAATAATAGTGCTGTAATACGTGAAAAGAAGAGAAAAATTAAAACCGTAATCTTAATCGCTGTCATAACGTTAATTTGTGTGTTGCTTATCTTATGGTTTTTTCAATATAGAGAAACCAACAGGAAAGCTATACGCGAAAAAGCGGAATATTACAGTATGGGTGAGTTTGTAAGCCTTGACGATAATTTTTTTATTGACAGAGCAGAAAATCTGAATGGATACTCAATAAGAGTGAACAGCGCACAACTTGTGGATTATAAAACTTATATTGAGGAAAACGGCGGGGAAGTATTAACACCTGCAAGCGACAGCATTAAATTGCCTAAATATATGATACTGCTTAATATCACAATGAAAAACGAAGGCAATAAAGACGGTGCGTATAATGTACAAAAACTTGCGCTCTATAATAAATCTTTAAAAATCCCCGTGGATGTTGATGCCTGGATGCAGGCGGATAAAAATTATACCGGCTCAGCTTTTTTGATGCTTATTGAAAATAGCGAAGCTGATATTACCATACCGTTCACTCCCTTTGTCAGCGTAGCAAGCACCAATCCTTCTGAACTTGAAAAAGTGATGGAGAATGAAAAGTTCTATTTTTGTATAAGTGAATTTCCTGTAAGAAAAATGATTGAGGTAACAATCAGTAAATAAAGAATCCCGTAAGGAGCGAGTTTTCCTTACGGGATTTGCTTTAATTGATTATATCAATAAGGTTTTTGTAGAAAATTTTATCGCGCATATCGTCGGTAAGCGCTTCTATTGTAAACATCTTTATAAGCTGAGGCTCCATATATCTGAAAGGTGCCTGAGTACCGTAAACCAGGTGATCGGGAGTAAAATCCTTTAAATGAGCTTCAAAGGAACCGCCTAAGTAGGAATCGGCGTAAATCATATTAAAGAATACGTTGTCACGCTTTAAAGCTTCCACCCTTACGTCGTCAGTTAAACCCATAGTACCTGAAGGATTTAAGAAGGTGGAGCTGATAATGGTAGTAACTCTATAATCACTCTTTAAAAGCTCAACAATTTCGCCACTGTCTAAATCCTTAAATACGTCAAGAGGATTTCTCTGGCGGATATTTTCAAAGCCTGCATCAAGCTTAACGAATAAGCCTAAGTCGCCTGCCATTTTATAAGCTTTCTTTGCAATATCATCCTTTAAACTGTAGCTGTGGTATAAGGGGTAAAGGGCAATACCTACAAAACCCATCTCCTTACACTCAATTATATCGCGTTCCCACTCGATATAATTGGGGTTAATAACTGCAACAGGGAGTACCTTAACTTTACCGTCGTAATTTTTGAATTCTTCGTAGAATTCTCGGTTACCTTCCATTGTATCAATATAAAATATAGCGTTTAAGTTTGTGCATACGATATGTGTTGTGCCGCGTTTTTCGGCTTTTTCGGTAATTTCATTTAAAGTTTCGCAAGGGAGCTTTCTATAAGGCCAGTGACCTACGTAGGTGCAAGTATCAATAATCATAAAATCACTCCTTAATTCCTAAAAATCTCTTGTAGCGCTTACCACATAAGATAGTTTTCTTGTCTTCCTCGCTGATATCTGCGCCTATAATTTTACCAACGGAAGCGGAAGCTGAAAAGTCGGTACCGAATAAAACTCGCTCGGCGCCAATTCTTTTTACACATTCCTCAATAACAGGCTCGTCAATAACACTGCCTGCCATATCAAGCACAATATTGTCGTATTTTTCAATAGCTTTAAGCTGCCAGTGCCAGTCGCCGCCGCCTGTGATATGAGCCATAATTAAATTACTTTCGGGGTAACGCTTGGCAATATCGGCAAAGTATTCGCCCTGTGAAAGCTTAGGCTGAGGCTCATACTGGTCAAAAGTAAGTCTGCCTGCGTGCATTAATATAGGCATATCAAGCTCAATGCATCTTTCAATAATGGGGAATAAAACAGGGTCATTTAATTTATATTGGTGGTAAAGCTTTAATCCTATGAAACCCATTTCACGGCATCTGTCAATTTCATATAAAGCTTCCTTCTGATAGCCGGGGTTAACAAAACACAGGCCAAGGAATTTATCGGGGTTGCGCCTGATAGCCTCGGCATTAATGTTGTTAGCAAGCTTCATTTTTTCTACAGAGCATTTATCATCCATAGAAAGGAATGAAATAATGGTTTTGTCAAAATGAAATTTTTCTACTGTTTCTACCAAACGGTTATAGTAGCTTTCATCAAAGATTTTAAGTTCATCTTCTGTAGCGAACCACCTTTGGTCACTGTGGTCGTGCCAGTTTATAACAAGGTTATCCTCAAAAAGCTTTAAGGCGCTTTTTGTGTATTCTTCTGCTTTTTTGAACGTAAGAATCATTCCCTTCTTTCTTTATAAAACAATAATATAGGATTTTTCTGCCGTAATCAATGTAGATATCAGCTTGATATTTGTATAATCCTGCTATAAAAAGCCTGCAGAGCACAGGACTTTGCAGGTTTTTAAAATTATTGGTCTGTGTATCCTAAAAGAACAGCCGTAGCGGGCCAGGAGGCGCTTACACACCAGGTTTCACCGGCCTCATTCAAAGCATCCGTGACGTTTATTTGCTCGGTTACCATACCTTCAAGGAACCGGCGATTGAATTTATTACCAAAAAGCTCACCGTCATACATACATACACAGTTTAAAGCAGCTGCCTTTACCATTGAATAAAGCTCATACCAGCGCTTATCCTCGGTGATTTCATAAAGCTCTCTTAAAAATTTAGCTGAATTAGTGCAAATGCCGGGACCTATATGTCTGTTTTGAACGTTTGCAAGCACGCCGCCGCAAACGTTTATACCCTCAAGAATACTTCCGCCGGGAAAATGAGGAGGATAAGCCAGTACCCAGGATGCAAATATGTGACCTGCTTTAATTGCCATTTCTTTGTATTTTTCATCTTTTAACAACAGATATGCGTTTACATAGGCATTAGTAAGTGCCGCAATGCTCTCGCTGTCATCTGCTCTTAAAATATCTAAAGGTCCTGCATTACATCTGCCTGTAATGACGTTCCTTTCATAATAAACTACTGCGGCTTCTTCCAGAGCCTTTTTTATTTCCTTGCTTTCGGGGTAATGCTTCAAACCCTCGGTAAGAGCCAGTAAGCAAAAAACTCCTGCGCCCGTTCCCTTGGTTCTTAAAGTGAGAGTTTCCCCTTCAACGTTCCAGTAATGACCGAAATCCTTTTCTTTCTCCCATAAGGAAGTGATAAGACCGATGCCTTTTTTAAAATCTTTTTCCCAATTTTCGTGAAGGAAGCCGTTTTCCTTTTCTAAAGCGATACACTTACCTAAATAATAGATATAATCGCTATAGAGTCTGCAATGGTCGTACTGCTTTGCAAATTCGGGGTGATCTCTGTCTACCCATCTTTCACCGTCGTAAATACTTCTCTTTACACCGGAGGGACTATCGCCGTTTTCACTTAAGAAATCAATATATTCAATGGCAAAATCGCGGTATTTGCCGCCGTATTTAAGCAACGGGAAGGCGCTCATAGTACCTGAGCACCAGCCAATCTGGATGTTCCATTCGGCATAGCCCTTATAGGGGTAGTCATCTTCAGGACGGTCAAAGGCGTTTAATATCATTGGAGTACCTACGGATGAATGAACGCAGTGCTTTTTATACATCCAGTCGCGCACTTTTCCTGCGGTTTCTTCCTCATTTACTCTTGGCTTGTTAAAAGCAGGGTAGAGAGGGATAAGCCTTCCCTTATTGAAAACGTATTCATAAAGGCTGCTTATGCTTTCACAGCCGAATTCGTTTCTTTTAAGCCTAAAACACACAATCTCTCCGGGGTGCCATACGTAAGCTTTTCTTGAGCCTTTAAACCTTGTATGCTTATAAACCCTTTCTTCATAGGCAGGCGCAAAGAAAGTGAGAGTTTTGTTTTCAGCATCAAGGGATATTCCGTTCCAGCCCGCCGGGGAATTAAGTGAAGATTCATAATGGTAAGCGGTCTTTTCGCCGTCCCAGGTAAAAAGAGCAGGGATTGAAGCAGCTGAAAGTGAAGCCTCAAATCTTGGACTTTCAGGCAGATTAATATGAGGGATATTCTTTATTTCATCCCGGTAGTTACCGTTATAATAAATTCCGGGAATAAGTGTAAAGCCATTTGCGTGATTCTCCCACTTGAATCTGACACCTGCAAAACCTGCTATATTTTTATCTGTATCATTTTGTATTTTAAAATATATTTCATTTTCACTTCTTAATAAAAGCGAGAAGCTAAGCCCAGCGCATTTCTCTTCATAATAGGTATAGGCTCCGCTTTTCTTTTTCTCAGCCTCGGTAAGAATTATTTCCTTGCCGTTTTCATCTTTAAATAAAAGTTCAAAATCCTTAAAAATATCCATGCCGCTTCTCCTTTTATAATATGATTTCAGTATAAGTAAAATAAAATAAATGTCAATAAAAGTCGGGAAATGTGGCAGATTATGTCCTGTAACAGGCACATTTTGTCTATATTTTATAATGAACCGAAAACATAGCTTTTAAGTACGGTACTGCTGTAAAAAAGCCTGCAGAGAGATTTCTCTGCAGGTTCTTTTCTCAGAAATGCGTAGTGTAGCCTATAAAAAATCTTGCGTAGAATAAGTATAGGGAGATAAGCACCATAATACTGCCGCTTACCCTTGCGCCAATTAAATAAAGTGTGGAGGGTTCGCCGC
>JAGBID010000029.1 GCA_017935165.1 Clostridia bacterium
GGCCGTGTAAATGAAATAATAAATTTATATTTTAATCAATATACAAAATTACACCGCTGGATATTTCCTATGTTCTTCTCTTATTATCTCTACAGTCACCATGGGAGTATCCGCCTTTCTTTATTTCACTTACATTTTATCATATTTATATCTCCTAAACAATACGTAAACCTGCATAAAATTTCGCGTGATAAAGAGTTAAAACCTTTTTTGCTTTATCAATAGATTTTTTAGTTTATTTATGATATAATTATAATGTTAGTGATTTTTATATTAATTTAAGGAAAATATATTATGATAAATGAATTCTCCCGCGCTGAGCTTATTTTAGGCAGCGAAGCTATGGAAAAACTTAAAAATTCCCACGTTGCCGTTTTCGGCGTTGGCGGTGTGGGCGGCTATGTGTGCGAGGCTTTAGCACGCGGCGGCGTTTATAAATTAAGTTTATTTGATAACGATACCGTGTCTTTAACCAATATAAACCGCCAGATTATTGCCCTTCACTCCACAATAGGCAGAAAAAAGGTGGAAGTCGCTAAAGAAAGGCTCCTTGATATAAATCCCGAAGCTGAAATTCTATGCTACGATATGTTCGTCACCGAAAAAAATATGGACGAAATAGATTTCACTAAGTTCGACTACGTTGTGGATGCTATCGATACCGTCTCGGGCAAGGTTGGCATTATTAAAAAAGCCTACGATTTAAATATCCCCGTAATAAGCTCAATGGGGGCAGGCAATAAACTTGACCCCACAGCTTTTAAAGTAACCGATATTAATAAAACCAGCGTGTGCCCTTTAGCCCGAGTAATGCGCAAAAAGCTAAAGGATATAGGGGTTAAGAAATGCAAGGTCCTTTATTCTGAGGAGATTCCCTTGACCCCAAGAGCAAGTGAAGAGACTAAAGACGGCAGACGTGTCACCCCCGGCAGCCTTTCCTTCGTACCCTCCGCCGCAGGACTTATAATCGCAGGGGAAGTTATCAGAGATTTAATAAAATAAACAAAAGGGAGAAGCTGTTTTAAATAGCCTCTCCGATTTTTTATTCAGTTACTTCATTCATTTTACTTTTTGCAAGTTTAATATCATAAACCATATCTTCTATTGAATCCGTTGTTTCAGCGCCTTTTAACGACTGCATTGCTTTTCCATTTTCATCTTCGATAATAGCACATCCGGGACTTATGCTTTCATAGCCAAGATCAGGTTTAGTTATTCGCAGAAACACTAATATTTCTGAGTTTTTTCTTATAGAAAGGGTATCTGTTGCTGTATAATCATAAATAACATTATCGATTTCCCCGCCAAGAGCCTGATAAATCACTGTTGACTCGGTATATTCACCTTTTATGATTTCTTTTATCACAATTTCAACAGGAGTATAGTATACGGGACGTATTGTGACTTTCCCTTCATAAGGATGCAACTCTATATCATACCTATGTGTTTTACCTATATTTTTCACTTCACCAACCACAACTAAATCCGCTGCATCCAACGCTTCATTGTAATTTGAATAATATCCCCATGACATTCTGCTGTCCATTATTTTATGCTCTTTTTTTCCGCAAGAGACACACAGAAGTATGATTAATAAAACTAAAAATACTGAAACGTATTTTTTCATATTTCCCCTCCTTAGCTATATTTGCTTCGATATCTTGCAATATCAGTACTATGTAAACTCCTTTTAGTCCAATATGTATACGTGTACGGATTCATGACAAAATACTGGCAACCACTTGTATAAGCACATGTAGTGTTTTTTTCATGGCAATGTGTTATACCCAAAGCATGACCTAATTCATGTAGAAGAACAGTTTCGATATCATAGCAACCAGAAACAGCACCAATTGACCATTCTGTTGATGAATTTAAAACAAGTTCAACATCTGTGTCCAAGAAACTCGAACAAGTATCATCAAACATAGTAGTAGCAATTGCACCATCTTCAATTGTATCACCATAAATAATGTATGTTCTATCACTACCTCCTGATGATTCTCCGGAGCTAAATACTTGTTGTAATTGTACAAGAGTTCCTCCATTCGTCGTTCTCACTACATTCCAAGTATTCATTGCTGAAGATACTTAACTGGAAAATGAATTCGCCTCGCCTAAAGTGCTTTCTAAATTATTAAAGAATTTAACAGGATTTGCTGAAAGTGGCCATTTCGTAGGCCAACTCGTTGACACCAATTCAGCAGCACCGCTGGAATTCATGTCAACCACAACCGCTGTTGAAGCCTGAGTAATACACAGCATAAAAGCAAGCACCAAAATCAAGCTAATGAGTTTTTGAATTAAAGTCTATTTAATAAAAACCACGACCTTTCCTTTCAATTGGCTTGGTCGTGCAGAAATAAACAATTTTATATTATAATTATAATAATATATTAATACACTCCCAAACCGGTTTATCTTCTACGTTTTCATTTGCCTCAAAAGTCACCATCGGAGTTTCCACCTTTCTCTATTTCATTTATATTTTATCACATCATTATTAAATTCTCAACACGTAACTTTAAAACAAGATTTCACACAGTAATTCGTTAAATCTTTTTTGCTTTGTCAATTGATTTTTGCATATTAAATATGATATTATTATAATGTTAGGGCAAAACCGCTTTTGGCTTTGCCCTTTATTATTTATTCAGTTTTCAAAAGGATTAAAATACTCAGGTCCGTTATTATCGTACCAGTTAAATCTAATCTCCTTGCCGTCCAGCATCCACCTTTCGGGGCAAAGGTTCTCCATCCAATCAAGTGGAAAAAGTTCGTTTTCCTGAATGGAATTTACTTTATAGGCTTCTTTAAGCTCATTAAATTCCTCGTCATTCAGTATTCCCGGCTTGCAGGAAATGAATAAAGGCGATCCGCTGTAAGCTAAAGCTTTAAGCCATTCTCTGTTAAGCTTCCAGGGGATAGGCCCCATAATGCCTACGCAGTCAGCATCCGCCATATAGAAGGTCCCGTTTTGCATAAGCCTGAAAGCAAGGGTATTTACACCCATCTGCCTTGTATATTCAAACCTCTCGCCGCTTGTGTCCATACCCGTTCGGTTAAGTTCATAAATTCCTGCACAGAGGTGGCTTATTGAGTTACAGCCGATTATAATGCAGTCATCCCCTGCGGCATCCTTAATAGCCTTATATAAATTATAGGTTATCTCCGCTGAAGTTTTTGTCTTATCATAAAAACACCAGTTGTTTTTTGTAACTCTCTCGTTACTCATAGGAGGTCCGAAGATATCGCCTGCGGTAAAATCGTGCTTAATAAGCTTATAACCCCAATCCACAAACATCTTGGTAATACGTTTAACGTATTCTATTACCTCAGGATGAGAGGGGTCAAAATATCTTGAATCATGCTTATAGCGCCACTGAGAATCTTTTTCCTTAACTTCGAACTTACTGTCAACGAGATATCTGACCCATATACCGGGGCGAACACCCATTTTTGACATCTCTGAGGCAAGCTCTTTCATATCGTGAAATCTCTCGTTTAACTTATCCCAGGGTGCATCAGTTTTATTCTTCTGCCAGCCGTCATCAATTACCATATAGGGAATATTTTCTAACCCACTGCAGGCTTCGGCCACAAGCTTTGTATCGGAAAGTATTTCCTCGTGAGAGGACTTACCGTAAGCATAATACCAGTTATTTGAGCCATATACCTTGTGCTTCGGCAGTACAGGCGAAGCACACATCATTTTGCAAAATTCCTTACCCGCAAAAAATGCCGACATATCGTAAAATTCACCGAAAACCACCTCACAGGCAAGAAGCTCTCTGCCGTTTAAGTGAACGCCCTTACCGCCGTTTCTTATATCTATCCAGAGTGTGATTCCTGCAGCATCATACTGCCAGGCAGCAAAGGAATTGGGCAGAGTTTTTATGCCAAAGCCCTCGGTGAATCTTCCTTTATAATTTAAATCGGAATCCGTACCGTTTGATACAAGAATATACCAGGGGAACATCCTTTCAGGCTTTATACCGAACCACTCAAGCTCACCGTAGCCGCGCTCAAAGGCATCTCCCATAATTTTAATATTTTCTTTTCTCTTCTCGGTTTCTGTAAAATTAAATCTTAATCGCAGGTATGTAAGAGGTGTAGTTTCCGCCTTTACGTATACTTTTATCTCATCTTTTATTTCAAGCTTTACATTTACATCTTTATGATCAAAACAGAAACTTTTTTCTTCTCTGTTTTGGCAAGTGATATCCTTACTCCAATCTTCACCGTAAATACGGATCATATCGGGCATTCTGAGTTTCATCAAATCATCTCCTTTTCTTCTGTAGATTATATCACTTTCAGAAAAATAATTCAATAGAAGGTATATACGCTTCGCATTATTCCACCATCGGTTGAGTTTTATTTCTTGTTGCACAAAAAAACTCCTTTAAGTTTATACAATTAGTAGGTTTACAAGTGAAAAATTTAGCGATATAATTAAATCAGCAAGTTCGAAAACACAAAATTTTTCAAGGAGGGCAAATATGGACGCCAAAAGTATGGGAAAAACCATTGCAGAATTAAGAAAAAAGCATGGTCTTACACAGAAGGCACTTGCAGGAAAACTTAAAATCAGCGATAAGGCGGTAAGCAAATGGGAATCTGGCCTCGGTTTTCCCGAAATAACCCTGCTTCCCGAAATCTCCAAGCTTTTCGGTGTTTCCGTGGATTATCTTATGACAGGTGAAAGAAAAGGCATTGTAATCGCAGGCAACATCTTAACTGACGTTTGCAAAAACATTGACACTTACCCCAAAATCGGTATGCTTGCCAACATCTCAAGCGTTAAAAGAGCTGTAGGCGGCTGTGTACCCAACACAGGTATCGACTTAGCTACCATCGACAAGAGCATTCCCATCAGCGCTATAGGTAAAGTAGGCGACGATGAATACGGCAGATACGTAACCGAAAGAATGAGACACGCAGGCATCAATACCGATATGGTAAGAATTTCAAGCAGTGCTCCCACAAGCTTCAGCGACGTTATGAACCTCCCCTCAGGCGAAAGAACCTTCTTCCATGCAAGAGGCGCCAACGCAGAATTCTCCCCTGCTGACGTGGATATAAACTCCATTAACGCCTCCATGCTTCATATCGGCTATATCTTACTTCTCGATAAATTCGATGAATTTGACGATGAATACGGCACAGTAATGGCAAGATTCTTACACGACGTTCAGGAAAAGGGCATTAAAACAAGTATCGACGTTGTAAGTGACAGCACTGCCGACTACAAGAAGACCATAGTCCCTGCGCTTAAGTATTGCGACTATGCAATTATGAACGAAATCGAAAGCACAAGCATCTGGGGTCTTGAGCCAAGACACGAAAACGGCAAGCTCAATATTGAAAATATAAAGCAAACTATGAGAAACATCCTGGATGCAGGTGTTAAGGAAAAGGTTATAGTCCACTCTAAGGAAGCAGGCTTCATAATGGATAAAGATTATAACTACACAGCAGTAGCATCCCTTGATATTCCCAGAAGCGAAATTAAGGGCAGCGTAGGTGCAGGCGACGCTTACTGTGCAGGTTGCCTTTACGGCATTTACCACGGACTTCCCGATAAGGAAATTCTTGAATTTGCCTGCAGCGCAGCAAGCTTCAACCTCTTTGCTGAGGACTCCGTATCAGGTATGAGAAGCCGTGAGGAAATCATCAAGCTCCCCGAAAAATATGCACGTGAAGTTCACGATTTATATTAATTTGAATTTACAAATAATTTATAAGGAGATATAAAAATGCTTGTTAATTTAATTGATATTCTTAAGAAGGCTCAGGAAGGCCACTATGCAGTAGGTCTTTTCAACACAACTGACAGTGATATGCTTCAGGCTGCTATTGAAGCTGCTGAGGAAATGCGTTCACCCATCATCATCGGTACAGCTGAAATCTTACTCCCTTACGGCGAGTTAAAGCTCATCGCTCCCTCCGTTATCGAGGCTGCCAAGAGAGCAAGTGTTCCCGTTGTTGTTCACTATGACCACGGCTTAACATTCGACAGATGCATCGAAGCTTTAAAGCTGGGCTTTTCTTCCATTATGTTTGACGGCAGCGCAGGCGATGAGGAAGAGAACATCAAGGCTACTAAGGAAATCGTTAAAATCGCTCACTCCTTCGGTGCTTCCGTAGAAGGCGAAATCGGTCACGTTGGTAACGCTGACGCAGGCGACAACGAGACAAGCGATATGTACACAACTCCCGAAGAGGCTCTTGACTTTATCGAAAAGACAGGCGTTGACGCTTTGGCTGTTGCTATCGGTACTGCTCACGGCGCATACAAGACAAAGCCCTGCCTCGATATCGAGAGACTTAAGGCTATAAGAGCTAAGGTAGATACTCCCCTTGTTCTTCACGGCGGTTCAGGTCTTTCCGACGACGACTTCAAGAACACAATCAGAGAAGGCATCGCAAAGGTTAACATCTTCACTGACCTCCTCTTAGCAGGTGAAAAGGGTATGAAGGAAGGTCTCGAAAAGGGCATCGGCTACTTAGAGACAAGAAACCTCAAGAAGGAATATATTAAGGAAGCTGTAAAAACTAAGATCAAGCTTTTTGGCTGCAAAGACAAAGCTTAATAGCTTTGTCCCCATGTCGAATTGCTTCGCAATTACGTACACAAACAAGGTGTAATGTCAGTTATAATAAATCAAAAGAAGAGAACACCGCAAGCGCTGTGTTCTCTTTATTTATTTGCTAATGCTACTAATTTTATTGACACCTAACCTTTCTGCCCTTATAATAAATTTATAAAGAAGGAAAGGAATGAGTAATATGTCAGAAAATAAAGAATATTTCTTCGAAAGAACCTCGCCCGAATCAGTTGGTATACCCTCCTACGCCATAAGCGGTCTTTTAAATAATCTGGAAAAGGAGAACATCGAGCTTCACAGCATAATGATTTTGCGCCACGGCAAGGTCTGTGCGGAAGGCTGGTGGCAGCCCTACTCAAAAAACCAGCTTCACAACGTCCATTCATTTACAAAATCCTTCGTTTCCTCTGCATTCGGAATGCTCGTGGAAGAAGGCAAAGCATCCACCGAGGATTACGTTCTTTCCTATTTTCCTGAGGAAGCACCTGAAAATCCTTCCGAAAACCTTAAAAATATGAAGGTACGCCACCTTTTAAGTATGAGCTGCGGTCACCACGAGGAACCGAGAATCAGGGACAAGAACTTCGTAAAGGCATTCTTAAGCCACACTGTAGACCACGAGCCGGGCACTTACTTCCGCTATAATTCCTCGGCAACTCACTTAGTAAGCCGTATTATTCATAAGATAACAGGTAAAAATTTCCTTGAATTTTTGGAGGACAGACTTTTTAAGCCTATGGGCTTCGGTGAAATGAGCTGTTCACTGAACGTGGACGGTTTCCCCTCAGGCGGAGGCGGTCTCGCCCTTAAAACCGAGGATATGGCAAAGCTTGCCCAGATTTACTTAAATAATGGCAAGTGGAACGGCGAAGAATTAATACCTGAAAAGTGGATAGAAACCGCCACAAAGCCTCAGGCAGATAACTCCAACGGTGAACACCGCGACGGTAATGAAGATTGGGAAGCAGGCTACGGCTATCAGATGTGGATGAACAAGAATAAGCACTCCTACCGCTTCGACGGCGCCTTCGGTCAGGAAGCCTTCGTATGCCCTGACGAGGATTTAGCCGTGATTTTCACCGCCGCAAGCTACCGCCTTGGTGATATATTCGAGCTTATCCGCCGCTATATTTTAAATAACCTTTCAGATACTTCTCTCCCCGAAAACACAGGCGCCGCTGAGGAGCTTAAAAACAAGCTTGATTCCCTTACTCTTCCCGAGCTTAAGGTGACGAATAAATCCTTAATGCAGGATGCAGCCTCCGGTAAAAAGCTGAAGCTTCAGAAAAATAACCTCACCTTCATAGCTTCAGGCAGCTTTATGAACGAGCCTATTTTGGAAAGCGCCACCGCAATAACTCCCGTTTTTGAAGGCGATAAACTTAGCTTACTTATTGAAAACGAGGAAAAAGCCGTCACACTTAACGCGGGAATGAAGGGCGAAGCTATTAAAAACGTAATTGATGCACAAAACGGCGGTATTGAGCTTTATGCCTCTGCAAAATGGCTTGACCAGAATATCCTCTCCGTTACCTACAGAACCTTAAAAATCGTAAGAAGCACAAACTTAATTATCACTTACCATTTAAACGATGCAGAAATCTCCGTTGAACACCCCTTAAGAGGAAAAGCAGAGACTATTAAAGCTACCTACTAAAAATCTGAGCTTACCAAATACGGTAAGCTCTTTTTATATGGTCTGAAATTTATATTCTTTTGTACACATTTTCATAGATTTCTCTTAAGTTTTGTTATATAATAAAATTAAATCAAAAGAACGGAAATTTTGAAAGGAATGATATTATGGATAAAAAATATGAGCCCCTTTATTTAGGCTCTGCTTACTACCCCGAGGACTGGGACGTTTCTGAGATGCCTAAGGATATTGCAAAAATGAAGGAAATGGGCATGAACGTTGCCCGTATGGCTGAGTTTGCCTGGGCAAAAATGGAGCCCGAGGAAGGTAAATTCGACTTTAAATGGCTTCACGATGCAGTTGATATGCTTGCCGCAAACGGCATCAAGTCTATTTTAGGTACACCCAGTGCTACACCTCCCCGCTGGCTTTCCGTAATGTATCCCGATGTTTTCTACATTGAAGCAGACGGCAACCCCAGAAGCCACGGCGGCAGACGTGACTGCTGCTCCAATAACCCCCACTACCGCTACTATAGCGCCAGAATTGCCGAAGAAATGGCTAAGGAATTCGGTAATGACGAAAACGTAATAGGCTGGCAGATAGATAACGAAATTTACTCCTGGACAGGCTGCTTCTGCCCTGAATGTTTAAGAAAATTCCAGCTTCGCTTAAAAGAAAAGTACAAAACTATTGAAAATTTAAACAAAGAATGGGAACTAAATTGTTGGAGCCAGAAGTACGATAGCTTCAACGATATTCCTTCACCCCGCGGCACCTGGCACAACCCCAATTTGTGTTTTGAGTGGTATTGCTTCCACAATGAAAGCCACATTGATTTCTTAAAAATGCAGGCAGATATTTTAAGAAAATATACAAAGGCACCCATCGGCTCCGACTGTATGCCCTTAAACGGCCTCGACTACGAGAAAATTGCCGAATTTTCTGACGTTATTCAGTATAACCACTATAATACCAAGGAAAATTTATGGGTAACAAACTTCTGGTTTGACTACTTAAGGAATTTAAAAGACAGACCCTTCTGGAATACCGAGACCGCTACCTGCTGGAACGGCGGCACGGCTCTTCATCAAAGCATCAAACCCGAGGGCTTCTGCCGTGTTAACTCCTTTATGCCCGTAGCCTTAGGCGGCGAGGCTAACCTCTACTGGCTGTGGAGAACACATCAGGCAGGCCACGAATTAGTTCACGGTGGCGTGTTATATTCTAACGGCAGACCCTACCACGTTATAAACGAAGTTATGGACACAACCGAGATACTTAAAAAATCCACAGAATTCATAAGAGAAACTAAGGTAGATACCAAGGTAGCCCTTCACTTTACTTCAAAGAACTGGAATATGTTCCTCTCTCAGGCTTTAACAGACGGCTTTAAGTACATAGACCACTTAACCGAGGATGCTTACAAACCCCTTGTAAAAGCAGGTGTAAGACCCGACGTAATCGGTGCTAAGGCAGATTTAAGCAAATATGACGTAGTTTTCTCACCCTTTATGATGACTTTAGAGGACGGAAATCTACCCGAAAACATAAAGAGCTTTGTTGAAAACGGCGGCACCTGGGTTGCAGGACCTATGACCGATATAAGAACCTGGTGCGGCACTAACTACACAAAGTCCGCTTACGGCATTTTAGAGGAAATCACCGACGCTTACCGCCTTTATCAGATACCCGACTTTGATAATATTATAAAGGCAAAGTGGGCAGACGGCGAAGAATTTACAGGCACAAGCCTCTATGACGTTTACGAGGAAACTGAAGGTACACTTGCTTCCATCACAGCAGGTCACAGCGCACTTATCAATAAGCCTATTATGGTTAAAAAGAGCTACGGCAAGGGTACTGTTTACCTTTTAGGCACCATCCCCGGCGAAAAGGATATGATAAAGCTTATTAAAATGGTGCTTAAGGAAAAGAACATCAAGCCTATGGAGTTTGAAGGCGGTGTAACAGCAGTTAAGCGAATAGGCGAAAACAAAAATGGCATTATCCTAATTGAAAACGCAGCCGAAAACGCATCCTTCACCCTGGAAAAGAAAATGAAGGATATTTTATCAGGCGAAATTTACGAAGGTAAAATCTCCCTCACACCTTATCAGATCCTCGTTTTGGAAGAAATTTAATTTTTTATAACTTTATTCTGCCTTCCCCTCAAGGGGAAGGCAACGTTTAATTTACACATCTTCTAAAAAATTAAACCCCCGAAGGAATAAGCTTTAGCCTACTTCTTCGGGGGTATTTTTTATTCACGCAGCCACCTTAATTACTTAAGCTTTCTTGGGTTATCTATAAGTCCAAGAAGATAATCAACAGAAACGTTATAATACTTTGCCAAAATGATATATTTATCCACACCCATCATCTGCGTGCCTGTTTCCCACTTACTTACCTGCTGCCTTGTTGTTTTCAGTATTTCTGCAACATCCGCTTGAGTAAGGTCATGATCTTCCCTAACATCCTTAAGTCTCTCGTAATATTCCATAGCTTTTCTCCGATTATTAATTTAGATAATTATACCATGAACCCTATAAGATGCGCTTGACTTGCACCTTATAAGGTGCTATAATATTTGCATCTTATAAGGTGACCAAAGGAGGCAAATATATGAATATCATATCGGATATTTTAAACGGAAATATAAACGTTCTTGATAATTTTGGAAAGCGTAATCTCGACATAAAAAAAGCAGAAACGAAAATTGAGATAGATTACAGTAATTTTATAAAAACCTTAAGCGATAGCCAAAAAGCACTCAGCTTGAAATGTAAGGAAAACCAAGATAGATATGAGCTTCTTTTAATTGAAGAAGCATTTAGTGAAGGCTTTCGTTTTGCGGTAAAAATGATGGCTGAAGCATTGGCAGAATAATAAAATCCCCCGAAGGAATAAGCTTTAGCCTACTTCTTCGGGGGTAATTTTATAAATTTATATTCGCTTAATTATTCTTCAATAACCTTAACTGCAATAGTTGTCTTTTCGCCGTTGATGTCCCATTCCTGAGCCTTAGCGCCCTCAACGGGAGCTTCGCCGCAAACAACCTTGGAAGCTAAAACGTCGGAAGCAATTTCTTCTGCGTTCTTTTCAACAATAGCTTCAACTCTCTTGTTGCCGGAAACAGAAAGAAGGATGTGGTCCATAACCTTGAAGTCTGCTTCTTTTCTCATGGACTGAACCTTACTTACAACTTCTCTTACCATACCTTCCTCAATAAGAGCATCGGTAAGTGTTGTATCAAGAACAACTGTTACGCCGTTTTCAGCAGCGGATACGAAGCCT
Source organism: Clostridia bacterium (assembly GCA_017935165.1). Taxonomy (GTDB): domain Bacteria; phylum Bacillota; class Clostridia; order Oscillospirales; family Acutalibacteraceae; genus SIG603. Next base: position 11,545 of record JAGBID010000029.1, read on the forward strand.
TCCATCTTAGCTGTATCAATAAGAAGCTCTTCAGCAGTTAAAGCGATTTCCTTATCGGAAAGCTGGAGCTTAACTGTGCCTGTCTCGTCAAGCTCACGCTTAGCAGCGCTGCCGTCGATATTAGCAAGAAGATTTCTTATCTCGCCAATCTGTCTGCCGTATTTCTGACCGAGAAGTCTGAGCTGAGGCTTAAATGTATAAGTTACGAACTTATCAGCATTATCTGTAATTTCAATATCCTTAACGTTTAATTCCTCTCTGATAATCTCGCAGTAAACTTCGGGAATGTCAGTATCGCCTGTTACGTACATCTTAGCAAGAGGCTGGCGGTTCTTGATAGCTGCGTCGTTTCTTGCTGCACGGCCGAGTGTAACGGCTGCTAAAACCTTCTCCATATTCTCTTCAAGCTCTGTGTCGATTCTTGCTTCGTCAGCTACGGGATAGGAGCAAAGGTGAATACTGATGGGAGCGCTAGCATCTACCTTACATACTAAGTTACGGTAAATTTCCTCTGTGATAAAGGGAGTTAAGGGAGCAGCTGCCTTACTGAACTCAACAAGAGCTGTGTAAAGAGTCATATAAGCTGCAATTTTATCCTCTGTCATTTCCTCTGCCCAGAAACGCTCACGGCTTCTTCTTACGTACCAGTTACTCATTTCGTCAACGAAATCAGTAAATATTCTGGAAGTATCCTGAATCCTGTAGTTTTCTAAGTTTTCGTCAGCTGTCTTGATAACTGTGTTAAGCTTAGAAAGGAGCCATTTATCCATAACTGTTAACTTGCAATCCTCAAGCTTGTAGTTTGTGGGGTTGAAGTTATCGATATTAGCGTAAAGTACGAAGAAGGAATATGTGTTCCAAAGTGTGGAGAGGAACTTTCTCTGACCTTCCATAACAGCCTTTTCGTGCCAGCGGTTGGGAAGCCATAAAGCGGAGTTAGAGTAGAAGTACCAACGGATAGCGTCAGCACCGTACTGGTTAAGAGCATCCATGGGGTTAACTGCGTTACCCTTAGACTTACTCATCTTCTGTCCGTCAGCATCCTGAACGTGACCTAAAACGATAACGTTCTTGTAGGGAGCCTTATCAAAAAGAAGGGTGGAGATAGCAAGAAGGGAGTAGAACCAACCTCTTGTCTGGTCAACAGCCTCACTGATAAAGTCAGCGGGGAACTGTGCCTCGAACTTATCCTGATTCTCAAAGGGATAGTGGTGCTGAGCAAAGGGCATTGAGCCGGAGTCGAACCAGCAGTCAATAACCTCGGGAACTCTTGTCATTGTGCCGCCGCACTCAGGGCACTTGATTGTTACATCATCAATATAGGGGCGGTGTAATTCGATGTCCTCAGGGCAATTCTCTGCAACTTCCTTAAGCTCAGCTATGCTGCCAACGGAATGTGTGTGACCGCAGGAGCACTGCCAGATGTTAAGGGGAGTACCCCAGTAACGGTTACGGGAAATACCCCAGTCCTGAACGTTTTCAAGCCAGTCACCGAATCTGCCCTTACCGATGCTGTCGGGCATCCAGTTAACTGTATTGTTGTTCTTGATAAGCTTATCCTTAACGGCGCTCATCTTGATGAACCAGGATTCTCTTGCGTAGTAAATAAGGGGAGTGTTACATCTCCAGCAGTGGGGGTAGCTGTGCTCAAACTTAGGAGCATCGAAAAGTAAGCCCTTATTTTCAAGGTCAACTAAAACGTGCTTGTCAGCATCCTTACAGAATGTGCCTGCCCAAGGTGTTTCCTTAGTCATTTCACCCTTGCCGTCAACAAGCTGTACTAAAGGTAAATCGTACTTTCTGCCTACGTTGGCGTCGTCCTCACCGAATGCAGGAGCAATATGAACTATACCTGTACCGTCTGTAAGTGTTACGTAGCTGTCGCAAACAACGTACCAGCACTTCTTGTTGGGACTTACAAAGTTCCAAAGAGGCTCGTACTCCTTATATTCTAAGTCCTTACCTACGTAGCTTTCAAGAATCTCAGCATCCTCGCCGAGAATCTTATTTACTAAAGCTTCAGCCATATAGTAAACTGTTTCGTCTTTTCTGACCTTTACGTATGTCTCAACAGGGTTAACGCAGAGAGCAACGTTGGAGGGAAGAGTCCAGGGAGTTGTTGTCCAGGCAAGGATATATGCATCCTCATTTTTTACCTTAAACTTAACAACGGCACTTCTCTCCTTAACAAGCTTATAGCCCTGAGCAACTTCGTGAGAAGAAAGAGGTGTACCGCAGCGGGGACAATAGGGAACGATTTTGAAGCCCTTGTAAAGAAGACCCTTGTTGTAGATCTCCTTAAGTGCCCACCATTCGGACTCGATAAAGTTATTGTCGTATGTTACGTAGGGGTCTTCCATATCTGCCCAGAAACCGACAGCCTTGGAGAAATCCTCCCACATACCCTTATACTTCCAAACGCTTTCCTTACATTTGCTGATAAAGGGAGCAATACCGTAGTTTTCTATCTGGTCCTTACCGCTGATGCCAAGAAGCTTTTCAACTTCAATTTCAACGGGGAGACCGTGGGTGTCCCAGCCGGCTTTACGGGGAACATCGTAATTTTTCATTATTCTGTAACGGGGAATAAGGTCCTTAACAGCTCTTGTTAAAACGTGACCGATGTGAGGAGTGCCGTTAGCTGTGGGAGGGCCATCGTAGAAAGTATAGGTAGGCTTACCCTTACAATCCTCAACTGTTCTTTCGAAAATTTTGTTTTCATTCCAGAATTTTACTGTTTCCTTTTCGCGGGCAACAATGTTCTGACTTGCGGATACTTCATTAAAAAGCATATTTTTTCTCCTTCGTAATTTATTTAAGGATAATGTAAATAAAAAAGCTTCGCCCAAAACAGGACGAAGCGAAGCTTCAAAACCACCTATTTAGCATACCCTTATTATATGCCCTGCTTGTAACGGTACAGGTCCGTCCGTACTTATAGTTTAAATTAAACTTTCAGCTCGGCCGCTCGGGAGTGATTTTCGCCTTTTTATACTTATACCGATTCACACCTACCATCGGCTCTCTGAAACTTTTTAAAAAGGTTACTCTCTCTGTCACTGCGTTTTTAGTGCAAATTAAATTTTTACTGAACATTTCAGTACAGAGTAAAGATTAACATTATTTTACCCTTTTGTCAAGAGAAAAGTTGACCGAGGTATATATAATATAATCATTTTTTGTAGCCGTAATTTTCTGGTTCATATAGTTTCAGGTCGTTGCCGACAGTGAATTTATCGGTTGTAACAACGCTGCCCGCCCAGAAGCCTGCAAGCAATCCTACTATCAATGCCGCAATTATAATTATATACGTCTTTTCATTTTCCCCATCCGACAATAAACTGTTTTCTCTTATTAAAGCCGAGCTTAAAATTTTTCCTCTTTACATTCCCGGCAGGGTTACGGTTACTGTGGTACCCGTGCCGTAAATACTTTCAACAGCCAGACTGCCGCCGTGAATGTTTATAATCTCGTCGGAAACGGCTAAGCCTATACCCGAGCCCTTTATCATGGTATTTACCTTGTAGAATTTCTTCTTGATATTGGGAAGGTCCTTTTCCGCAATACCTATACCCGTATCAGTAACCTTTATATATACCATACCCTTTTCGCTGTACGCCGTTACGGTTATGTCGCCGCCTTCTTTCGTATATTTGAAGGCGTTGTCCAGAAGGTTAACAAGCACCTGACGGATGCGGTTACTGTCGCCCTTTATATATGGAAGCACGTCAGGCTCGTTGTAAATAAGCTTCTTGTTTTCTGCCCTTGACCTGTCGGTAAAGGCAAACACAACCTCGTCAAGCTCAGCCAAAAGGTCCATTTTCACCATATTCATAACAAGCTTGCCGTTCTGTAAACGGGAGAAGTCCAGAAGCTCCTCAACCAAGCCGGAAAGTCTTTCGCTTTCCTTGCTTATTACACGCATACCCTTTTTGAAGGTCTCCTCGTCAACCTCAGCACTTGCCAAAGTTTCCGCCCAACCCTTTATGGAGGTTAAGGGCGTTCTTAATTCGTGGGAAACGGAGGAGATAAATTCGTTTTTAAGCTTTTCGGAGTTACCAAGCTCCGCCGCCATATCGTTAACCGTATCTACAAGGTTACCTATTTCGTCGTCTGTTTTCTTTGTAAGACGGACATTAAAGTTACCTCTTGATATAGTTTTTGCGCCCTCGGAAATCTGCTTGACGGGAATAACAATGGACCTGATAAAGAACACGCCCGATAAAGCAAGGAAAACGGTAATAACAAGACCAACACCGATTAACAACGTAATGGCCTGAGTTATCATTTTGTCGGCTTTTTCAAGGCTTGTAACGTATCTGACAGCGCCTAAAGCCTTGCCCTCCTTGTCACGGACGATTCTTGTAATAGCCATAACCTTCTCGCCGTATTCGTTAAAGCCTACGAAGTTGCCGAAATTGTCGCTGTCGTACATAGCTTTTTCCATATCCTCAAAGCCGTCGTAGCTAATGTTGCTCATACCCGAGGTGCTGGCAATGGCATCACCGTAAACCGAGAAGGCAGTTACCTCCAGCTCGCCGTCGTCAATAAAGTTTCTTACGTAGTCCCTTAAGGTATTTTCCAAAGCCGTACTTTTATCCATTCGGAAGGAAAAGTTACTTACCATTTCGTCACTTCTGCCGCGTATGGCAGACTCAACAGAATCGTAAATATATGTGTTAATCGAAAAGGAGAGCGCGACTATGGCAACAATAATAACCAGCACGAAAAAGCCGAGACCGTGTAAAAGCCATCTGGTGGCAATACTTTTTCTTACGTGCTTTGCTTTTTTGCCTGAATTTTTCATCTTTGCATATCTCTCCTTTCCTTTTATTTTAGCTTAAATTTATATTACTGCCACTTGTAACCCTTGCCCCAAACGGTTACAAGGTGAGTGGGCGCTGAGGGGTTATCCTCAATTTTCATTCTAAGGCGCCTGATATTTACGTCCACTATCTTTTCGTCGCCTGCGTAGGTCTCGCCCCAAATGCTTCTTAAAAGCTGTTCACGGGAAATATCCACACCGGGTCTTTCCATAAAATACTCCACAAGATTATATTCAACCTGAGTAAGGTCAATATCCCTGTTATTTTTATAGAGCTTATGGCTTTTTATATCAATTGTAAATTCGCCCGAAACAAGCTCTCGCTTCATGGAATCGTCACGCTCTTTGTATATGTCCACACGTCTGTATAAAGCGGCAACCCTTGCAACCAGCTCGGAGGGTGAGAAGGGCTTGGTCATATAGTCATCCGCACCGCTTGTTAAACCTAAAATTTTGTCCGACTCCTGCACTTTAGCCGTCAGCATTATTATACCCATATAATCGGAAAGCTTTCTTAATTCCTTACAAAGAGCCAAGCCGTTCATACTGCCGGGCATCATAATATCCAAGACAGCTACGTCGGGTTTTTTCTCAACCTCAAGAAAAAGCTTTAAAGCCTCGTCTGCTGAGCCTGCCTCCATAGTTTCATAACCTGCAATTTTCAGGTTAATGGCAATAAGCTCGCGTATATTCTGTTCGTCCTCACAAATAAGAACCTTTTTCATATATATTTCCTCTCGAATCAAATAATTATTTTATGCAGGTAAAACCCTTTATCATATAATCGCTGCTGTCACATTCATATAAGTCCTTAACGGCATAAACAGCATCGCCTCTGGAATTTAAAATCAGCGTATATTCCGTGTAACCCTTTTCCGTGTATTCCTTCCATTCAGGTTTTGTAAAAACCCTTACAGTGAAAAGCTTTTGAGCGTTTTCCACCGATTTACTTTCATCTGTTTCAATATAATAAACGTCCAAAGAATCCTCGGCAGAGCCCTTGTAAGAGAGTATGTTGTCCCTGTCCTCTGCTCTTATGGGAATATAATAATTATCATTAAGATTAACTATACTTGAAAGCACAACTTCCTTTGTAAGCGACTTAAACATAGGCTTAACCCAATCGGTAATATAACCTGCATTTGAAATTCCCGTAAACTTAGGCTGGGACATATAGGGTATTTCATTCCGGCCATCACCGTTAACGTCCATAGAAAACAGCTGCGTATTCATACTGCGCTTAAATTCCGCCTCGTTATTTCTTTCAAGATTTGCAGAATAAGGGGAGTAGAACCTTTCCGTGTAGCTGTTTTCAGTAAAAAGCTGGGTAATATACACACCCTGAAGCGACAAACCCTCAGCCGCAACGTAGAATTTACCGTCGCCGTCCATATCAAAGAAGGCATTTTCTATGGTGGTAAGTCTTGTTGAGAAGGCTTCACTGCCGACAGCACTGCCTACGGAGTAAAACTTTCTGTTGTTATACTGGTACACGCTGAAAACAAGCTTCTCGGTTTCTTCATCAGCAGTATTTTCAATTCGCATCACACAAAGCTCATCCTTATTTGTGTTTCTGAAATTTGTACAGAGAAAGGCTGTGTAATAGAATTTCGTGTCAATTTTTTCTATTTTATCCTTTTCCTTGGAGTATGTAAAAATGGAAATAAGGTTTCTGTCCTCGGAATCGGTAAAACCTACTATAAGGTCCTTGATTCCGTCGCCGGTTATATCTCCGAATAAAACCTTGTCCACCTTGTCGGCTTTATCAGTAAACTCACTTGTCTTATGCCAGCTGCTTTCCTTAAAGCTGAAAAAGCTTATCTGTATTCTTTTGGATGCATCGTAGGTAAACGCGAATGCATCCTTATTGCTTTTACCCGTAAGACTTGCAAACATAACCGCCTCACGGTAGTCGCCGTTTTGCACGTAGCAGTAATCCGCCCTGCCTGCAGCATCAAGTATTTCCGTAACTGCCGCCATATCTGAATCACTTCTTGGTGCTTCCATCATGTTTCTTACGTCGAAATCGAGTATTGAACATCCTGCAAAAGAAAAAGAAAGCAGAACACATATAATCAAGGCAGTAAATTTCTTAATATAAATACCTTTCATATAATAATCCCCTTTCTTACATAAATATCCATAATAAAAATATATCACAAAGCAGCACAATTTACAAGTGAAAGCTTGCTTCTTTCCCATTGACATATAAAGGATTTAAGGGTAAGATTTATATGATATATTGAAAAGAAAAACGGCGGCACAGCAGAAATTGATTTATAAAAGCTTAAAATCGCTTAAAATTTTAATAAATATAAAAAGGAAAAAAATATGCCTAAATTTTACGAACCGAACATCTTAGAAGGAACCGAAAATTATATAATAACCGGCGAAAACTGCCGCCATATTTCAAGGTCATTGAGAATGACTACAGGTGACGAAATCATTCTGACCGACGGCAAGGGAACAGACTTTCAAACCGAAGTAACAAATATAACCGAAAGCACCGTTGAAGTTAAAATAATAAGCTGTGAAAAAAGCGAGAATGAGGCTAAAGTAAGGCTTCACCTCTACCAGGGCGTGCCTAAATCCGACAAAATGGAGCTTATTATACAGAAGTTTACTGAGCTTGGCGGGTATAGCGTAACACCCACAAAAACCGAATTTATCGTCAGCGATATAAGCGGTAAGGAGGAGAAAAAAATCGGAAGATGGCAGAAAATTGCCCTGGAAGCTGCAATGCAAAGTAAGCGTGCCTATATCCCCGAAATAAAATCACCTTTAAAATTTAAGGATGCAATAAAAAATGCGCCCGGTGTTAAGCTTTTACTTTATGAGGGCGGCGGAATCCCTTTAAAAGAACTTGTAAAAGGAAATGAGGATATCTCCATATTTGTAGGTCCTGAAGGCGGATTCAGTAAAAACGAGGTGGAGCTTGCCAAGGAAAACGGTGCTCATATAGTTACCCTGGGCAAAAGAATCCTGCGCACGGAAACAGCTCCCATAGCCGCTGCGGCAATAATTATGTACGAAACAGGTGATATGCAGTGAGTAAAACAGTTATAATTACAGGTGCCTCAGGCGACATAGGCAAGGAAATTGCAAAAGCATATTTCAAAGAAGGCTACAAAGTAGCCGCGGTTTATAACAAAAGCGAAGATTCAGCCTTATCTCTTAAAGAGGAACTTTCAAAATTCGATAATAGCCGTATTGAGATTTTCAAGTGTGACCTTTTAAGCGAAAACGAGATAATAAACCTTATATCCGCCGTTAAAAAGCGTTTCGGTAAAATAGACAGCCTTGTAAATAATGCAGGCATCTCCAAAATACAGCTTTTCGATACCGTCTCCCTTTTTGATTGGAACGAGATGATAGGTGTGAATTTAACTTCCCCCTTTATACTTTCCCGTGAATGTGTGAAGGAGATGCTCAGGGAAAAAGAAGGCAACATAATAAACATCAGCTCCATGTTGGGACAGGTAGGTGCCTCCTGCGAGGTTGCTTACAGCGCTTCCAAGGGCGGACTTATAGCTATGACAAAAGCCCTTGCAAAAGAAGTGGGTTTAAGCGGTATAAGAGTAAACTGCATCTGCCCCGGCCTTATCGATACCAAAATGAACTCCCATTTAACTAAGGAGGAGCTTGAGGGCGTAATTGAAGAAATCCCCTTAGGTATTATCGGCACACCCTCCGACGTAGCCGAAGCCTGCATCTACCTGGAAAAAGCCGGATTCGTAACAGGTCAGGTACTTGGTGTAAACGGCGGAATGGTTATTTAATTCCATAAAAACATCCACATAAAAAGGAAAGCCGACAGCTTCAAGCTATCGGCTATTTTTGTTAATTAATATAAAGGATTTATAACAAGTCCTGTAATAATCTTGGGATAGAAGTATGTGGACTTCTGGGGCATTTTTTCACCCGCAGCCGCAACCTCACCAATCTCCCTTACTCTTGTGGGGTTTAAAATAAAAGTGCAGTTAGATTTACCGCTTACAACGGAATCCACAGCCTCCTCAGCACTTCTTGTATAGGTAAGGTTAACCTGGTTTGCCATATTTTCCTTATCAATACCTAAAAGGCGCTCGAGAATAAGGTTGTGAAGCACGGAAACATCCAGGTTTCTGGAAGCCTCGCTCTTCTCGGGAAGTACGCTTGCCATAACACTTCTGTCCTTTAAGGTTAAAAGAGTAAAGCTTTCGCCGCCATCGTAGAAAGCAAAGGCACACTTGCCTTCATCGTACTTTTCTTTAAGCACTGCTTCTGCATTTTTTACGTCGGCATATTCCTCGGCTGTGAAATATTCCTCACATTCCTTTATAAGCTTTTTTCTGTCGAAATTCTCTAAATCACGGATAAGGCGATGTGTGGGGTGAACAACTAAGCCCTTATGGGACATATTCACGAGCATCATCATAACAAAGCCTGCCTCAGGAGCGTAGATATTATTTTCCCTGCAGTAATTTCTGTAGTTGATGGCTGTCTCGTACCTATGGTGACCGTCCGCAATATATAATTTTCTGTCCGCAAAATCATCGCAAATTGAAGCTATTGTAAGCTTATCATTAACTACCCAAAGGCGGTGAGTTACAAGACCGTCAAAAAATTCATATCTTGGGGAAGTGCTTTCGCAGATATTGTCAAGCTTATTGTCGGTTACCTTTTCCTCGTCAATGTAAAGGGAATAAATCTGGCTGAAGTTACAGTTTGTCGCCTTCATTAAATTGAATCTATCCTCTTTAGCCTTGGAAAGAGTTTCCTCGTGAGGGAGAACAACGCCGTTTTTAAAATCCTCTACCCTTACTCTTGCAATAAAGCCGCGAAGGATATTTTTTTCACCCTTGTCAACGTTTTCTAAAAATTCCTCCTCATAGATATAAAGGCCTTCCTCCATATCCTGAGTCATTACGCCCTTTTCCTGCCAGAGCTTAAACATATCCTTAGCGTTTTCGTAGGGATTATCACCCTTAGGAAGCTCTAAGTTAATCATATTATATTCATTTTTTTCAATAAGCTTAGCGCGCTCAGCGTCACTTACTATATCGTAAGGGGGGCAGGCGAGGGTAGCAATACTGCCTGCTTTATTTTCGTTAAATCTAATTGCCGCAAAGGGTTTTACAACTGCCATAATCTTTCTCCTTAAAAAACTAAATTTAAATAACGCCACAAGCATCATTTTATGATATTTACACTCTAATGTCAATGTATATTTTATAAATACTTTATCGATTTTGCGTGATAAAGCATTGACATTTAAAAAATGAAGTGCTATAATGCTCAACATAAAAGCTGTGACGAAGACGGCGCTTGAAAGCATTTACAGAGAATCGGCTGTTGGTGCGAGCCGATATTGCCTGAAGCATAAGCCTATCCCTTCCGAGCTTAAGGTTCGAAATCGCTTGAGAGTAGCGCCTTACGCGAATGCTGCGTTAGTGCAAAGGGTTTGATAGAACCTAAAGCGGCACTTTTTGTGCAATTTGAGTGGTACCGCGAATGTAATAATCTTGTTTACATCCGTCTCAAAGTATTTTACTTTGGGGCGGTTTTATTTTTTTATTAGTAAAGGAGAAATGAACTATGCTTACTTTGGACAAAGTTTTCGGTGCACAGGTGGTACTTAAGGATATCATCCGTGAAACAAATTTAGTAAGGGCTTACGGAATTGCCCCTGAATGCGAGCTATATTTAAAGCCTGAAAATCTGCAGATAACAGGCTCCTTTAAGGTAAGGGGTGCCGGCTATAAAATTGCAATGCTTTCCGAGGAAGAAAAGGCTAAGGGTGTAATTGCCTGCAGCGCAGGAAATCACGCTCAGGGCGTGGCTTTGGCTGCTTCAAAATGCGGAATAAAGTCACTTATCTGCCTTCCTGACAGCGCGCCCATCTCAAAAGTAGAGGCAACAAGAGCCTTCGGTGCGGATATCTGCCTTGTTGAAGGCTGTTATGACGATGCTTATAAAAAAGCTCTTGAGCTTAAGGATAAGGACGGCTACACCTTTGTGCACCCCTTTGACGACGAAAACGTTATTGCAGGTCAGGGAACTATTGCCCTTGAAATAATAAATAATCTTGATGATATTGACGCCATAATCGTGCCCATTGGCGGCGGCGGTCTTATTTCAGGTGTGGCTTACACAATAAAGCAGATAAGACCCTCCATAAAGGTTTACGGTGTTCAGGTTTCAGGCGCGCCAAGTATGTTCAACTCCGTAAAGGACGGAAAAATAGAATGCCTTAATTCCGTTCAGACAATTGCGGACGGCATTGCAGTAAAGCAGCCCGGCGTAAACACCTTTGACCTTGTCAGCCATTATGTGGATGACATAGCTCTTGTTACTGATGACGAAATTTCCTCCGCTATTTTGGCACTTATTGAAAAGCAGAAAATGATAGCCGAAGGCGCAGGCGCAGCCGCCGTGGCAGCAGTTATGTTCAACAAATTCCCGCTTAAAGGTAAAAAAGCTGTTGCTGTTGTTTCAGGCGGAAATATTGACGTAACAAGCCTATCAAGAGTAATTGAAAGAGGTCTTCGTAAATCCGGCAGGTCTGCAAGCTTACTTATCGAGCTTATTGACAAGCCGGGTCAGCTTAAGGATATTTCCCGCATCATTGCCGATTTAGGCGGCAACGTAACCGGTGTTCACTATGAAAAGGGCAACACCGAAAGCATAAACGGTTGCTTCCTGAGAATAGAAATGGAAACCAAAAATTACGAGCACGTAAACCTCATTACCGAAAGCCTTAAAAAGGAAGGCTTTAAAATCGTGGAACAAGGTAATCTTTTTGCTTGAGGAAATAAAAAGACTCACACGATTCTGCCGTGTGAGTCTTGTTTTTTATTGTAAAACAGACTAAATACAGCTAATACAAAGCCGAGCGCTTTACTAATGCAAAAGCTTCATCTGCATAGTGTAGTCATCACAGAATTTCATTCCATTTTTTTAGAATAAATTCCGTCATTTTGACATTTGTGTCTAAAGCGGATGTAAATTTTTCCTGCGTAGAGAAAAATCCCACGCAGATAAGCTCTATATTAAGCAATACAAATGGAGTCATAAGCTTTTCTTCATCAGTTAAATGAGCGACACTATCGTAGCCTTTTATGATATTCTTGAATATTGTCGGCCATTTATCAAGCTCCGCTTCGCTTAACTGTGATATCGAATCGCATAAAATCCCTGTTGCAAGATAGCAAGGGTCAAAAATACGTATACTCTTTTGCGAAAGGTCAAAATCAATAAAGCCTGTCAGGTTAAAATTATCCATCAACATATTGGAGGGGTTAAGGTCACGGTGAATAACTTCTATAGGTAGCTTATCTTTGTATTTTTCTGTGTAACTTAAATACGCTTCAGTAATATCACAGGGAATGTTCATAACCCTTTCTGCCTTTTGAAGCCACTCGTCAGTTACCTCCTTAAAAATATCTTTCGTGCTTATAGTTATATCGTTTTGGTTTTTAAGTGCTGTATGAAGTTTACCCACAATCTCCCCGATGTAATATGCCTTTTTCTCATAATTATCGGCGAAAACTTCAGTGCCGAGTAATGGCTTGCCCTTAACCTTTTCAGTTAATATAAAGTAAAGCTCTCCATCCGTAAAATATTCCTCGTTATCCTTGGTTAAAATTGGTAAAACAGCCGGCAGTTCTTTATTTAAAAGTGCAAGCTGAATATCGATATTTCTTTTTACAGTACCGAGATTTGTAAAAACTTTAAGATAATATCTGTTATCGACCAGGAAACTGTGGTCATTTATCTCGCCGGTCGATTCATAGATGATGTTTTTGATTTCACAATTCTTAATATTCCACACTTTTAAAATATTTCTCAGATTTTTTTCCGTCAGCATTATATGCTCCTCCTTATAAAGGTCTATTCGGTAGGGTTTATGCTTTTTGTAGCGCTTAGCGTAAAAGGAGGGAGAACAGTTGAAATTTTTTCTGAATGCTTTATAAAAGCCTGCTGAGGTATTGAAGCCATATTTCAAAGCAGCATCACTTATCTTCATACCGCCTGTTATCTCGTAAACTGCCCAGAGAATTCTGCGTTTTGTTATATATTCCATTACTCCCATACCTGTAGCAAACTTGAATATATGACAAAAGTGAAAGACAGAAAATCCAACCTTAGCAGAAAGCTCTTCTATTGTTATATCGGTAGTGAGATTTTCTTCTACATAGTCAAGGCATTGTTGAATAAGCTTCAGATTTTCCATTTTATCACCCCTTTTGTGATCACAACTATATTATAACATAGAATCTTCAAGAAACATTTCCTGTTTTGCTAAGTTGCAGATTATAAAATATTTAAGGCAAAAAAATAAAGGGCCGATTACAAATCGACCCTGATTGTTTATTTACCCTTTACAAGCTCGTTGAAGTTTTCAATAGCTGTAATAACGTCCTTAACGGCATTCATACGAACGGAAACGTTGTACTGACCGTCAATAAGAGCGGCAGCTCTGTCAGAGTTACTCTTGCAGCCCTGATATTCAATAACAAGGTCCTCACGCTTTTCATCTTCGTAGAACTCGTATGTTATTTTAAGAACTGTCTCGCCGTCGTTATCGCTGTCTGTCATATTTAAAAGGGGAACACCGATAACCGTGCCGTAGAACTCTGTAATTTCCTTATAGTCAACAGCTGTGCCGTTTACCTTACAGGTGTAGTCATAGGACTTAGTTGTGTCGGTAGTTCTGTCGGAGTTAAGAGTTCTTTCCATATCGCAAACGAGCTTTATACCGTTTGCTTCAACTGTGAACTTATCAACGTCGTAAATAAATACGATGGATGCATAAGTGTCACGGTAGTCAAGCTCCTTACTCTCTGTCCACTTGCTGATATGGTCGATGTAAGTGCCGTAAACAACGTTTCTGTTGCCGTCGATTAATACGTATCTCTTGGTGTTGTCGATCTTGTTACCAACAGTAATCTTGTGAGCTACACCGTTTAAGGAGAAGTCAAGCTCGGCATAGGGCTCGTTTAAGCCGTAAGCTTCAAGCTCAGCTTCCTCAGGAAGTACGTCCACAACAGTACCTGCTGTGAAGCTTATAAGGTAGTCAGAAAGCTCACCGATAAAGCTGTAACCGCCGTAGCAAGCGATGGGCTTTGTCATATAGTATTCAAACTTCTTTGTATCGTAATAAATGTTGATATCACGGGGGAAGTTTGTACCTGTTAAGTTAAACTTTTCAAAGTTATAGGTTTCTGTGCCGTCATACTCATAGTAAGGGCCTATATCCCAGGAGGGAATTGAAACCTGAGCAGAAATGTCGGAAGCGAAAAGAACGTTTATAAGTCCGATATATACCTTACCGTTATGAAGAATGTACTTACCGCTGCTTTCGCCTGCAGGTAAACCAATAACAAGAGTTTCCTTGCTGCCGTCGCTGTAAGTTGCTGTGACTGTGCTTGCATTCTCACCCTTTAAACCGAATTCCTCAAGGTTTTCAACTTCACCGATTTCCTTTGTAGCTGAGTACTTAAGGAAAACGTTTGCAGCAGCCTCAAAGCCGCTTGTTTTAAAGTTAATGCCCTCGTAACCGGGAACCTCGTAAACTGTGGAGATGGAGCCGTCGTCATTTTCTTCTTCATTTATGTTGATAACGTACTTTGAGGAAGGATTATCAATAGAAAGTGAAGTAACACTTAAGTCTGACTTATTTATAATCGTGTAAGTTTCAGCTGTGCTTGGAGTATTTGTGTTTTCCTGTTTCTCGGGGGCAGTTAAAAGGAGCGCTGCCATTACTGCACCAAGAACTACTACAACCGCAGCCAATATTATAATTTGTTTTTTATACTTTTTCATTGTAGTGACTTAAGCCGGACCCTTTTTGCGGGTTACCGGCTTACCTTTCAATAGCTTTTTAACTAAATTACAGATGTCTGCGCTTGATAAATACGAAGAAGCCTAAAGCAAGAATGCAAAGAGGAACGATAATCGTGAAGAGTATGAAACCAACAAAGTTAGCAACGGAAGCACTCATAACAATATCGTAAGAAGCTGTTGCAGTCTGGTTGATAGTGATACCTAAAGTCTGGTCCTCAGTACCTGTTGTATACTGAACAAGGTCAAGTGTATATGCTCTGTTGCCGAAGGCTGTGGAGCTGAAGTATGTGTCAGCAAATACAGTAGTATCACCGAATACGCAAAGGTAAGATGCATACATCTTATTGTCAGGAGCTGTGTAAGCTCTTTCTGCCATAGCAGCGGATGTAATAACACCTGTTTCGGGGTTTTCACTTGCTTCTGTACTCTGGGATACGTAGGTAGTGTTGTTTGTCTGGAGTAAGGGAGTTACTTCAATACCGTTGATAACGCTGTTGAAGAGAATTTCAACAGGACGGGAGTTAATTGTGATAATGGGGCTGTAGGTATTCTCTGCAAATACTTCGCCTACGTTGTTTGTGAAGTAGCAGTTATATGCAGGGCCTGCAGCACTTGAAAGCACGTTGCTGTCGTCACTATCGAGGATAACACCGCTCTCAACACCAATACCCCACTCCTCAAGAAGTGCGTTAAGGTTCTTAAGCTCGCTCTGGCTGGGGTCGCTTGTTACGATAACTGAGTGTGAATATGTTTTTGTTTCGTTCTCAAGGTATGCTCTTACCTTGTCAACCTCTTCCTTTGTGTAGTCGGTTGTGGGGCAGGGAATAAAGAGAACTGCAGCATTTTCGGGGATAGCCTCAGTCATAATATTAAAGGAAACTACCTCGTAGGAGTTTTCTTCAAAAAGCTCCTGCATGGAAAGTGTGTAGTTTGTGTTTAAAAGCTCGTCGTGACCTACTGCAAAAGCAACAACGGGAACGTTCATAAGGTTTGTAAGGTGAACAGCGTTAGCAAGTGCACCGTCAACCATTGAGTAGTAGATGTAAGCGCCTGTGGAGGAATCCTGCTCGATGGTGAACATATCGTTAACAGTTAAAACCTTGTATCTCTTTTCGGACTGGATAACAACCATACCTGTACCAAGAGCCTCGTCCTCATAGCTGCTGATAAAC